>NZ_JBEYXP010000043.1:0-109692 GCF_040704615.1 Streptomyces sp. NPDC046862 | reverse complement strand
GCGCGCCCTTCCCCCCCCCGATCTCCCCCCCCCGCCCTCGGCACGCAACAGCACGCCACTCCCGAACAACCCCCCGGGCGGGGGCCCACGCCGGGGGGGCCCCCGCCCCGCGGCGTGTCCGGACACGCCGCGTGTTCAGGTCGTTTCAGAACGTCTGCAGCGTCACCAGCGTGATACGGCGGGCTTCGCCCTCGCCCTCCGTCTCGATGCGCACGCGCTGGCCGGGCCGCAGCAGCCGCAGGCCGCCCGCGTCGAACGCCGGGGCGCCGAACGGCACCGGGGTGCCGTCGTCGAGCAGCACCTGGCCACTGCGGGTGTCGGGGTCGTACGTGTACGCGGTCGCCTGCATGATGCGCAGCCTACTGTCCGGGTATCAGCAGCCGCGCGGCCGCGGCGGCCGTACGGGGCCCCACCCCCAGCGCCAGCGCCGCCCGCAGGTCGTCACCGGTGTCCACGTCCTGGCGCACGGAGTCCACCGCGTCGAGAGGGAGCTCCACGGCCCCCGAGGCGCGATGGCGGGCGCGGGAACCGACGCCGAAGGCCGGGAGCAACGGCGCGCCCGGGCTCGCGGCCAGCAGCGTCGTACCCAGGGTCGCGGCGTCCGCGAGGAAGGCGCGCGGGAACGCGGCCGCCGCGTCCAGGACACGGGCCAGTTCCGCGGGGCGCAGAGCCGGCAGATCGGCGTTCAGGGCCGCCACGGGCTGCTCGGGCCGTGAAGAGCGGACGACCGTCTCCCCGTGCGCCAGGGCGGCGTTCAGGCCCGCTCCCGGGGTGTCGGGGACGATCCGGGCCCCCAGCGCGGCCAGCTCGCGGCCCGCCAGATCGTCGTCGGTGACGACCGCCACGTCCCGGACGGCGGGACAGGCGAGCGCCGCGGCCACCGTGTCCTGCGCGAACGCGAGCGCCAGTCCCGGACGCACCGCGTCGTCGGCGGCGTCCGAGAGCCTGCTCTTGGCCCGCACCAGCGGTTTCAGGGGCACCACCAGGGTCCACTGCACGAGCGCTCCGTTCCTCCCTCGCCGGGCCCGGACCCCGCCGCCCCGGCTCCCGTCCGCGACAGGGCTCGGCCTGTTGTCTGCCGCGCCCATTCTCACCCGGCCTTTACAAGGACCATGCTCTGGGCGCCCTGGTACTCCGACCCTCGGGGCGTACGGTGTTCTCGACAGACCGTCGGCTTGGGGTCACACTTGTGCGGCTCCCCGGGCCCCAGAGCCCAAGGTTCTAGAGGAAGGTGTCCGCGTGCCCCGCCGCAGAATCGGCTTCTGGTACCGCTTCGCAGCGGTCCTCTGCAAACCGCCGCTGGTGGCTCTGCTCAAGCGGGACTGGCGCGGAATGGAGAACATTCCGGCCGACGGCGGATTTATCACCGTGGTGAACCACAATTCCCACGTGGACCCCTTCGCGTACGCGCACTTTCAGTACAACACCGGGCGCGTTCCGCGATTCCTCGCGAAGAGCGCGCTTTTCAAGAAGGGATTCGTGGGCGCCGCGATGCGCGGCACCGGACAGATCCCCGTCTACCGCGAGAGCACCGACGCGCTGAGCGCCTTCCGCGCCGCGATCGGGGCCGTCGAGCGCGGGGAATGCGTCGCCTTCTACCCCGAGGGCACCCTCACCCGCGACCCCGGCCTGTGGCCCATGACCGGCAAGACCGGCGCCGCGCGGGTCGCCCTGCAGACCCGGTGCCCGGTGATCCCGGTGGCCCAGTGGGGCGCCAACCTGCTGCTGGCGCCGTACGCCAAGAAGCCCGACCTCCTTCCGCGCAAGACCCACCACGTGCTGGCCGGCCCGCCGGTGGACCTGACGCGCTTCTACGACAAGGAGATGACCCCGGAGCTTCTGAAGGAGGCCACCGAGGTCATCATGGCCGCCGTCACCGCGCAACTCGAGACCATCCGCGGTGAGAAGGCGCCCGAGACGCCGTACGACCCGAAGCAGGTGCGCATCGAGCAGCGCCGCCGGGCCGCGCACACGGAGAAGGCCGAGCAGCAGCACGCCATGGGCAAGCAGGGACAAGGAGAGGGGCACAGCACGTGAGCAAGCCGGTCAAGGCGGCCGTCTTCGGCACCGGTTCGTGGGGCACGGCGTTCGGGATGGTGCTCGCCGACGCCGGCTGCGACGTCGTCCTGTGGGGACGGCGCGCGCAGCTCGTGGACGCGGTCAACTCCACCCGGACCAACGCCGACTACCTGCCCGGCGTCGAGCTCCCGGCGAACCTGCGGGCCACCACGGATCCCGCCGAGGCCGCCGCCGAAGCCGACTTCACCGTCCTCGCCGTCCCCTCGCAGACCCTGCGCGGCAACCTCGCCGAATGGGCGCCGCTGCTGGCCCCCGGCACGGTCCTCGTCTCCCTCATGAAGGGCGTCGAACTCGGTTCCGCCATGCGGATGAGCGAGGTCGTCGAGGACGTCGCCAAGGTCGGTCAGGATCGCGTCGCCGTGGTCACCGGGCCCAACCTCGCCCGTGAGATCGCCGCCCGCATGCCGGCCGCCTCCGTGGTCGCCTGCACCGACGAGATCGTCGCCAAGCGCATCCAGGCCGCCTGCCACACGCCGTACTTCCGCCCGTACACCAACACCGACGTGGTCGGCTGCGAGCTCGGCGGCGCGGTGAAGAACGTCATCGGTCTCGCCGTCGGCATCGCGGACGGCATGGGCCTCGGCGACAACGCCAAGGGCTCGCTCATCACACGCGGACTCGCCGAGACCACCCGGCTGGGCCTGTCGATGGGCGCCGACCCGCTGACGTTCTCCGGCCTCGCCGGACTCGGCGACCTGGTGGCCACCTGCTCCTCGCCCCTGTCCCGCAACCACACCTTCGGCACCAACCTCGGCAAGGGCATGACCCTCCAGGAGACCATCGCGGTCACCCGGCAGACCGCCGAGGGCGTCAAGTCCTGTGAGTCCGTACTGGACTTGGCGCGCCGCCACGGCGTCGACATGCCGATCACGGAGACCGTCGTCGGCATCGTCCACGAGGGCAAGCCGCCCGTCGTCGCCCTCAAGGAACTGATGTCGCGCAGCGCCAAGCCGGAGCGCCACTGAGGGACGACGCTCCGCAGCCGTCCGTACGACACTCGGCGATGATCGGCGACGACCGGGGGAACTCGCCACGCGAGGGGCCGGTGGGGCACTGACGAGCCCCGCTACCTACGGGTACGCTCATCGCGATATGAGCACCGAGAACCTCCCCCAGAGCCCTGGCCAGCCGCCCCGCAAGCCGCGCGTGGCCGTCGTCTTCGGCGGCCGCAGCTCCGAGCACGGGATCTCCATGGTCACCGCCGGCGCCGTCCTGCGCGCCATCGACCGGACGAAGTACGACGTCCTGCCGATCGGCATCACCCGGGACGGCCGCTGGGTGCTCACGGCGGACGACCCGGACCGCATGGCGATCACCGAACGCCGCACGCCCGAGGTCGAGCAGCTCGCCGAGTCCGCCGAGGGCGGGGTGATCCTCCCGCTCGACCCGTCCAACCGCGAAGTCGTCTACAGCGAGCCCGGATCGGTCCCCAAGGCCCTCGGCGAGGTCGACGTGGTCTTTCCCGTGCTGCACGGCCCGTACGGCGAGGACGGCACCCTCCAGGGCCTCCTGGAGCTCTCCGGGGTCCCGTACGTCGGCTCGGGCGTCCTCGCCTCGGCCGTCGGCCAGGACAAGGAGTACATGAAGCGGGTGTTCACCTCCTTCGGGCTCAAGGTGGGCCCCTACGTGGTGATCCGTCCGCGCGAGTGGGAGCGCGACGAGCCCGCCGCCCGCAAGAAGATCATCGACTTCGCCGGGGAGCACGGCTGGCCGCTGTTCGTGAAGCCCGCCCGCGCCGGGTCCTCGATCGGCATCACCAAGGTCGACGACCTGTCCGGCCTCGACGAGGCGATCGCGGCCGCCCAGCAGCACGACCCGAAGATCCTCGTCGAGGCGGCGGTGCGGGGCCGCGAGATCGAGTGCGGCGTCCTGGAGTTCGAGGACGGCCCCCGTGCCTCGGTACCCGCCGAGATCCCGCCGCCCGAGGCCCACGCGTACTACGACTTCGAGGCCAAGTACATCGACTCGACGCCGGGCATCGTGCCCGCCCCGCTCACCGACGAGCAGACCGCCGAGGTCCAGCGGCTGGCCGTCGACGCCTTCGAGGCCGCCTCCTGCGAGGGGCTGGTCCGCGCGGACTTCTTCCTCGGCGAGGACGGCGAGTTCGTGATCAACGAGATCAACACGCTGCCCGGTTTCACACCGATCTCCATGTACCCGGCGATGTGGCAGGCCAGCGGGATCAGCTACCCGGAGCTGGTGGAGCGGCTGGTGGAGGCGGCGCTGCGGAGGTCCACGGGCCTGCGCTGAAAAGCGCGGCTGAGGGGCGCGCCCTCAGGGCGCGGGGCTGTATCGATATGCGGCTCCGCCGCGATGGGGGTCCCCCCGCTCGAGCGAAGGCGAGAGTGGGGGAGCGACCAGCCACAATGGACCCGCAGCGCTGAGACGACCCGTCACACAACGGCGCTCAATCCGGCTCACCCAGCGGAGCGCTCAGTCCGCGATGCCCTCCGGTATCGCCTTCTTGATCGCCCCGGCCAGGTCGATGAGCGCGCCCGAGCTGTCGCGCCCCTTCGCCACGGAGACCTCGACGTACGCGGTGCGGTTCGCGGTGGTGAAGCGGTACGCGCCGTCGTCCCGCTTCTCCATCAGCCAGTCCACGCCGTTCACGCCCCCGGCCACCGCGTCCGGGTCGGCGCCCTTGGCCACCTTGGGGTCGATCATCTTCGGAGGCCGCTGTACACCGCAGCGCAGTATGATCGCCGAGCCTCCCCAGCCCGCGGTCAGCGCCGACCGGGGCTCGGGATCCTCACGGCTCAGGCCGTCCACCTTGTCCGGCAGCGCCTCGTCCAGGTTCCGGCACAGCCCGGTGGCCTTCGTGTCCGGGCTGGGAACCGCGGCCGAGTCGTTGTCGTCGCTTGAGGAACAGCCCGCGGTGACGATCAGCAGGGCCAGGACGGGCAACCCGGCAAGGGTGCGCCGCCGGCGATGGAAGATGTTCACCGGCCACAGGGTAGACGGGGGCTAGAGGTGCACGACCGGGCAGGTCAGGGTGCGGGTGATGCCGTCCACTTGCTGGACCTTCGCGACCACCATGCGGCCGAGATCGTCGACCGTGTCGGCCTGCGCGCGCACGATCACGTCATACGGTCCTGTCACGTCCTCGGCCTGGATGACGCCAGGGATCTTGCTGATCGTCTCGGCGACGGTCGACGCCTTGCCGACCTCCGTCTGGATCAGGATGTACGCCTGTACCACGGAACCTCCAGGGCGGCCACGAGGATCATGGGGGGAAAAGGAACGCCACGGTATCGCGTCGCCGCTCAACTCGGGGAGACCCGTGGAGGCTGTGGCGCGCACATCGGGGCGCACGCACCACACTGGTTGACGGTCGACCTGACCGTACCGAGGAGCAGGCCCGCCCGCGACCGGGCGCGGGCGGCAGAAGAAGGGGACGTACACCGATGCTGTGCCATCCCGGGGGCCGACCCCCGGACCCGCGGCCGAGGAACACCCGGCGCCGGGCGACGATCGTTGAAAGGACCAGGTGAGACACGGTGAAGGGAACCGTGGGCGAGCTCGGGGAGTTCGGGCTCATCAGGGAGCTCACCTCGCGGCTCACCACCACCCCGGCGGTCCGCGTCGGCCCCGGCGACGACGCCGCCGTGGTGGCCGCACCCGACCGCAGGGTCGTGGCGAGCACCGACATCCTCCTGGAGGGGCGGCACTTCCGCCGCGACTGGTCCACGGCGTACGACGTCGGGCGCAAGGCGGCGGCGCAGAACCTCGCCGACATCGCGGCCATGGGCGCCGTGCCCACCGCGCTGCTGCTCGGGCTGGTCGTGCCCGCCGAACTCCCGGCCACCTGGCCGTCCGAGCTGATGGACGGGCTGCGCGACGAGTGCCAGGTCGCGGGAGCGGCCGTGGTCGGCGGTGACGTCGTACGCGGCGACACGATCACGGTCTCGATCACCGCGCTCGGCGATCTGCGGGGCCACGAGCCCGTGACCCGGGCCGGCGCGCAGCCCGGGGACGTGGTGGCCGTGACCGGCTGGCTGGGCTGGTCCGCCGCCGGGCACGCGGTGCTCTCGCGCGGGTTCCGCTCGCCCCGCGCCTTCGTGGAGGCCCACCGGCGCCCGGAGCCGCCGTACCACGCGGGGCCGGCGGCGGCCGGTCTTGGCGCGACCGCGATGTGCGACGTGAGTGACGGGCTGATCGCCGACCTGGGGCACATCGCGGAGGCGAGCAAGGTCAGGATCGACGTCCGCTCGGGCGCGATCGACATCCCGACCCAGATGAACGACATCGGGCAGGCCGTCGGCGTCGACCCCATCCAGTGGGTGCTCACCGGGGGAGAGGACCACGCGATAGTGGCGACCTTCCCACCCGACGTGAAGCTGCCCGCCCGCTGGAAGGTGATCGGCGAGGTGCTCAACCCCTCGGCGCTGCCCCAGGTGACCGTCGACGGGGCGCCCTGGACGAAGAAGGGCGGCTGGGACCACTTCGGGGACATCGAGTCATGAGCGCCCCGCGCCCACTGCCAGGTCCCACGCCAGGTGCACTGCCCCGCGTGCTGACGGTCGCGGGCTCCGACTCCGGGGGCGGGGCAGGCATCCAGGCCGACCTGAAGACGATGCTCGCCCTCGGCACGCACGGCATGAGCGTGGTCACGGCCGTCACCGCCCAGAACTCCCTCGGCGTGCAGGGGGCTTGGGAGCTGCCCGTGGAGGCGGTACGGGCCCAGTACCGTGGCGTCGTCGACGACATCGGCGTCCAGGCGGTCAAGACCGGCATGCTGGCCTCGGCCGAACTCGTCGAGGCGGTGGCCGAGTTGATCGGCGGCACGGACGCGCCGGCCGTGGTCGACCCGGTGGGGGTCTCGAAGCACGGGGATCCGCTGCTGGCGGCCTCCGCGCTGGACTCCGTCCGCACGAAGCTGCTGCCGGTCGCGACGGTGGCGACACCGAACCTGGACGAGGTGGCCCAACTCACGGGCGTCCGGGTCGAGTCGGAGGAGGACGTGCGGCGGGCCGCGGCGGCCGTCCTGGCGTACGGCCCGGCGTGGGTGCTGATCAAGGGCGGCCATCTGCCCGGCGACGCCGTCGACCTGCTGACCGACGGCTCCGATGAGCACTGGCTGCGCGCCCCGCGCCACGACAACCGGCACACCCACGGCACGGGGTGCACGCTGGCGTCGGCGATCGCCTGCGGGCTGGCCAAGGGGGAGACCGCCCCGGACGCGGTGGCGGCGGCCAAGGAGTACGTGACCGGAGCGATCGCCGCCGGGTTCGCACTCGGGGGCGGGATCGGGCCGGTGGACCACGGGTGGGCCCTGAGAGCCCGGGGGTGAGCCGCGGCGCTCACACGGGGTACTCCGGCAGCTTGATGTTGGTCGCCGACTTCTCGGTGAGCCGCTTGAAGAAGGCCGCCAGCGGGCGGGAGGCGAGCAACCGGTACATCCGGTCCCGGCTGCGGATGCGCCGCTCGGTGGCCGGCGCGAAGAACGGACCGGCGTTGCCGGAGGTCTTCTGGCAGCCGATGGCGAAGTCCCGGATCCGCTCCTCGTAGGCGGCGAACGCCGTACGGTGATCCCCGCCCGCCAGGGCGAGTTCACCGGCCAGGACGTACGAGCCGACGATCGCCACACCGGTGCCCATGCCGCCCATCGTGGCGCCGTACCCCGCGTCCCCGAGCAGTGCCACGCGGCCCTTGGTGAGCCGGTCGACGTGGATCTGGGCGATCGCGTCGAAGTACAGGTCGTCGGCCGTCGCCAGGGCCTTCAGGACGTTCGGGCCCTCCCAGCTCATCCCCGCGAACTTCTCGGCCAGGAGCCGCTTCTGCCCGTCGATGTCCCGGCGGTCGTACGACAGCCGCTCGGACCGGAAGACCAGCAATGCGCCCGCGCGGTCCGGGTGACCGTCGTAGTTGCCGAGGGCGATCGCGCGGCCGGGCTCGCTGTAGACCCGGCCGGTGCGGTCCAGGCCCAGGTGGTTCGGGATCTCGAAGCCGGCCACGTAGTGGTCGAAGAAGCGCAGGTAGCGGGACTCGTCGCCGAAGACGAGGGAGCGGGTGCGGGAGTGGAGGCCGTCCGCGCCGATCACCAGGTCGAAACGGCGCGACGGGCTGTTCTCGAAGGTGACGTCGACGCCGTCGGGCGTATCGGTGAGTGTGGCGATCGAGTCGCCGAACACGTACTCCACGCGGTCCCTGGTGCGCTCGTACATGATCCGCGCGAGCTCGCCGCGGAAGATCTCCACGTCGCCGCTCATCATCTCCGACGGCAGGTCCACCTTCGGCGAGCCGTCCGCGTCGACGACCATCTGCCGGCCCATATGGGTCTGCCGGGCGTGGATCTCGTCCCAGATACCCATCTCGGTGAGGACCTTGCGGTGGACGTGCCCCCGGAAGTCGACGGCGAAGCCGCCTCCTCGCAGGTCCGGTGCTTTCTCGACGACGGAGACCCGGGCGCCGTAGCGCTGGAGGTTCAGGGCGAGCGCGGGCCCGGCGACGCTGGCGCCGGAGATCAGGACGGTGAGGTGGCTGAGGTCGTGCGTCTTGTTCGTCATGTACGGCAGCTTGGAGGGAGGCGCTGACCGTCCTCCTACCGTTCACTGACCGTCGCTGACCACCGCTCCCGGCCCCGCTCGAAGGCCTTGTCGTAGGCCTCGGGGGACAGTTTCGCGCGTACGTCCTCGCGCGTCCGTACGGCATCGGGGTCGCCCTGCGGCTCGGCGCCCCGCAGGCCCGCGGCGGCGCCGAGGAGTTCGGCGGCCCGCTCCGGGGCCGGGGCGACGGACGCCAGCGCGTCCACGACGGCCGCCAGGGCGATGACGTCGGGCGAGTCCAGGGCATGCGTGCGGGCCTGCGCGAACCAGTCCCGGGCCTGTTCGACCGCTCCCTCCGCGGCGGCGGTACGCCCCAGGCCGACGAGGATCAGCACGGTCTCGCCGACGCTGAACCAGTTCGCCGCGCACGCTTCCAGGGCGCTTTCGTAGTGCACGCGCGCGTGGGCGGTGTCACCGGACAGCCGGGCCGCGTCGCCAAGGCCCCGCCGGGCGCTCGCGACCTTGTCCAAGGCGCCGGCGGTGCGGGCCAGGGCGGCGGAGCGCTCGTAGTGGGAGACGGCCGCCTCGGTCTCGCCGCGGTGCAGCAGCACGGTCGCCCGCGAACGCAGCAGGTCCGCGGCCTCTTCCGACGCCTCCAATTCCCGTACGTGCTCCAGTCCCTCGTCGAACAGTTCCAGGGCCCGCCCGTACTCACCGCGCCAGTTCGCGAACGTGCCCAGCGGGTCCAGGCAGTTCGCCATGCCCCAGCGGTCGCCGGTCGCGCGGAAGCCCGCCAACGCGCGCGTGAAGGCGGCCTCGGAGTCGGCGGGGCGCCCGGTGAACAGCGCCCGGTAGGCGAGCCCCATCTCCAGCAGCGCCTCGCCCCAGGGGTCGCCGCTGATCTGGACGGCCAGGTTCCGCTCGTCCGCGGAGAGCAGCGGGCCCCCGGTCAGCGACCACAGGACCATGGTGAACGGCAGCCGCAGTGGCTGGTCCATAACCTGCATGATCTCGGCCGCTCGATCGATGCGCCCCGGTTCGGCCGGATCGTCGCCGCGTCCGGTGACCGTGTTCATCAGGCACAGGGCGTACTCCTCGGCCAGGCCCTCCGGCGGTTCGTCGCCGGCCGCCGCCAGCAGCGCGCGGGCCACCGGAACTTGCTCGCCGTACGACCCGCGCAGCCGCCAGAACCAGGACAGGGAGGCCATGAGACGCAGGGCGTCCGCCGGCGCCACCGTCACGAGACGGCGCAGGGCCGCGTCCAGGTTGTCGCGCTCGGCGGTGAGCCGGGCCAGCCAGGGCAACTGCTCCGCGCCCCGCAGATACGGCTCCGCCCGCTCCGCCAGCCGCAGGAAGTACGCGGCGTGGGCGTCCCTGACGTCCCGCTCCCGGGCGTTGCCCTCGGCGGCGAACGCCCGGATCGTCTCCAGCATCCGATAGCGCCCCCCAGCCACCTCCAGGAACGACTTCTCGACCAGCGAGGCCAGCAGATCCTCCGGATACGGCATACCGCACACCGTCTCGACGGCCTCCAGCGTCGCGCCCCCAAAGAACACGGTCATCCGTCGGGCCAACTCCCGCTCCTCGTCGTCGAGCAGATCCCAGCTCCACTCCACGACGGCCCGCAGGGTGCGGTGCCGGGGCGCCTTGGAGCGGTCGCCGCGGGACAGGAGGCGGAAGCGGTCGCCGAGGCGGTCCGCCAGCTCGTCGGGGGTGAGCGTGCGCAGCCGGGCCGCCGCCAGCTCGATGGCGAGGGGGAGCCCGTCGAGGGCGGCGCAGATGTCGGGCACGCGCGCGTGGCCCTCGAAACCCGGGCGCACGGCCCGCGCCCGGTCGAGGAAGAGCCGCACCGCCGGGTCAGGCTGCAACGGCGGCACAGGAACCAGCACTTCGCCGGTGATGCCGAGGGACTCACGGCTGGTGGCGAGGACACGTACGCCGGGGCAGGCCGCCAGGAGCAGCGCGGTGAGCCTCGCGGCCTCCTCGACCAGGTGCTCGCAGTTGTCGAGCACGAGCAGCAGCTCGCGCTCCTCCAGGGCGGCCAGCAACCGGTCCGCGCTGTCCGTCGCGGGGGTGCGGGCGCCTCGGACACCCAGGGCGGTCAGAACGGCGTACGGGATCTGCGCACCGTCGGTCAGGGGGGCCAGCTCGACGAAACAGACACCGGGCCGAGCGCTCGCCGCCTCGATCGCGAGCCGTGTCTTGCCCGCTCCGCCGGGACCGGTGAGCGTGACCAGGCGCACCTCGGTCAGGAGGGCGGCGATCCGGACGAGTTCGCTCTCGCGGCCGACGAAGCGGGTCAACTGGACGGGGACCCGCTTGCGCTCCGCCTCACGACCCCGCAGCAGCTCCAGATGGAGCGCGGCCAGTTCGGGCGAGGGATCGGCGCCCAGCTCGTCGGCGAGGGTGCGCCGGGCCTCCTCGTAGACGGTGAGCGCCTCGGCGGCCCGCCCGGCCGCGTGCAGAGCCCGCATCAGCTGCCCGTAGAGCCGTTCACTCAACGGATGGGCGGCCAGCAGGGTCCGCAGCTCTGGTACGAGTTCGGGGCTGCCCCCGAGCGCCAGATCCGCCTCGATGCGGTCCTGTACGGCGGCCAGGCGGAGCTCGTCGAAGCGGGCCCGCTCGGTGTGCGCGTCGGGCAGGTCGGGCACGGCCGGGCCGCGCCACAGCCCCAGCGCCTCGCACAGCCGGGCCGCGGCCCGCGGATGGTCCCCGGCGGCCAGGGCGGCGCGCCCTTCCCTGGACAGCAGCTCGAACCGGTGGGCGTCGACGGAGTCGGCTGGGGCGGCGACGCGGTATCCGGTCGGGGTCGCCTCGATCTCCGTGTGCGGGGCGAGGCGCCTGCGCAGGCGGGAGATCTGGGACTGGAGCGCGTTGGCGGCTCCGGCGGGCGGCTCGCTGCCGTACAGGCCGTCGGTGAGCCGCTCCGTGGAGACCGCGCGAGGAGCGTCCAGCAGCAGGAGAGTGAGCAGGGCGCGCGGGCGCGGGCCGCCGGGGTCCACGGGGGTGCCGTCGTCGGTGCGTACGTCCAGGGGGCCCAGGATGCCGAAGCGCATTCGCAGGATTCTGGCAGTTCACCCGGGCTCGGGCACAGCAAAAAGCCGGTCCACACTCGGTGGACCGGCTTCGTGCAGCGAACCAGCAGTGGCCGCGCGCTAGCTGAGCGTCAGCGCGAGACCTTGCCGGCCTTGATGCACGAGGTGCAAGCGTTCACGCGCTTCGGCGTCCCGCCCACCACGGTACGCACACGCTGGATGTTCGGGTTCCAGCGGCGGGACGTACGGCGGTGCGAGTGCGAGATGTTGTTGCCGAAGCCCGGCCCCTTGCCGCAGACGTCGCAGTTGGCAGCCACGGGTCACTCCAAAGACTTCAGATCCACTTACGGTTGAACCCGGCATGCCGGGTTCAGGACCCGCGATCGATCGAGATTCACGATCGGAGACCTGAGTGGCGTTGCCAGGGGTAAGGCCCGATAAGGATCGGGCAACCGGAGCAGCATACAACGACTGCTTCCGTACAACGAAACTACCATGGCTGGTCCGGCGCCCGTCCCCGGCCCTCTTCCGGTTCGCACCACCCCTGGGTCTACGCTGCGGTCCCACGTCCAGCAGCTCAAGGAGGCGCAGGTGCCGCAGGTGCCGCAGACATTGGACGCATCCGCGGTGCGCACCTGGTGCGGGCTCGCGCTGGAGGCGCTGGGGCGGGCCCGCGAGGAGATCGACGCGATCAACGTCTATCCGGTGGCCGACGGGGACACCGGGACGAACCTGTACCTGACCGTGGAGTCGGCCGTCGCGGCGGTCGAGGCGGTGTTCGAGGGGCACGAGGCGGCGGGTCGCGGGGCAGCGGACCAGGGGCCGGCGGGCCACGGGGCCAGGGACGGCGCCGGGGACGGGGCTGGGCACGGCGCTGTGGACGGGGCCGGGGACGGCGCGGCGAAACCCCTTCTCGCCGAGGTCGCCCGGGCGATGGCGCACGGTGCGCTGATCGGGGCCCGGGGGAACTCGGGGACGATCCTCGCGCAGTTGCTGCGGGGCATGGCACAGGTGCTGGCGGCCGACGGTGAGGCCGCGCACACCGACGGCCCCGGCCTGCGGGTCGCGCTGCGGCACGCGGCCGACTCCGCGCGCGAGGCGGTCGCGCACCCCGTCGAGGGCACGGTCCTCACGGTGGCCTCCGCCGCGGCCGACGCCGCGAGCGGGGCCGAGGGCGACTGCGGGGCGGTCGCCCGGGCGGCGTACGAGGGGGCGCGGGCGGCTCTCGCGGCGACACCGGGGCAACTGGCCGTCCTGGAGCGCGCGGGCGTCGTGGACGCGGGCGGGCGCGGGCTGGTGGCGGTCCTGGCGGCGCTGGTGCAGACGTTCACCGGAGAGGCGCCGAAGCCACCGGGAGCCGTGCCGTCGACGGCACCGGCACAGGCCCCGGGAACGGCGGCCCCGGACACGGCGGACGGGCGCACGCGCGCACACGGCGCCGAGTGCGGGGACGGCGGTCCCGCCTACGAGGTCATCTATCTGCTGGAGGCCGGCGACACGGCCGTGACGCGGCTCAGGGAGCGGCTGGACGCGCTGGGGGACTCACTCGTCGTGGTCGGCGGGGACGGGCTGTGGAACGTCCACGTGCACGTCGACGACGCCGGTGCCGCCGTGGAGGCGGGAGTCGAGGCCGGGCGGCCGTACCGGATCAGGATCACCCACTTCGGGGCGGAGGACGCGCACATGGCGGGCGCCGGGCGGCCGCCGCGCGAACGGGCCCCGCGCGCGGTGGTGGCCGTCGTGCCGGGGGAGGGGCTGGCCGGGCTGTACTCCGAGGCCGGGGCGACGACGGTCCTGGCCCGCCCCGGGGAGCCCCCCGCCAGCGGGGAACTGGTGGAGGCCGTACGACGTGCCCACGCGCGCGAGGTGGTGCTGCTGCCGAACGACGCGGACCTGCGGTACACCGCCGCCGCGGCGGCCGAGCAGGCGCGTGCGGAGGGTGTCCGGGTGGCCCTGATCCCCACCCGGTCCGCCGTCCAGGGCATCGCCGCGCTCGCCGTCCACGAGCCGGACCGCCGCTTCGACGAGGACGTCGTCTCGATGACGTCAGCTGCGGGTGCCACGCGCTACGCCGAGGTCGTCATCGCCGAGCGTGAGTCCTGGACCATGGCCGGGATCTGCCAGGCCGGCGACGTCCTCGGTCTCATCGACGGCGACGTCGCCGTCATCGGCTCCGACGTCACGGCCACGGCGGAAACCGTCCTCAACCGCATGCTGGCCGCCGGTGGCGAGATGGTCACGCTGGTCCTCGGCGACGAGGCCCCGCCGACGATCGTGGACCACCTGGAGTCCCGGGTACGGGAGTCGTATCTGGCGGTGGACACAGTGGTGTACCGGGGTGGGCGGCAGGGAGCGCTGCTGCTGATCGGCGTGGAGTAGCGCCCCCGCCGCCCCTACCCGTCCCATCCTGTATCTGGGGGCTCCGCCCCCGGGCCCCCGTGGGGTGGGGGGTGTCTGGGGTGGGTTGGTTGGGTGCGGATGGGTGGGGGCTGGTCGCGCAGTTCCCCGCGCCCCTGAACACCGTGCGGTTACCCGGGGCAAATCCAGCCCCTTGGGGGCACCTCCCAGCGGTAGCTGGGGGAGTTTGAGGAGCGGGGTCCGGGGCGGAGCCCCGGGGGACGATGGGGGTCCCCCCGCTCGAGCGAAGCCGAGAGTGGGGGAGGGTAGGGGCGGCGGGGGCGGAATCACCCCAGCAGCTCCACCATCCGTCCGGCCTCCGCACGACGCGCCTCAGCCACCTCGCCCGGCAAACCCTCGTAGGCAGCCAACACCCCTCGGGCCCGCACCACCGCGTCCGCCGGCCGCTGAAGATCCGCCTCCAGCCACCCGGCCGCCAACTCGGCCCCGGTACGCGCATCGAGGCCACCATCACCAAGGGCCCCGTACGCGTCGATCGCCCGCCCCAGATGCCCCAGCGCCTCCTCGAACACCGGCCGGACATCCTCGGCCTCCGGGTCCTCCGCGCCCTCCGGCACGGAACCGGCCATCAGATCCCCGAACTGCCGGTACGACTGCCCGAGTTCGGCGAGCATCGCCCGACGCGCGTCCTCACCGTCACCGAGCCCGTCACCGGACTCGTCGCCCGCCCCGGCGCCCAGCAGCGCCTCACACTCCGCGACCGCCTCGGCCATCAACTCCCGCGCCCGGTCGAGCCCTTCCTCACGATCGTCCCGCGCCACGAGCCAGGCCCGCGCCCGCAGGGCACGCACCAGCCCCTGGACGTTGCCGAGCTCGCGCCACAGGTCGCCGGCACGCGCGTACGCCCGGTCGGCCTCCGCCGGCAACCCCGCGTGCCCCAGCGCCTCCGCGGCGAGGTGCGCGAGCATGGCGTGGTCACGCTGCTCGGGCCAGTGCCGGGCGGTCTCGGCGGCCTGCAACCAGCGCTCGGCGGCCTCCCGGTGCTCCCCGAGCTCGGTGAGGCAGTCACCGAGCCACCACTGGGTCTGGACGACCGCCCCGTCGCCGTGGGTCTCGGGGTCGAGGTCCGGGAGCGCCGACTCCAGCACCTCGGCGGCCTCGGCCCAGCGCCCCTGCCGGAGCAGGAAGTTACCGAGCTGGTGCCGCGCCCACGCGCCGAGCGTCCGCGACTCGCCGGCCTCGTCGGCCCAGTGCGCCGCGTGAAGGGCGTGCTCCGCCGCGGGCGCGAACTGCCCGGCCTCGCTCAGGACCTCGGCCAGCTGGAGGTTCAGCTGGGCGTGTCCCATCGGCTCCAGGTACGGCCCTCCGTGCTCCAGCGCCGCCCGTCCCGCCCGCTCGGCTGTGGCCAGGTCGCCGAGGTGCCGCGCGGCCCTGGTGAGCCGTGCCTCCTGCTCCACGGCGAACCACGGCAGCCCGGCCGCCACGTACGCCTCCGCCGAGTGGGCGAGCAGCTCCGCCGCTGCCCGGGCGTCCCCGCCGCGCGCGGCCAGCTCGCCGAGCATCCCGTGCGCCTCCGCGGCCCGCGAGGCCACGCGGACGTCCGCCGTGTGCGGCTCGGTGAGGGCCAGCAGCTCCCGCGCGGCCTCCTCGGCGGCCGTCAGGGCAGCCGAGGCGTCGTCGTCCTGCGCCTCGTCCAGCCGCTGCATCAGGATGCGCGCGCGTCCCACCAGCACGGACGCCGTCTGCCGAACCCCCGTGCCGCCCTCCGCGAAGAGCGCGAGGACCTTCTCGTACGGCTCGGAGACCAGCGCCAGGGCGGCCTCCGTCCGCCCGGTGAAGGCGTGGACGGACGCCGCGCGCGCACGAGCCGCCAGTGCCTCCCCATGGTCGCCCGCCTCCTCGTACAGCTCGGCCGCCCGCGCGAAGAGGTCCAGCCCCTCGGGGCCGAGACCTATCGCCTGGTGGTCGACGATCTCCGCCCGGTCGTACGGGTCCAGCCGGGTGCCGTCGGCCCCGGCCGCCCGCGCCACCGCGGCCCAGGCCTCCACGGCGTCGGGGTGCACGGTCTCGGCGAGCCGCCGCGCCTCGGTGAGGAGAGCGGGCAGGTCCGGGGGAGTGTCCGGCACGGCGGGCTCCACGGGAGCCGGAGGCCGCGGCGCCGGAACCGGCACCTTCCGGGCCGTGCGTACGCCCAACGGCAGCCGCTCCACCACCGGCCGCCGGTCCATGCGCTCCCTGGCGCGCTCACTCACGTACGGCGTGCCGTTGCGCTCGTCGAAGCGGGCGGCCAGCGAAAGGGCCTCCCCGCGCGCGTGGGCGGCCAGTTCGCGGGCCGTCCACGAGGTGCGGTCGGCGGGACCGGGGACCGACTGGTCACCCATGCCGAGTTCGACCAGCCGGTCCATGAGCAGCGCCACGACCGCCATGAAGTCCAGCTTGCTGCGCGGGTCCCCGTCGTCCGTGAAGTACGCCGGGCGCTCGGCCAGCAGCTCCAGGCCGCGCGCCTCGTTGCCGGAGAGGGCGCAGAACTCCACGTGGTCCGCGTAGGCGCCCCGCATGCTCTCCATGGCCCGTACGAGCCGGAAACCGCGCAGATGGTGGGCGCGGGCCTCGTCCAGGCGGCCCAGGCGCAGCAGCGGCAGCAGGGAGGCCGCGAGGACCGTGTGCGGCTCGTGGGCGCACGTGTACTCGCCCTCCAGGACCGGCGCCCACGACTGAAGGGCCTCGGCGTCCTCGTGCCGCAGAGCCTGCCACCAGCCCTGTCCGTGCAGCTCGCAGGCGTGGCAGTCGGCCATGCCGTCCCGGTCGGCGGCCAGCCACGCCCCGTACGCCCGCCCGGCCCGCTCCAGGTCGCCGACGTGCGCGGCCACGCTGTACTCGGCGCTGCGCACGGCCCGTTCGGAGTGCCCGGCCAGGGCGTAGCGGCGCTCCATCTCGCCGAGCCACTTCTCGATGGAGGCGAGCGGGATGTGCGGCTGGTTCAGCATGCCGGCCGACATCCACTTGAAGACCCAGTGCAGCGAGTGGGTCTCGTACTCGTCGAAGTCCTCGGGCCGCTCGTCCCACATGCGCAGCAGGCGCGCGAAGGGGACGAACATCTTGTCCTTCTCGGAGCTGTAGTTGTAGACCTTCAGCTGGTGCCCGAGGGCCTCGATCACGGCGAGCGGGATATTCAGCCTCTCGGCCTGCGTGAGCAGGTGCTCCGCGCGCGCGTTGCGGGCCGGGCCCTCCGGCTCGTCGTAGTTCTCCGCCATCGCGTGGCGCAGCTCGTCGAAGTCGGTGATCTCGCTGAACTCGCTCATCGGCGGCCGTCCTCCCCGGACTCGGTGTGCGTGGCCCACTCCAGCAGGCCGATGAACGCGCGGTTCAGGAGGGCGGAGTCCGCGGGCCTGAGCGGGCGCTGCGCCATCAGCAGGGCCTGCCCGTAGAGGGACTCCGTGGCGGTGCCGATCAGCTCCGGGTCGTTCAGCGAACTGAGCCTGCGGATCAGCGGGTTGAGGTGGTTGAGCACCAGCCGCGCGCGGGGGGCGCTGCCGCGCAGGGAGCCGAGGATGCCCGCCCACAGGTCGTCGGCCTGCTCCTCGGCCTCCGCGCGCGCCTGCTCGTGCCGGGCCGCCCGGTCGTCCAGGTGCAGCGCGGGCACGGACAGCGGGTGGAAGGCCCGGAGCACGACATCGCACCCCAGGGAGTCGAGCCTGCCCCGCGCGGCCGACAGGAAGCCCGACAGCGCGAGCTCCTCCGCCGGGTCCACGGAGTCCAGGTGCGCGGTCACCGTGTCGGCGTCCAGCTCGGCGACCACCGTCCCCGGGCGCACCGACGGCAACGCCTCGACCAGGTCGCTGTCGTAGGTGTAGCCGCCGTTGACGACGCCGACGCCCTGCGCCGAGGCGATCGGCGCGACCTGCCGGTACTCCTCGACCGTCCGCGTGAAGTGCACGACCGGGTGCCGCTGCGCGAACTCCTCCAGGGACAGCCGCCCGTCCGTGGTCTCGAACGGCAGCCACGGCAGCATCGTGCGCAGCATCTCCCTGTCGTGCCGCGCCAGGGACTTCACGCCCAGGTGGTGCACCGACAGGAAGGCCGCCAGCCGCTCCGGATCCCCCGCGGCCAGCCCGGTCAGCCAGGCGCGGATCCGCTCGCCCAGGGCCTCCCGTACGGCCGCGAGCGTCTCGTCCTCGTACAGCGACTCGCGCGACGCCGTGGGCCGCAGACTGTCCGTGTCGAGGACGCAGCGCACGAAGAACGCCCAGTCGGGCAGCAGCTGTTCGGCCCGCTCGGTGAGCAGCATGCCCTTCAGGTGCACACGGTGGCCCGCGCGCTGGGCGGGGCTCACCGCGGACGGCAGCACGTACGCCACGCCCCGGATCCCGGCCAGCGGCACGTCCAGCTCGATCGAGTCCAGCGGTGTGAACCCGAACAGCTCGTGGCAGTGCCGTGCCAGGGCCACCCTGCGGGTGGCGGGCGACGGGTACGGGCGGTCCCAGGGCGCCGGCAGGTCGGTCACCGCCTCGTCGCCCACGCGCACGTCGTACGGCAGCAGCGAGCCGAAGTCCCGCGCCAGGGACAGCACGCGCTCGTGGGCGAGCCAGTCGGTCGCCCCGGGCCGCGCCACCAGGTGCACGGTCGTGCCGGGCTCGGTGCGGGCGTCCTGCGGCAGGGTGCGCACGGTGTACGAACCGTCGTCGGTCGCCGTCCACTCCACGGGCGCCGCGTCGGGGGTGCGGGCGCTGCGGCTGACGACGCGGATGCGCTCGGCGACGACGAAACACGCCAGCAGCCCGATGCCGAACTGGCCCAGGAAGTCGGAGCGCGCCGACTCCAGGCCGTCGGCGTCGGCCCGCTTGGAGCTGCGGCCGATCGTCGCCAGCAGGTTGTGCACGTCGGACTCGGTGAGCCCCACGCCGGAGTCCTCCACGCGCAGGGAGCCGCCGTCCGCGAACAGCCGCACGCGGGCGGGCGCGTCGGGCTGCTCGGCCCGTCTCGCGGTGATGGCGTCCACGGCGTTCTGCAGGAGCTCGCGCAGGTAGACCTTCGGACTGGAGTAGAGGTGATGGGAGAGCAGGTCCACCAGACCACGAAGGTCGACCTGGAACGTATGAGGCGATTGAGGTGCCTGAGATGCCTGAGGTGCCTGGGATGACTGTGAGCTCTGGGAATCCATCGTCACGGCGCCGCGGGTGGGGGACGTTCGACGGCGCGGGGTCGGGCGGTCCCGGTGGGGCGGTGACCGCGGAAGGAAGGCCGGGAGTGGGCATCCTAGGCCGCGAACTACCCGTCTGACCAGCGGATTTCCAAGACGTATACGGCTTTGTCAGTGCTGTGGTGTGCAATGGATCTCGTGCCCGCACTGCGAGAACCACTGCAACAACCGCTGAAGTCGGTGCTCGGCCCCGCCACCGCGAAGGTGATGGCCGAGCACCTCGGCCTGCACACCGTCGGAGACCTGCTCCACCACTATCCCCGCAGGTACGAGGAGCGCGGGCAGCTCACCCACCTCGCCGACCTGCCCATGGACGAGCACGTGACGGTGGTCGCCCAGGTCGCCGACGCCCGCCTGCACTCGTTCGCCTCGGCCAAGGCCCCGCGCGGCAAGGGCCAGCGCCTCGAAGTGACCATCACCGACGGCAGCGGCCGCCTCCAACTGGTCTTCTTCGGCAACGGCGTGCACAAGCCGCACAAGGAGCTCCTCCCCGGCACGCGCGCCCTGTTCGCCGGCAAGGTCTCGGTCTTCAACCGCCGCCTGCAGCTGGCCCACCCGGCGTACGAGCTGCTGCGTGGCGACACCCCAGACGCGACGCAGGCCATCGACAGCTGGGCGGGCGCCCTCATCCCGATCTACCCGGCGACCGCCAAGCTGGAGTCCTGGAAGATCGCCAAGGCCGTCCAGACGGTCCTGCCGAGCGCCCAGGAGGCCGTCGACCCCCTGCCGGAGTCGCTGCGGTCCGGCAGGGGCCTCGTCCCGCTCCCGGAAGCCCTGCTGAAGATCCACCAGCCGAGCACCAAGGCGGACACCTTCGCCGCCCGCGACCGCCTCAAGTGGGACGAGGCCTTCGTCCTCCAGGTGGCCCTCGCCCGCCGCCGCCACGCCGACGCCCAACTCCCGGCCGTGGCCCGCAGACCCGCGCCGGACGGCCTCCTCACCGCCTTCGACGCCCGCCTCCCCTTCACCCTCACCGACGGCCAGCAGAAGGTCTCCAGGGAGATCTTCGACGACCTGGCCACCGAGCACCCGATGCACCGGCTGCTCCAGGGGGAGGTGGGGTCGGGCAAGGCCCAGCCTCTCGACGCGCTCGTTCTCACACCTGCGGGTTTTCGTCGCATGGGCGATGTGAGGCCAGGTGACGAGATTGTCGTGCCAGACGGGGACATCGCGCTGGTCGATGGCGTCTTCCCGCAAGGAGAGCGCGATGTCTGGCGCCTGGTCCTCTCCGACGGAAGCGCCGTCGAGTGCGACGACGAACACCTCTGGATCGTTGGCACGAGTTGTGGGTGGCACAGAGGCCAGGCCCCCAAGGTCATGACGACTCGGGAGATCCGCCAGGACACTTTCAAGGCCAACGGAAATTCAAAGTGGTACCTCCCGGCAGCCGCTCCGGTCGATCTCGGAGACGACTTCGGGCTGCCTCTCGATCCGTACCTGTTCGGCCTTCTCCTGGGAGACGGCTCATTCCGGCACAACCTGCGTCTGTCCACGATCGACGCCGAGATTCGTGAGGCAGTGGCCACCGCCGTGGCACCGGAATGCCGGCTGGTCCCGGTGAAGGGATCCCGCTGCGACTACACGATCCAGCTGACCCGCCGTACGGGCGGCGCTCGCAATCCAGTGATCCAGGCCTTGCGGGACTTGAACCTCTGGGGTTTGACGTCGCATGGCAAATTCGTCCCCGACATGTTCAAGAACACGTCGATCAAGAACCGCCTCGCTCTTCTTCAAGGGCTCATGGACACCGATGGCACTGTCCACACGGGCGGCTTCAGTGCCTCGTTCTGTTCGGTCTCGCGGAGGCTCGCGGAGGACGTCGCCTGGCTGGTGCGTTCGCTGGGAGGCAGGGCGCGGATCCAGCCGAAGCAAGCGGCGTTCAACGTCTCCGTGTCTCTGCCCGACATGTACGCCCCGTTCAGGCTGACACGCAAGGCGGTACAGGTAGGTCCCCGCCCGAAATACAACACCTTCCGACGGGGGATCCGGGCGGTCGAGTATGTGGGCCGGAAGCCGGTCCAGTGCATCAGCGTCGCGCATCCGAGCCACGCATACGTCACCGACAACTTCACAGTGACTCACAACACGCTGGTGGCCCTGCGCGCCATGCTCGCCGTCGTCGACACCGGCGGCCAGGCGGCCATGCTCGCGCCCACCGAAGTGCTCGCCCAGCAGCACCACCGGTCGGTCACGGAGATGATGGGCGAGCTGGCCGAGGGAGGCATGCTGGGCGGCGCCGAACACGCCACCAAGGTCGTCCTGCTCACCGGTTCCATGGGCGCCGCGGCCCGCCGCCAGGCGCTGCTCGACCTCGCCACGGGGGAGGCCGGGGTCGTCATCGGCACGCACGCGCTGATCGAGGACAAGGTGCAGTTCCACGACCTGGGGCTCGTGGTCGTCGACGAACAGCACCGTTTCGGGGTCGAGCAGCGCGACGCCCTGCGCGGCAAGGGCAAGCAGCCGCCGCACCTCCTCGTCATGACCGCCACCCCCATCCCGCGCACGGTCGCGATGACCGTCTTCGGCGACCTGGAGACCTCCGTCCTCGACCAGCTCCCCGCCGGACGCTCCCCGATCGCCAGCCACGTCGTACCGGCCGCCGACAAGCCCCACTTCCTCGCGCGCGCGTGGGAGCGGGTGCGGGAGGAAGTGGGCAAGGGACACCAGGCGTACGTCGTCTGCCCCCGCATCGGCGACGAGGAGGACGATCCCAAGAAGTCCAGGAAATCCGCCGAGGACGAGGCCGAGAAGCGCCCGCCCCTGGCCGTGCTGGACGTCGCCGACCAGCTCGCGGGCGGCCCTCTCCAGGGACTGAGGGTCGAGGTCCTCCACGGCCGGATGCATCCCGACGACAAGGACGCCGTGATGCGCCGCTTCGCCGCCGGGGAGACGGACGTTCTCGTCGCGACCACCGTCATCGAGGTCGGCGTGAACGTCCCGAACGCCACCGCGATGGTGATCATGGACGCCGACCGCTTCGGCGTCTCCCAGCTCCACCAGCTGCGCGGCCGCGTCGGCCGTGGCTCGGCGCCGGGCCTGTGCCTCCTGGTCACCGACATGCCGGAGGCGAGCGCCGCCCGCCAGCGCCTGGGCGCGGTCGCCTCCACCCTCGACGGCTTCGAGCTCTCCCGCATCGACCTCGAACAGCGCCGCGAGGGCGACGTCCTCGGCCAGGCCCAGTCCGGCGCCCGCACCTCCCTGCGCATGCTCGCCGTCATCGAGGACGAGGAGATCATCGCGGAGGCCAGGGAGGAGGCCGCGTCGGTCGTGGCCGCCGACCCTGAGCTGGAGCACCTCCCCGGGCTGCGCACGGCGCTGGACGCGCTGCTGGACGAGGAGAGGGAGCAGTATCTGGAGAAGGGGTGAGTCTCCCGGCCCGTCGTGGGGTCCCCCCCCCGCTCGAGCGAAGCCGAGAGTGGGGGAGTTCGGGGGAGTTCGAGGACGAGGCCACCACCCGCCCCACTTCCCACCCGGCCTCCGGCCCCGGTCACCACCCGCCCCTGCCAGACTGGATCTGTGACCGCCCCCACGACCAAGGACCCGAGATGACCCGCGTGATCGCCGGCGCGGCCGGCGGACGCCGCCTGGCCGTCCCGCCGGGCCACGGCACCCGCCCCACCTCCGACCGCGCGCGCGAGGGCCTGTTCTCCACCTGGCAGGCCCTGCTCGGCGGCCCGATCGACGGCGAGCGCGTCCTCGACCTGTACGCCGGCTCGGGCGCCGTGGGCCTGGAGGCGCTCAGCCGGGGCGCGGGCCACGCCCTGCTCGTCGAGGCCGATGCCCGCGCCGTCCGCACGGTGCGCGAGAACGTGAAGGCACTGGGCCTGCCCGGCGCCGAGGTCAGAGCGGGCAAAGCGGAGCAGATCGTCCACGCTCCGGCGCCGGCCACGCCGTACGACATCGTCTTCCTCGACCCCCCGTACCGGGTCACGGACGACGATCTTCGCGAGATTCTGCTCACACTCCGCACCGGGGGCTGGCTCGCCGCCGAAGCTCTCGTCACCGTGGAGCGCAGCACCAGAGGCGGTGAATTCCGGTGGCCGGACGGCTTCGAGGCGCTCCGGGCCCGTCGCTACGGCGAAGGGACGCTTTGGTACGGTCGCGCCGCCTCTACGTGCGAAGACGCACGATGACCGGACCGGAGAGCGAGGGACCCAAGTTGCGCCGCGCCGTCTGTCCCGGGTCGTTCGACCCCATCACCAACGGACACCTCGACATCATCGCCCGTGCCTCCAAGCTGTACGACGTCGTTCACGTCGCAGTGATGATCAACAAGTCCAAGCAGGGCCTGTTCACGGTCGACGAGCGGATCGACCTGATCCGCCGGGTCACCGCCGAGTACGGGAACGTCGAGGTCGAGGCCTTCCACGGCCTCCTCGTCGACTTCTGCAAGCAGCGCGACATCCCCGCCATCGTCAAGGGTCTGCGCGCGGTCAGCGACTTCGACTACGAGCTGCAGATGGCCCAGATGAACAACGGCCTCTCGGGCGTGGAGACCCTGTTCGTACCCACCAACCCCACCTACAGCTTCCTGTCGTCCTCCCTGGTCAAGGAGGTCGCGGCCTGGGGTGGCGACGTCTCGCACCTGGTGCCGCCGGAGGTCCTGGAGGCACTGAACGAGCGCCTCGCGAAGGACTGAGCGCGAGGCCGGGCGCCGGACCGGGCTCCGGGCCGGCCCCACTCACGACGGACACCTCGCCACCGCCCCCGGCACCTGACAGCCCGTCACCCGGTGTCGGCCGGGACTCGTGGGGCCGTACAGTCGACCCGTCCGTCTCCAACAACGCTGTAGAGAGTGGCGAGCACACGGTGGACGTGCAGAAGAAGCTCGACGAGATCGTCGCCGCGGTCTCCGGTGCCCGGGGCATGCCCATGTCGGCCTCGTGCGTGGTCAACCGCTCCGACCTGCTCTCGCTGCTCGAAGAGCTGCGCGAGGCCCTGCCCGGCTCCCTCGCCCAGGCCCAGGAGCTGATCGGCGACCGTGAGCACATGGTCGAGCGGGCCCGCCAGGAGGCCGAGCGGATCATCGAGACCGCGCACGCCGAGCGCGGCTCCCTGATCTCCGACACCGAGGTCGCCCGCCGCTCCCAGAACGAGGCCGAGCGCATCCTCGCCGAGGCCCGCCAGGAGGCCGAGGAGATCCGCGCCGAGGCCGACGACTACGTCGACTCCAAGCTCGCCAACTTCGAGGTCGTCCTCACCAAGACCCTCGGCTCCGTGGGCCGCGGCCGCGAGAAGCTCCTCGGCACCGGCCCCGGGACCGACGAGAACGGCTACGAGGACGAGGACGCCCCCGAGCGCAGCCACGACCCCGAGACCCTGCGCAAGGACGCCGACGCGTACGTGGACGTGAAGCTGGGCGCCTTCGAGGCGGTCCTCGCCAAGACCCTGGAGGCGGTCGGCCGCGGCCGCGAGAAGCTGCACGGCCGCATCGCCAGTGACGACCTCGGTGCCCTCTCCCTGAACGACGACGGCACGCCCAAGCAGCACACCAGCGACGCCGACTACCTCGCAGACCTGGCCGCCCTCTCGGACACCCCGGAGCCCGCCCGGACCCCCGAGATCCCGGCCCAGCCGCAGTACGCCCAGCAGGACGCCTACGTGTACCAGCAGCAGGACCAGTACGGCTACCAGCAGCAGTACGCCCAGCAGGCCGATCCGTACGGCGGCTACCAGGCCGATCCGTACGCCGCGTACCCGCAACAGCCGGCGTACGACCCGCAGCAGGCCCAGCAGGACCACCAGCAGCACCAGGGGCACCAGCAGCACCAAGGTCACCAGGCACACCAGGGTGATCAGGGCTACACCCAGCCCCAGCCGAACACGCTCGACGAGACGAGCCTCTTCGACACGACCATGATCAGCGCGGAGCAGCTGCGCCGCTACGAGCAGGGCCGCTGACCGCGCATTGACCGTGGATTGGGACCTGAGCGAAAGGTCCAGTATCCTGGCTCTTCGGTCGCGTGTACGTCCGCGATCAAACCTGCCCGGAACACCGCAGGGCAGCATTTCCACTGAGTTCCGAAGACTGAAAGCAGAATGGCCTTGAACGCCCGCCTCGACCACCGCAACCCCCTCGTGTTCGACACGCACGAGCTGGGTCGGCGGCCCGGTGCGCTGCAGCGCCTGACCCGTGAGGTCGACGCTCCCAAGGACTTCGGTATCCAGGGTGTCGTCGGTGTGCCGGAAGGCGCCCCGATGGAACTCGAACTCCGTCTGGAGTCGGTCATGGAAGGGGTGCTCGTCACGGGCACCGCCCGTGCCACGGCCAAGGGGGAGTGCGTAAGGTGTCTGGAGCCGCTGGAGCTGACGCTCGAAGCGGAGTTCCAGGAGATGTTCTCGTACCCCGACGCCGATGAGCGGGGCCGCGTGATCGCGGAGCCCGACACCGACGCCGAGGACGACGAGGACAGGCTCTTCATCGAGGACGGCTTGTTCGACCTCGAGCCCGTGCTGCGTGACGCGGTGGTGCTTGCCCTGCCGATGCAGCCGGTGTGCCAGGACGACTGCCCCGGCCTGTGCTCCGAGTGCGGAGCGAGGCTCGCGGACGACCCGGACCACCACCACAACGCCGTCGACATCCGTTGGGCGGCACTGCAGGGACTCGCCGAGACCATGACGGACGGCGAGAAGGACGAGATGAGCGGCGGCGCGCCTCGATCAGCACGCGCCGACGAGAAGCAGGAGAAGTAGCTGTGGCTGTTCCGAAGCGGAAGATGTCGCGCAGCAACACGCGCCACCGCCGGTCGCAGTGGAAGGCTGCGGTCCCCACTCTGGTTGCGTGCGAGCGCTGCCACGAGCCCAAGCAGCAGCACATCGCGTGCCCGTCGTGCGGCACCTACAACAAGCGCCAGGTCCTCGAAGTCTGAGCGGCCGGTGAGAGGTCTGATGTCTGACGCCAAGGCGGATTCGAACGCCAGGAAGAAGGCGGAGAGCACGGCCTCGTCCCACACGCTTCTGGAAGGGCGGCTCGGCTACAAGCTCGAGTCCGCCCTTCTGGTGCGTGCGCTGACCCACCGTTCCTACGCGTACGAGAACGGCGGTCTGCCCACCAACGAGCGTCTGGAGTTCCTCGGGGACTCCGTGCTCGGCCTGGTGGTCACGGACACGCTGTACCGCACCCACCCCGACCTGCCCGAGGGCCAGCTGGCCAAGCTGCGGGCCGCGGTGGTCAACTCGCGTGCGCTGGCGGAGGTCGGTCGTGGTCTCGACCTGGGCTCCTTCATCCGGCTCGGCCGGGGTGAAGAGGGCACGGGCGGCCGGGACAAGGCGTCCATCCTCGCCGACACCCTCGAAGCGGTGATCGGCGCGGTGTACCTCGACCAGGGGCTGGACTCGGCGGCGGAGCTGGTGCACCGCCTGTTCGACCCGTTGATCGAGAAGTCCTCGAACCTCGGAGCCGGCCTGGACTGGAAGACCAGTCTCCAGGAGCTCACCGCGACCGAGGGGCTCGGCGTGCCCGAGTACCTGGTCACGGAGACCGGCCCCGACCACGAGAAGACCTTTACTGCTGCTGCCCGCGTCGGAGGCGTCTCGTACGGCACCGGCACCGGCCGCAGCAAGAAGGAGGCGGAGCAGCAGGCGGCGGAGTCCGCCTGGCGCGCCATCCGCTCCGCGGCGGACGAACGCGCGAAGGCGGCCGAGGAGGCCGCCGACGACGACCCCGAGGACGGCGCGCCAGCCGTCGCCTCGGCCTGACGCCGAACTTCCCAGAACCCCCGCCGGACGACCTGTCCGGCGGGGGTTCTGCGTACGGGACGCACGGCAGAGGGCAGGAGGACGGGGACGTGGACTCGGCCGTCGAAGCGGCCCGGTTGCTCGGGGTCCGCGGCGAAGTCGGGTCGGCCGTCGGTGTGTTGACACCCTCGTGGCCCACGGTGACGTGGAGCGGGCCGTACCAGGGGGGCACGGCGCCTCGCCGACGCCCCCTGACCACCGGGTACGCTGCGGAGGTCACCCCGTCACGCTTCCGGAGGACCCCGTGCCCGAACTGCCCGAGGTCGAGGTCGTACGGCGCGGACTGGACCGCTGGGTGGCCCATCGCACCGTGGCCGACGTCGAGGTCCTGCATCCGCGTGCCATACGCCGCCATCTCGCGGGCCCCGAGGACTTCGCTCACCGCCTCAAGGGCCACCGGATCGGCGAGCCCAGCCGTCGCGGCAAGTACCTGTGGCTGCCCGTGGAGGACTCCGGTACGGCCGTCCTCGCGCATCTCGGCATGAGCGGCCAGTTGCTCGTCCAGCCGCACGAGGCGCCCGACGAGAAGCACCTCCGCATCCGCGTGCGCTTCACGGACGACCTCTCCACGGAGCTGCGCTTCGTGGACCAACGCACCTTCGGCGGGCTCTCGTTGCACGACACCACGCCCGAGGGGCTGCCGGACGTCATCGCGCACATCGCGCGCGACCCCCTCGACCCGCTCTTCGACGACGAGGCCTTCCACCAGGCCCTGCGCCGCAAGCGCACGACGATCAAACGGGCCCTGCTCGACCAGTCGTTGATCAGCGGCGTCGGCAACATCTACGCGGACGAGGCGCTGTGGCGGGCCCGCGTCCACTACGAGCGTCCCACGGCCGGTTTCACGCGCCCGCGCAGCTTCGAACTCCTGGGCCACGTACGGGACGTGATGAACGCGGCCCTCGCCGTGGGCGGCACGAGCTTCGACAGCCTGTACGTCAACGTCAACGGCGAGTCGGGCTACTTCGACCGCTCACTCGACGCGTACGGGCGTGAGGGCCTGCCCTGCCGGCGCTGTGCCACACCGATGCGGCGGCGTCCCTGGATGAATCGCTCCAGCTATTTCTGCCCGCGCTGTCAGCGGGCGCCACGGGTCTCGTCGTAACGCTCGCGCGACCGCAGCACGTCCTCCATGCGGCCTTCCACGCACTGGATGAGGGCCAGCAGACGTTCGGAGACCTCATGGCCCAGCGGGGTGAGCGTGTAGTCGACGCGGGGCGGATTGGTGGGCTGTGCCTCGCGGTGGACCAGCCCGTCGCGCTCCAGGGCGTGCAGGGTCTGCGAGAGCATCTTCTCGCTGACCCCGTCCACCCGGCGGCGCAGCTCGTTGAACCGGAACGATCCCTCGTGCAGAGCGCCCAGCGTCAGCGCACCCCAGCGCCCCGTCACGTGCTCCAGGGTTCCCCTGGAAGGACAGTTCTTCGCGAACACGTCAAACGCGAGGGCGTCGAGAGCGTCGAGTTCCATAGGTCGAGGATACTCGCCCACAGCGCTAACCAACAGGTTGCACTAACTCGTGGTTAGTGTCTGACTCGGACTGAGGCGAACCCCTAGTACCCGAAGTCCTGGGTCCACCAGGGCCCGCCGGACCCCAGGTTCACACCCACGCCCAGCGTCTTGAAGTCGCAGTTCAGTATGTTCGCCCGGTGACCGGGGCTGTTCATCCACGCCTCCATGACGGCCTCCGCGGTCGCCTGCCCCCGGGCTATGTTCTCCCCGCCCAGGTCGGTTATCCCCAGAGCGGCGGCCCGGTCCCACGGGGTGTCCCCCTCGGGGTCGGTGTGGTCGAAGAAGCCGCGCTCGGCCATGTCGTCACTGAACGCCCCGGCCAGGTCCGCCAGCGCGCTGTTCGCGGCCACCGGGCTGCACCCGGCCTTCTCCCGCTCCACGTTGACCAGGCGGAGCACCTCCGCGGCGGCCTGGGCCTCCGCGGAGACCGTCACCGGGGTTTCCTTCTCGGACTTCCCGGGCTTCTTCGTGGCCTTGTCGGAGGGCTCCTTGGTCTTCTCCGGCTTGGTGGGCTCGGCCGACGGCTTCTTGGAAGGCGTCTTCTTCGGCGGAGTGGCCGGCTTCGACGGGGCGGCGGAGGGCGAGGTCTCGCGCTCGGAGTCACGGCTCGTGGACTCGTCGGCGCGGTCCGCGGGGCCGTCCGTACCGCCCTGCTGGCTCTCCACGCTCGTCGGTGAACCGGCCGGAGTGACGGTGTCGGCACTGCTGCCGCCGCTGACGGCGTACTTGCCGCCACCGGGCAGTACTCCGGTGGCCACCGCGGCGGTGCCGATGGCGACGGCCGCGGACACGCCCAGCAGGCCGGTCTTCACGGGCGTCACGGTCTTCTTCTGTTTGCGGTGCGAACGCCCGCGGGGCGTTTCGGCCTCGAGGACGGCGGCGAAGCCGTACAGGTTCTCGGGTCCGTAGCGCTCCGTGGTCGCGTCCTGCGCCTGCGCAGCCCCCGTGGCGCGGCCCCTGGCGGCGCGGCCGGCGGCGGAGCGTCGGTGGCGTCCCATGTCCTGGCCTTCCTCGACCTTGCGGTCACTCTCTTTACTGAACTCACACGAACGAGTGAGTTTCATATGAGATTCGTTTGGACCGGGACGGTACAGCATGCCGTGGGGGGACCGTGAGCCCTGAGAGACATTCGCCCGTTAGCGTGCAGGCATGAGCGAGGATGTAAGGCTGGTCGCCTGGGTGCGCGGACACGTCCAAGGTGTCGGTTTCCGCTGGTTCACCCGGGCAAGGGCCCTGGAGATCGGGGGCCTGAGTGGTTTTGCTCTCAATTTGGCGGACGGGCGGGTCCAGGTGGTCGCGGAGGGTTCGCGAGACGGCTGTCAAGGACTGCTCGAGTGGCTCGAGGGACCCGACACGCCCGGGCGCGTGGACGGTGTCACAGAGATCTGGGACACACCTCGCGGGGGCTATGACGGCTTCGCGGTCCGGTGAGCCGGAGGCGCCGAAACGGCCGCCCGGAGCGGCCGGAAAATGCCCTTGGCATCCGCCCGGAACGGAAATGACCTGGTGGTTGCCAAGAATCGCTTGTCGTGACAAGCTCCGCCGTGGATGATGATCTCCTCACCCCTGGGGCCCCTCAGGAGCCGCAGCGCCGCCTGTCCGGGCCGCGCGCGCCCGGGCTGCCCGCCAACGCGGGGCGTGATCGTGTTGACCGTCAAACTTTTTGGTGAGACGCTGAAAGCCCCGCGCACCTTAGCTGTTTGGCATGGAAGAACGGCAGCAAAACTCCACAGTGCCAAGCACCCCGGTGCCATTCCCTCACGACCCACACCGCTTCGATCAGCGGTCACTCAGTGTGGAGGACCATCCATCATGGCAAAGGCGCTTCTCGGTTACGTCGGCGGCTCCGACCCGCGACTCCTCGCCGAGATGCGACGGCTCCAGCAGCGTGTCCAGGACCTGGAATCCGAGCTCGTACGGATCCAGGCGGAGAACGACGCGCTGACGGCTGCCGCTTCTCACGACTCGCTTATGGAGAGCATCGACGCACACCAGGCGGAGCCTGCGCTCACCTGATCACTGCATCGCACCACGACAGCAGTGGTTGGGCGGCTCGTATCAACCGCTAAGTTGTCAGATCTGCAAGGGGCGCCTTTTCGGCGTCCCTTCTTTCTTGGCCCCCGCTTACCAACCCCCGCGCCCCTCCCCACTCTCTTTAACGTTGGGTGTGCCCTCCGCGTTCATGGGTGAAACCGCGCGTTCATGGAGTGAGACAAGGCCGGAAGGTAGAGTCCAGCGCCGTGCACCTCAAGGCCCTGACCCTTCGGGGGTTCAAATCGTTCGCCTCGGCGACCACGCTGCGGTTCGAGCCGGGCATCACGTGTGTCGTGGGTCCGAACGGCTCGGGCAAGTCCAACGTCGTGGACGCGCTGAGCTGGGTCATGGGCGAGCAGGGCGCGAAGTCGCTGCGCGGCGGCAAGATGGAGGACGTCATCTTCGCCGGCACCACCGGGCGCCCGCCGCTCGGCCGGGCCGAGGTGTCCCTGACCATCGACAACTCCGACGGGGCCCTGCCCATCGAGTACGCCGAGGTCACCATCACGCGGATCATGTTCCGCAACGGCGGCAGCGAGTACCAGATCAACGGTGACACCTGCCGTCTCCTCGACATCCAGGAACTCCTCTCCGACTCCGGCATCGGCCGCGAGATGCACGTCATCGTCGGCCAGGGACAGCTCGACTCCGTCCTGCACGCCGACCCCATGGGCCGCCGGGCCTTCATCGAGGAGGCGGCCGGCGTCCTCAAGCACCGCAAGCGCAAGGAGAAGGCCCTTCGGAAACTGGACGCGATGCAGGCCAACCTGGCCCGCGTCCAGGACCTCACCGACGAGCTCCGCCGCCAGCTCAAGCCCCTCGGCCGCCAGGCCGCGGTCGCCCGCAGGGCCGCCGTGATCCAGGCCGACCTCCGCGACGCCCGCCTCCGCCTGCTCGCCGACGATCTCGTACGACTCCGCGAGGCGCTCCAGGCCGAGGTCGCCGACGAGGCCGCGCTGAAGCAGCGCAAGGAGGCCGCCGAGGCCGAGCTGAGGAAGGCGCTCCAGCGCGAGGCGTTGCTGGAGGACGAGGTACGGCAGCTCGCGCCGCGCCTGCAGCGGGCCCAGCAGACCTGGTACGAGCTCTCGCAGCTCGCCGAGCGGGTGCGCGGCACCATCTCACTGGCCGACGCCCGCGTGAAGAGCGCCACGTCCACGCCCGCCGAGGAGCGGCGCGGGCGCGACCCCGAGGACCTGGAGCGCGAGGCCGCCCGGATCCGCGAACAGGAGGCCGAGCTCGAAGCGGCCTTGGAGGCAGCCGAGCGCGCCCTGGAGGACACGGTCGCGCACCGGGCCGAGCTGGAGCGCGAGCTGGCCGTCGAGGAGCGCCGGCTGAAGGACGTCGCCCGGGCCATCGCCGACCGTCGCGAAGGTCTCGCACGCCTCAACGGCCAGGTCAACGCGGCCCGTTCCCGCGCGGCCTCCGCTCAGGCGGAGATCGACCGCCTCGCCGCGGCCCGCGACGAGGCGCAGGAACGTGCTGTCGCCGCCCAGGAGGAGTACGAGGCCCTCAAGGCCGAGGTCGACGGCCTCGACGCGGGCGACGCGGACCTCGCCGAGCAGCACGAGGCGGCCAAGCGGGCGCTGGCCGAAGCCGAGGCGGCCCAGTCGGCGGCGCGCGAGGCGGCCACCGCGGCCGAACGCAAGCGGGCCGCGACCCAGGCCCGCCACGAAGCCCTGGCCCTGGGCCTGCGCCGCAAGGACGGCACCGGCGCGCTGCTCACGGCGAAGGACCGAATCGGCGGACTGCTGGGCCCGGCGGCCGAACTGCTCAACGTGACCCCGGGGTACGAGGTCCCCCTGGCCGCCGCCTTCGGCGCCGCGGCAGACGCCGTCGCGGTCACGACCCCGGCCTCCGCCGCCGACGCCATCCGCCTGCTCCGCAAGCAGGACGCGGGCCGGGCGGCACTGCTGCTGAGCGGCGCCCCCGACGACGTACCGCCGCGGGAACGCGCCGACGGCCCGCCGTTCGCCGCCGACCTGGTCCGCGGGCCGGCCGAACTCATGCCCGCCGTACGGCGGTTGCTGCGCGGCATCGTCGTCGTCGGCACCCTTGAGGACGCCGAGGACCTCGTCTACGCGCGGCCCGAGCTGACCGCCGTCACCGCCGAGGGCGACCTGCTCGGCGCGCACTTCGCGCACGGAGGCTCCGCCGGGGCGCCCAGTCTGCTCGAAGTGCAGGCGTCCGTCGACGAGGCGGCGGCCGAGCTCGAAGAACTCGCCGTGCGCTGCGAGGAGTTGACCGAGACCCAGCAGCTGGCCACCGAACAGCGCAAGGAACGGGCCGCGCTCGTCGAGGAACTGGGGGAGCGGCGGCGGGCGGCCGAGCGGGAGAAGTCGGCCGTGGCGCAGCAGCTCGGCCGGCTCGCCGGGCAGGCCCGCGGCGCCGCCGGGGAGGCCGAGCGCAGCACCGCCGCTGCCGCCCGGGCGCAGGAAGCCCTCGACAAGGCCACGACCGAGGCCGAGGAGCTGGCCGAACGGCTCGTCGTCGCCGAGGAGATGCCGGTCGAGGAGGAGCCCGACACCTCCGTACGGGACCGGCTGGCCGCCGACGGCGCCAACGCGCGGCAGACCGAGATGGAGGCCCGGCTCCAGGTGCGCACCCACGAGGAGCGCGTCAAGGGGCTCGCGGGGCGTGCCGACTCACTGGACCGCGCCGCACGGGCCGAGCGCGAGGCGCGGGCGCGCGCCGAACAGCGCAAGGCACGCCTGCGCCACGAGGCGGCCGTGGCCGAGGCCGTCGCGTCCGGCGCCCGGCAACTGCTCGCCCACGTCGAGGTCTCGCTCGTCCGCGCCGACGAGGAGCGCACCGCCGCCGAGGCCGCCAAGGCGCGTCGGGAACAGGAGCTCGCCCAGGCCCGTAACCAGGGCCGTGACCTCAAGGCGGAGCTCGACAAGCTGACCGACTCGGTCCACCGCGGCGAGGTGCTCGGCGCGGAGAAGCGGATGCGGATCGAGCAGCTGGAGACCAAGGCGCTGGAGGAACTGGGCGTGGAGCCGGCGGGCCTGATCGCCGACTACGGCCCCGACCAGCTCGTACCGCCCTCCCTGCCCGCCGAGGGCGAGGAGCTGCCCGAGGACCCCGAGCACCCGCGCAACCAGCCCAAGCGGTTCGTCCGCGCCGAGCAGGAGAAGCGGCTCAAGGCGGCCGAGCGGGCGTACCAGCAGCTCGGCAAGGTCAATCCGCTCGCGCTGGAGGAGTTCGCGGCGCTGGAGGAGCGCCACAAGTTCCTCAGCGAGCAGCTGGAGGACCTGAAGAAGACCCGCGCGGACCTCCTGCAGGTGGTGAAGGAGGTCGACGAGCGCGTCGAGCAGGTCTTCACCGAGGCGTACCGGGACACGGCGCGCGAGTTCGAGGGGGTCTTCAGCCGGCTGTTCCCCGGCGGTGACGGCCGGCTCATCCTGACCGACCCCGACAACATGCTCACCACGGGTGTCGATGTGGAGGCGCGTCCGCCCGGCAAGAAGGTCAAGCGGCTCAGCCTGCTCTCCGGCGGCGAGCGGTCACTGACCGCGGTGGCCCTGCTCGTGTCGATCTTCAAGGCACGGCCCAGCCCCTTCTACGTGATGGACGAGGTCGAGGCGGCTCTCGACGACACCAACCTCCAGCGGCTGATCCGCATCATGCAGGAGCTGCAGGAGGCCTCCCAGCTGATCGTGATCACCCACCAGAAGCGCACGATGGAGGTCGCCGACGCGCTGTACGGAGTCTCCATGCAGGGGGACGGGGTGTCGAAGGTGATCAGCCAGCGGCTCCGCTGACGGCGAGCGCCCACGGGCCTCGGTTTCGATTTCTTCAAAAGTTGAACGCAAAGCCCTCACCAGCACCTTACTCCACGGTCAACCCCCCTTGTTGACTTCGAAACTTGAAGGCATAGTCTCTGCAACGTTGCTTTTGCCTTCAGGTATCGCCACCTGGAAGGGATCATCCACGCCGGCAGCGTTGCCGGTGGCACGAGGAGTACACGTGACCAGCTCAGCGCAGGCATCCAGGTCAGGAGCCCGGGACGCTCATCCCGAGCATCTCTCCCACGTCATCTTCATCGCGGCGGCGGCCGCGATGGGCGGCTTCCTCTTCGGCTACGACAGTTCCGTGATCAACGGCGCCGTCGAGGCCATCCGGGACCGCTACGACATCGGCTCCGCGGCGCTGGCCCAGGTCATCGCCATCGCGCTGATCGGCTGTGCCGTCGGCGCCGCCACCGCGGGCCGTATAGCCGACCGCATCGGCCGCATCCGGTGCATGCAGATCGCGGCCGTCCTGTTCACCGTCAGCTCGGTCGGCTCGGCACTGCCCTTCGCTCTCTGGGACCTCGCCCTCTGGCGCGTGGTCGGCGGCTTCGCCATCGGCATGGCCTCCGTGATCGGCCCCGCCTACATCGCCGAGGTCGCGCCCGCCGCGTACCGGGGCCGCCTCGGCTCCTTCCAGCAGGCCGCGATCGTCATCGGCATCGCCGTCTCCCAGCTGGTCAACTGGGCCCTCCTCAACGCCGCGGGCGGTGACCAGCGCGGTGAGCTGCTGGGCCTGGAGGCCTGGCAGGTCATGCTCGGCGTGATGGTCGTCCCGGCCGTGCTGTACGGGCTGCTGTCGTTCGCGATCCCCGAGTCCCCGCGGTTCCTGATCTCCGTGGGCAAGCGTGCGCGCGCCCGTGAGGTGCTCGCCGACATCGAGGGCGAGGGCGTCGACCTGGACGCCAGGGTCGCCGAGATCGAGGGCGCCATGAAGAGCGAGCACCGGTCCACCTTCAAGGACCTGCTCGGCGGCGGCTTCCTCTTCAAGCCGATCGTCTGGATCGGCATCGGCCTGTCGGTCTTCCAGCAGTTCGTCGGTATCAACGTCGCGTTCTACTACTCCTCGACGCTGTGGCAGTCGGTGGGCGTCGACCCGGCGGACTCGTTCTTCTACTCCTTCACGACGTCGATCATCAACATCCTCGGCACCGTGATCGCCATGATCTTCGTCGACCGCATCGGTCGCCGTCCCCTCGCCATCATCGGCTCGGTCGGCATGGTCGTCGGCCTGGCCCTGGAAGCCTGGGCGTTCAGTCACGACCTCGTCGGCGGCAGGCTTCCCGCCGCCCAGGGCTGGATCGCGCTGATCGCCGCCCATGTGTTCGTGCTCTTCTTCGCCCTGTCCTGGGGCGTGGTCGTCTGGGTCATGCTCGGTGAGATGTTCCCGAACAAGCTCCGCGCCGCCGCCCTGGGCGTGGCCGCCTCCGCTCAGTGGATCGCCAACTGGGCCATCACCGCGAGCTTCCCGTCGCTGGCCGACTGGAACCTCTCCGTGACGTACGTGATCTACACGGTCTTCGCCGCGCTCTCCATCCCCTTCGTCCTCAAGTTCGTCACGGAGACCAAGGGCAAGGCGCTGGAGGAGATGGGGTAACGCGCCCGAGCCGCGTCACCGAACCCGCGTCACCGAACCCGCTCACCGAGCCCGGGGAGAGGGGTCAACGTCCCCGCCGCCCCTCTCCTCGCACCGTCCGCCGCCCCGCCCCGGTCACTGCCCGGGCCGGGGCGGCGGATTCGGTCCGAGATCAGTCCGAGAGCCGCGGCAGCACGTCCTCGCAGAACAGGTGCAGACTGCGCCAGCCCTCGTCGACCGGCATCCCGCCGGACAACGGGTGCAGGACGAAGCTGTCCAGCCCCTGCGCCAGGCACTCCTCAGGAGTGAGGATCCGGTACACGCCCTCGGCACGCAGTTCCTCCACCGTCGTCGCCGCCGACCTCACCGCCGAGCGGATCCCCTCCGACTGCCAGGAGGCGTACGTCCGCGCCTCGTGCAGGAAGTGCTCGCCGTACACCGCCCACGCCCGGTCCGGGTCCTCGGAGACGTGCAGCAGCGGGGTCTCGGCCGCGGGCATCATGGTCCAGCCCTCGGTGCCGTACTCCACGAGCCGCTCCTTGTAGTACGCCTCCAGCTCCGGCAGATGCGCGCTCGGGAAGAACGGCAGCCCGAGACGCGCCGCCCGCCGGGCCGCCGCCTTCGAGGAGCCGCCGACCAGCAGCAGCGGATGCGGCTCGGTGTACGGGCGCGGAGTGACGCGGACCATGCGGCCCCGGTACGTGAACGGCTCGCCCGTCCACGCCTTCACCACCGTCTCCAGCACCTCGTCCTGGATCCTGCCGCGCCGCTTCCACTCCACGTCGAACAGGGCGTACTCCTCCGGCCGGTACCCGATCCCCACCACCGTCACCAGCCGGCCGCCGCTGAGCAGGTCCAGTACGGCGATGTCCTCGGCCAGCCGCAGCGGGTCGTGCAGCGGGCCGATGACCGCCGACACGGTGACAGCGATCCTCCGCGTGGCCCCGAAGACCGCGCCCGCGAAGGCGAACGGCGAGGGCAGCCAGTTGTTGGCGACCCCGTGGTGCTCCTCGGTCTGCACGGTGGTGATCCCACGGTCGTCGGCGTACGCGGCCATCTCGACGGCGGCCCTGTACCGGGCGCTCAGCGACGCCGGGGTCGCACCGGGCTCGACGAGGTTGAAACGGACGACCGTGACGGGCATGGGACCCCCTCGTGGCGTAGGTGGAGGGGGACATTAGCTGACGGGCAGTCAGATTTCTATGCCGATGACCAAGAGATCATGGCGAGGGTGTGTCACGGCCCACCTCATGGGCCGTGACACACCCTGGGGACGCTTCTTCGCGCACCCGACGGGATTCGCATACTGGTCCCGTTGTGACTCCGCCCATAAGGGCTTCCCGTCCGACCGCGAGGTCGGACGGCGGGCCAGCCCGGCCCGACGTGTACAACGAACCGCCGGGCGGGACGTCACGCCATACTGGGGGCGTTATGGAAATCCTCATCCTTGTTCTAGTCATCGCCGTGGTCGTGTTCGCCGCCATCGGCGGGCTCGTCATCGGCAGCCGCAGAAAGAAGCCACTGCCGCCGGCGCCCCCCACGACGCCCGACATCACCGCACCTCCGGCCGAGCCGCACGTCGGCGACGAGGCCGAGACGCCGCGCGACGAACCGCGCCGGACGATCGAGGAGGTGGATCTCCCCGACGGCTCGACCGGCGTGGCCGTCGAGGAGCCGCCTTCCGTCGAAGAGCTCGTAGCTCCCGAGATCGAGATCCCCGAGCCCACCGCCGGCCGTCTGGTCCGGCTGCGCGCCCGGCTCTCCCGCTCGCAGAACGCCCTCGGCAAGGGACTGCTCACGCTGCTCTCGCGCGAGCACCTCGACGAGGACACGTGGGAGGAGATCGAGGACACGCTCCTCACCGCCGACGTCGGCGTGCTGCCCACCCAGGAGCTGGTCGAGCGGTTGCGCGAGCGTGTGAAGGTGCTCGGCACCCGCACGCCGGAGGAACTGCGCGGGCTGCTCCGCGAGGAACTGCTCACGCTCGTCGGTACCGACATGGACCGCACCGTGAAGACCGAGCCCGAGACCAGCAAGCCCGGCATCGTGATGGTCGTCGGCGTGAACGGCACCGGCAAGACGACCACCACCGGCAAGCTCGCCCGCGTCCTCGTGGCCGACGGCCGCAGTGTCGTCCTCGGCGCCGCCGACACCTTCCGTGCCGCCGCCGCCGACCAGCTGCAGACCTGGGGCGAGCGGGTGGGCGCCCACACCGTGCGCGGCCCGGAGGCCGGTGACCCCGCCTCCGTCGCCTTCGACGCGGTCAAGGAGGGCAAGGAGATCGGTGCCGACGTCGTCCTCATCGACACGGCGGGCCGCCTCCACACCAAGACCGGCCTCATGGACGAGCTCGGCAAGGTCAAGCGCGTCGTCGAGAAGCACGCCCCACTGGACGAGGTGCTGCTCGTGCTCGACGCGACCACCGGTCAGAACGGTCTGATCCAGGCGCGTGTCTTCGCCGAGGTCGTCGACATCACCGGCATCGTGCTGACCAAGCTCGACGGCACGGCCAAGGGCGGCATCGTGGTCGCCGTCCAGCGCGAGCTCGACGTGCCGGTCAAGCTGGTGGGTCTGGGTGAGGGCGCCGACGACCTGGCGCCGTTCGAGCCGGAGGCGTTCGTGGATGCGCTTATCGGCGAGTGACCGTGGACGAACCGTACGACTCCGCGTAAGAGCCCCATCACGTGATGGGGCTCTTCGCTGTTGTTCCCGCTGCTGTCCGGCGGGGCTACGCCCGCGACCGGTGCGCCACGTACGCCAGCGTGCCCAGCAGCAGGCGTGCGGCCGGTGGCTTCGTCGCCGAGTCCAGGGCGGGGGAGCGGAGCCAGCGGACCGGGCCCAGGCCGCCCCGGTCGGAGGGCGGGGCCGTGACGTACGTGTCCGGGCCCAGTCCGCGCAGGTCGAGGGACGACGGATCGTCCCAGCCCATGCGGTAGAGCAGCTGGGGCAGCTCGGCCGCCGCGCCCGGGGCGACGAGGAACTGGGCGCGGCCCTCGGGGGTGACGACGACCGGGCCGAGGGGCAGGCCCATCCGTTCCAGCCGGACCAGGGCTCGGCGTCCCGCGGCCTCGGCGACCTCGATCACGTCGAAGGCGCGGCCCACCGGCAGCATGACGGAGGCGCCAGGAAACTCCGCCCAGGCCGTGGTCACCTCGTCGAGCGTCGCTCCGGCGCGCACGAGGGGGGCGAAACCGAGGGGATGCGCGCCGGGGGCACGACAAGTCACCTTGCCGCACGAGCACGCTCCCGCCGCCGCCCGCGCCCCGGGCACCACGTCCCAGCCCCAGAGCCCGGTGAACTCGGCCACGGTGGTGCATTCCGACGAGCGGCCGCCGCGCCGGCGCGCGCCGGACCGCATGTCCCGCATGCCGCCGATCGTGAAGCCCATGCCCCCTCCAACGGGTCCAGTGCGCCAGTGGTTACGAGGCGAAAGCGGTTCGTGACCCTGTGTTTCCATCCTGGTCCGGGTCGCCGCTCGCCTCTGTGGCGCTCAGTGGTGCTCCGGGTGGTGTAGTCGACGATGCGCGCCTCTGAATGCATCGCTCCGCCCACCCCCGGCCGTCATGTGTCAAGTGAATCGCGCGAAGGCTGTCGCGAGTTCATTCGAAGGGGTGGCGAATGGTGGCGTTTCTGGATTCCCCGTGGCTGGACGGGTGATCGTAGGATTACTGTGTGTGCACGGGTCCTGGGTGCGTGTGCTCGTGGGTATGCCGGAGGCAAGTCGAGTTCCCGTTCGAGGGGTGGCAACTGCCGGACGTGTGACGGTGTGTACCGGCATTCTGGTAGGGCTTGGCGCACACAGCGCACAGGTGGTTTCAGGGATGGGGGCGTTCCAGTGGGCGGCAACGGCGGAGGCGGTACGAACGCTGACAAGCGCCCCAACGAGCTCTTGGGTTCGTGGTTCGTGCGGAGCGGCTGGTCCAAGGGCGAGCTCGCCCGTCAGGTGAACCGCAGAGCGCGCCAGCTCGGCGCCAACCACATCTCCACGGACACCTCCCGCGTGCGCCGCTGGCTCGACGGCGAGAATCCGCGCGAGCCGATCCCCAGGATCCTGTCCGAGCTGTTCTCCGAGCGGTTCGGCTGTGTCGTCGCCGTCGAGGACCTGGGGCTGCGCGCCGCCCACCAGTCCCCGTCCACCTCCGGCGTCGACCTGCCCTGGACGGGCCCGCAGACCGTGGCACTCATCAGCGAGTTCTCGCGCAGCGACCTGATGCTGGCGCGGCGCGGCTTCCTCGGAACGTCGCTGGGCCTGGCCGCGGGCCCGTCCCTCATCGAACCGATGCAGCGCTGGCTGGTGCCCTCGCCCCCGGCCCCCCGCCAGGCGCCCGAGCCCGCGGGCGCCGCGCGCCGTCCGGGCCGGCTGTCGAAGCCCGAGCTGGACCTCCTCGAGTCCACCACCGTGATGTTCCGGCAGTGGGACGCCCAGTGCGGCGGCGGCCTGCGCCGCAAGGCGGTCGTCGGCCAGCTGCACGAGGTGACGGACCTTCTCCAGGAGCCCCAGCCCGAGGCCACCGCCAAGCGTCTGTTCAAGGTGGCTGCCGAGCTCGCCGAGCTGGCGGGCTGGATGAGCTACGACATCGGCCTCCAGCCGACGGCCCAGAAGTACTTCGTCCTGGCCCTGCACGCCGCCAAGGAAGCGGGCGACAAGCCGCTCGGGTCGTACGTCCTGTCGAGCATGAGCCGCCAGATGATCCACCTCGGCCGCCCCGATGACGCGCTGGAGCTGATCCACCTCGCGCAGTACGGCAGCCGTGACTGCGCGAGCCCGCGCACGCAGTCCATGCTGTATGCGATGGAGGCCCGCGCCTACGCCAACATGGGCCAGCCCAGCAGGTGCAAGCGGGCCGTCCGGATGGCCGAGCACACCTTCGCCGACGCCGAGGAGTGGGACGAGCCGGACCCTGACTGGATCCGCTTCTTCTCCGAGGCCGAGCTGTACGGGGAGAACTCCCACTCCTACCGCGACCTCGCCTATGTCGCCGGCCGCAGCCCCACGTACGCCTCCATGGCCGAGCCCGTGATGCGCAAGGCCGTCGACCTGTTCTCCGAGGACAGCGAGCACCAGCGGTCGTACGCGCTCAACCTGATCGGCATGGCCACGGTGCACCTTCTGCAGCGCGAGCCGGAGCAGGGCGCGGTGCTGGCCCGCAGGGCCATGGAGGTCGCCGGAAAAGTGCGCTCCGAGCGGGTCAACACTCGTATCCGAAAGACCGTCGACACGGCCGTACGCGATTTCGGTGATCTCGCCGAGGTCGTGGACCTCACCGACCAGCTCGCGAAACACCTGCCCGAGACCGCCGAAGCGGTCTGACGCCCTCCGCTCCAGGGCTCCGAGACTCCGGCCGCGGCCGGCCATCCCGACTGCCCGACTCGGCTCCCCCATGCCAGGTCAACGGATGGCCGCCGTGGCCGGTACGCGCGCCTGGCGCCAGCCGGCGCCGACGCGGTTCCCTGGAGCTTTGGGGAAGGTTGCGTCACGATAACGATCATCCGGTCCGGCATCCGGCAGTTCATCAAGGCGTAACACGCCCGGCGCCTTCGTCACGGTGGCGAAACATCGAGGGGCTTCGACCGAAACCGCGCTGCGTCAATCTCGTGGCGCATAACCGGCCCACCCCTCATTCCGCTCAGGCTTCGCCCGCACGGGGCCGTACCTATTGACGAGGAGACGCCGATGGCATCAACCGCCATCACGCTAGCCGCAGAGGCACCCAAGCTCTCGGCCGCCAACACAGGGTTCATGCTCATCGCTTCAGCGCTGGTGCTGCTCATGACTCCGGGTCTGGCCTTCTTCTACGGAGGCATGGTCCGCGTCAAGAGCACCCTGAACATGCTGATGATGAGCTTTATCAGTATCGGGATCGTCACCATCCTGTGGGTGCTGTACGGCTTCTCCATGGCCTTCGGTACGGACTCCGGCAGCATCATCGGCTGGAACTCCGACTGGCTGGGCCTCAGCCACATCGGCCTGACGGAACTGTGGCCCGGCTACACCATTCCGATCTTCGTGTTCATGGTCTTCCAGATGATGTTCGCGATCATCACGCCCGCCCTGATCAGCGGTGCCATCGCGGACCGCGTCAAGTTCACGGCGTGGGGCCTGTTCGTAGCGCTGTGGGCCACGGTCGTCTACTTCCCGGTCGCCCACTGGGTCTGGGGCGCCGGCGGCTGGGCCTTCGAGCTCGGTGTGATCGACTTCGCCGGTGGTACGGCGGTCCACATCAACGCGGGTGCCGCGGCGCTCGGCGTGATCCTGGTCATCGGCAAGCGCGTCGGCTTCAAGAAGGACCCGATGCGTCCGCACAGCCTGCCGCTCGTCATGCTCGGCGCCGGTCTGCTGTGGTTCGGCTGGTTCGGCTTCAACGCCGGCTCGTGGCTGGGCAACGATGACGGCGTCGGCGCGCTGATGTTCGTCAACACCCAGGTCGCCACCGCCGCCGCCATGCTCGCCTGGCTCCTCTACGAGAAGATCCGCCACGGCGCGTTCACCACGCTGGGCGCCGCCTCCGGCGCGGTCGCCGGTCTGGTCGCCATCACCCCGTCCGGTGGTGCGGTCTCCCCGCTCGGCGCGATCGCCGTCGGCGCCATCGCCGGTGTGCTGTGCGCCATGGCCGTCGGCCTCAAGTACAAGTTCGGCTACGACGACTCCCTCGACGTCGTCGGTGTCCACCTGGTCGGCGGTGTCGCCGGCTCCCTGCTGATCGGCTTCTTCGCCAGCGGCCACGGCCAGTCCGACGTCGCGGGCCTCTTCTACGGCGGCGGCCTGACCCAGTTCTGGAAGCAGTGCGCCGGTGTGTTCGCCGTCCTCGCCTACTCCCTGATCGCCTCCGCGGTCCTCGCCTTCCTGATCGACAAGACGATCGGAATGCGGGTCAGTGAGGACGACGAGGTCGCCGGCATCGACCAGGCCGAGCACGCCGAGACCGCATACGACTTCAGCGGTGCGGGTGGCGGCGCGGCGAAGACCGCCGTCGCGGCCGCGGTCGCCGCCGAGAGCAAGAAGGTGGACGCATGAAGCTCATCACCGCCGTCGTGAAGCCGCACCGGCTCGACGAGATCAAGGAGGCCCTGCAGGCCTTCGGAGTGCACGGCCTGACGGTCACCGAGGCCAGCGGCTACGGTCGTCAGCGGGGACACACCGAGGTCTACCGCGGCGCCGAGTACACGGTCGACCTCGTCCCCAAGATTCGCATCGAGGTGCTGGTCGAGGACGACGACGCCGAGCAGCTGATCGAGGTGGTCGTGAAGGCGGCCCGCACCGGCAAGATCGGTGACGGCAAGGTCTGGTCCGTCCCGGTCGACACGGCCGTACGGGTCAGGACCGGCGAGCGCGGACCCGACGCGCTCTGACGCAGAAGAACAGGAGTTGCTGGGTGTCGAGTACGGACGTACGTACGGAAGCAGAGGACTCGGGACCCAGCGGCTACGCGGCGGCCCGGCTGCGTCTCCTCACTGAGGGGGCGCAGTCCGGGCCGCCGCGCCGTGCGGCTCTCGCCGAGCTCACGGACGACTGGCTCAGTGGTCTCTTCACCGCCGGCGCCGACGATCTGCGCGGTGTGTCGCTGGTCGCCGTCGGCGGCTACGGCCGGGGCGAGCTGTCGCCGCGCAGCGACCTCGACCTGCTGCTCCTCCACGACGGCGGTGACGCGGGCGCGGTCGCCGCCCTCGCCGACCGCATCTGGTACCCGGTGTGGGACCTGGGCCTCGCCCTCGACCACTCCGTCCGCACCCCTGCCGAGGCGCGCAAGACCGCGGGCGAGGACCTCAAGGTGCAGCTCGGCCTGCTGGACGCCCGCCACATCGCGGGCGACCTCGGGCTGACCGCCGGACTGCGCACGGCCGTACTGGCCGACTGGCGCAACCAGGCACCCAAACGCCTCCCCGAACTCCAGGAGCTGTGTGCCGAACGCGCCGAGCGCCAGGGCGAGTTGCAGTACCTGCTGGAACCCGACCTCAAGGAGGCCCGCGGTGGCCTGAGGGACGCCACGGCCCTGCGCGCCGTCGCCGCGTCCTGGCTCGCGGACGCACCCCGTGAGGGCCTCGCCGACGCCCGGCGCCGCCTCCTCGACGTACGGGACGCGCTCCACCTCACCACCGGCCGCGCCACCGACCGGCTTGCCCTCCAGGAACAGGACCAGGTCGCCGCCGAACTCGGTCTGCTCGACGCCGACACACTGCTGCGCCAGGTCTACGAGGCCGCGCGCGTCATCTCGTACGCCACGGACGTGACCTGGCGCGAGGTGGGGCGCGTGCTGCGGTCGCGCGCGGTACGGCCGCGGCTGCGTGCCATGCTCGGGGGCGGGAAGCCCACCGCCGAGCGCTCCCCGCTCGCGGAGGGCGTGGTCGAACAGGACGGCGAGGTGGTGCTCGCGCGGGCCGCGCGCCCCGAGCGCGACCCCGTCCTGCCGCTGCGCGCCGCCGCCGCTGCCGCCCAGGCCGGACTGCCCCTCTCGCTGCACGCGGTCCGCCGTATGGCGGCCGCCGCCCGCCCCGTGCCCACGCCCTGGCCCGCCGAGGCGCGCGAACAACTCGTCACGCTGCTCGGCTCGGGCCGCCCGACCGTGGACGTCTGGGAGGCGCTGGAGGCGGAGGGCCTGATCACCCGGCTGCTGCCCGACTGGGAGCGGGTGCGCTGCCGTCCGCAGCGCAACGCCGTGCACCTGTGGACCGTCGACCGGCACCTGATCGAGACGGCGGTACGGGCCTCCGAGTTCACCCGGCGCGTCCACCGCCCCGACCTCCTCCTGGTCGCCGCGCTCCTGCACGACATCGGCAAGGGCTGGCCCGGCGACCACTCCGTCGCGGGCGAGATCATCGCGAAGGACGTGGCCGCCCGCATCGGGTTCGACCGCGACGACGTGGCCGTGCTCGCCACCCTCGTACGCCACCACCTGCTGCTCGTGGAGACGGCCACCCGGCGCGACCTGGAGGACCCGGCGACGGTCCGCTCGGTCGCCGAGGCGGTCGGCTCCCAGGGAACCCTGGAGCTGCTGCACGCCCTGACCGAGGCGGACGCGCTGGCCACCGGCCCGGCGGCCTGGTCCACCTGGCGTGCCTCGCTGGTGGCCGACCTGGTCAAGCGGGTCGCGGCCGTGCTCTCCGGCGACGCCCCCGAGGAGATCGTGGCCGACGACGAGGCGCCCACCGCCGAACAGGAGCGGCTCGCCATCGAGGCGTTCCGCACCGGTGGCCCCGTCCTGGCCCTGCGCGCCCAGACCGAGCCGCCCGGCGGGAGCGAGGACAAGTCCTCCGGCGACCCCGAGCCCCTCGGCGTCGAACTGCTCATCGCCGTCCCCGACCAGCCGGGTGTCCTGCCCGCGGTCGCCGGCGTCCTGGCCGTGCACCGCCTGACCGTGCGCACGGCGGAGCTGCGCGCCCTGGACCTGTCCGACACCGTCGACGGCTCGGTGCTCCTGCTGAACTGGCGGGTGGCGGCGCAGTACGGCTCCCTGCCCCAGGCCGCCCGGCTGCGCACGGACCTGGTACGGGCGCTGGACGGCTCCCTGGACATCGCCTCCCGCCTGGCCGAGCGCGACGCGGCGTATCCGCGCCGCCGCGGTGTGGTCGCGCCCGCGGCGCGGGTGACGGTCGCCCCGGCCGCCTCCCACCACGCCACGGTGATCGAGGTACGGGCCCAGGACGCGCCCGGGCTGCTGTTCCGCATCGGGCGTGCGCTGGAGGACGCGGACGTACGGGTACGCAGTGCCCACGTCAGCACGCTGGGTGCCAACGCGGTGGACGCCTTCTACGTGACCAGCGCGAAGGGGGCGCCGCTGCCGGGGGAGGAGGCGGCCTCGGTGGCAAGGGCGCTGGAGGAGACGTTGCGGGGGTAGCCGACGGCCGGAGGCGCCTGTGTGCCGGGCGCCTCACAGTCCCGTACAGAACGGGTGGAGACCCCACCGCGCCCGGACAGATACCCTGGAGGGCAACCCACACTGCCCCCGACTCCGAGGACCGAAGCCGCCGTGTTCGATACGCTCTCCGATCGCCTCTCAGCGACTTTCAAGAACCTGCGGGGTAAGGGACGCCTCTCCGAGGCGGACATCGACGCCACGGCACGTGAGATCCGCGTCGCGCTCCTCGAAGCGGACGTGGCTCTTCCGGTCGTCCGGGGGTTCATCAAGAACATCAAGGAGCGGGCGCTCGGCGCCGACGTCTCCAAGGCGCTGAACCCGGCCCAGCAGGTCCTCAAGATCGTCAACGAGGAGCTCGTCCAGATCCTCGGCGGCGAGACCCGGCGCCTGCGCTTCGCCAAGCAGCCGCCGACCGTGATCATGCTGGCCGGTCTGCAGGGTGCCGGTAAGACGACGCTCGCGGGCAAGCTCGGCAAGTGGCTCAAGGAGCAGGGGCACTCCCCGCTGCTCGTCGCCGCCGACCTCCAGCGCCCGAACGCGGTCAACCAGCTCAGCGTGGTCGCCGAGCGCGCCGGCGTGGCCGTCTTCGCGCCGGAGCCCGGCAACGGCGTGGGCGACCCGGTCAAGGTCGCCAAGGACTCCATCGAGCACGCGAAGTCGAAGGTCCACGACATCGTGGTCGTCGACACCGCGGGCCGCCTGGGCATCGACCAGGAGATGATGCAGCAGGCCGCGGACATCCGGGACGCGGTCGGCCCCGACGAGATCCTGTTCGTCGTCGACGCGATGATCGGTCAGGACGCGGTCAACACGGCGGAGGCGTTCCGCGACGGTGTCGGTTTCGACGGTGTGGTGCTGTCGAAGCTGGACGGTGACGCGCGCGGTGGTGCGGCCCTGTCGATCGCCTCGGTGACCGGCAAGCCGATCATGTTCGCGTCGAACGGTGAGAAGCTCGAGGACTTCGACGCCTTCCACCCCGACCGGATGGCCTCCCGCATCCTCGACATGGGTGACCTGCTCACCCTGATCGAGCAGGCGGAGAAGACGTTCAGCCAGGAAGAGGCCGAGAAGATGGCCTCCAAGCTGGCGTCCAAGAAGGGCCAGGACTTCACCCTGGACGACTTCCTGGCCCAGATGGAGCAGGTCCGCAAGATGGGCTCCATCTCGAAGCTGCTCGGCATGCTGCCGGGCATGGGCCAGATCAAGGACCAGATCAACAACCTCGACGAGCGGGACGTCGACCGTACGGCCGCGATCATCAAGTCGATGACTCCGGCCGAGCGCCAGGAGCCGACGATCATCAACGGCTCGCGGCGTGCTCGTATCGCCAAGGGCTCCGGCGTCGAGGTCAGCGCGGTCAAGAACCTGGTCGAGCGGTTCTTCGAGGCCCGGAAGATGATGTCCCGTATGGCACAGGGCGGCGGCATGCCGGGGATGCCCGGGGTGCCGGGCATGGGGGGCGGCCCCGGCCGTCAGAAGAAGCAGCCGAAGAAGGCCAAGGGCAAGCAGCGTTCCGGCAACCCGATGAAGCGGAAGCAGCAGGAGGAGGAGGCCGCGGCTCGGCGTGCCGCCGGCCCTCAGGGCGCACCGGGCGGCGCGTTCGGCCTGCCGGGCCAGCAGGGCGGAGAGGACTTCGAACTGCCGGACGAGTTCAAGAAGTTCATGGGCTGATCGTCGGGTGGCGGGCCTGTGGCCGGCTTGGCTCCGTAGGGGCTGTTGGCTGTCGGCTGTCGGCTACGGCCGTCTCGTGCAGGACGCGTACATCGCCGGGGCGCTCTCGCTGTGAGGGAGCCCCGGCTTTTTGGCGCCCCCGCCGCCCCTACCCGTCCCATCCCCAGGAGCGCTGCCCCTTCGACCCCGGCCACCCGCTCCCCAAACGCCGGAGCGGCTTGATGGTGCGGGGCGGCGCTGGAGGGTAGGGCAGAAGGGGCGGTTTTCCAGGGCCGCGGGGCACTGCACGGCTTTTAGGGGCGCGGGGAACTGCGCGACCAGCCACACCCAACCCGCACCAACCCACCCGCACCAACCCACCCGCACCAACCCACCCGCACCAACCACCCCTCACCCCCAACACCCGCCCCCTCCCTGGGGCATGGGGGCGGAGCCCCCGGGGATGGGACGGGTAGGGGCGGCGGGGGCGAGAAAACGACGGGCTAAGGCGTCGTCGCGATCAGGTAGCGGAACACGTTCGGCATCCACACTGTCCCATCACCCCGCCGATGCGGATGAAGAGCCTCCGCCAACTCCTTGTCAACCTGCACCTGATCCGTCGCCGCGATCGCCGCGTCGAACAACCCCGTGGACAACAGCCCCCGCACCGCGCTGTCGACATCCGCGTACCCGAAGGGGCACGCCACCCGCCCGGACCCGTCCGGCCGCAGCCCGGCCCGCTGGGCGACCTCCTCCAGATCGTCCCGGAGGGCAGGACGCCAACTCCCCGCGGTACGCAACGGATCCGCCAGCTTGGCGGCCACCCGGAGCACGGACGACGTCGCACACCGCTCCGGCGGCCCCCAGCCCACCAGCACCACGGGCGTCCCCCGCCCGGCCAGTGGAGTCGCCTCGCTGAGCAGTTCGGCGAGCCCCTCGGAGTCTCCCGCCACACAGCCGATGGGCTCGAAGGCGGTCACGAGGTTGTACGCGGACTCCCCGGCGGCACCGACCACACCACCCGCACCGACCGCACCACCCGCACCGACCGCGTCCTCGGGCGCACCGTCGACGACCTGGATGTCCGCGCGCCCACGCGCCCCCCACGCCTCCGCCCCCAGCCTCTCCCGCGCCAGACACACCCGTTCGGGTGACTTCGCGTCGATGCCGGTGACGGTGGCCCCCCGGGAGGCCGCCATTAACAGAGCGAGTCCGGAACCGCAGCCGAGCCCCAGCACCCGCGTACCGGACCCCACTTCGAGTCGCTCATAGGCGGCCTCGTAGAGCGGCACGAGCATCCTTTCCTGGATCTCGGCCCAGTCACGCGCGCGTGTGCCCTGGTCCACGCGGGTCGCTGTCCCCGCGCGAGGTAGGTGCTGCCGCACGAGCGTAGGTGTCATATCGAAAGCGCCCCAATCCGCCGAGAGTTGCCCTGTGCCGTTCCTTGGCCCCCGTGCAGTGCGCTCGCACTCCCCCCGCTTTATCCCCCCGTATGCCAGGAAACTCCGCACCCGCCGTCGCGTCCAGTACTCACGGGCTCCGGCTTGTGCGCCGAGTGCGCGCGGAGAAAAGAATTCACATCCCCGCAACGTGCCGCCGTAGCATCGCGCCATGGCAAAGGCACCCGTTCTCACGCCCCGGGCGGACGACTTCCCGCGCTGGTACCAGGACCTGATCACCAAGGCCGAGCTGGCGGACAACGGGCCGGTGCGCGGCACCATGGTCATCCGACCGTACGGGTACGGACTGTGGGAGCGGATGCAGGCCGAGATGGATGCCCGGATCAAGGAGACGGGCACGCAGAACGCGTACTTCCCGCTGCTGATCCCGCAGTCGTACCTCACCCGTGAGGCCGACCACGTCGAGGGCTTCGCGCCCGAGCTCGCCGTGGTCACGCACGGTGGCGGCAAGGAGCTGGAGGAGCCGGCCGTCGTCCGCCCGACCTCCGAGATGATCATCAACGACTACTTCTCGAAGTGGGTGCAGAGCTACCGCGACCTGCCCCTGCTGATCAACCAGTGGGCCAACGTGGTCCGTTGGGAACTGCGGCCCCGGCTCTTCCTGCGTACCACCGAGTTCCTCTGGCAGGAGGGCCACACCGCGCACGCCACGCACGAGGACGCGCGCGACTTCGCCTCGCACATCCACCGCGAGGTCTACGAGGACTTCATGGTGAACGTGCTGGCGATGGACGTCGTCCCCGGCCGCAAGACCGTCAGGGAGCGCTTCGCCGGCGCCATCAACACCCTCACCCTCGAAGGCATGATGGGCGACGGCAAGGCCCTCCAGATGGCCACCAGTCACGAACTGGGCCAGAACTTCGCCCGGGCCTTCAACACCCAGTACCTGTCCAGGGAGGGCAGGCAGGAGCTCGTCTGGCAGACGTCCTGGGGCTCGACCACTCGCATGATCGGCGCCCTGGTGATGATGCACGGCGACGACAACGGCCTGCGCGTGCCGCCGCGCCTCGCCCAGGTCCAGGCGGTCGTCCTCGCGATCAAGGGGGACGAGGCGGTTCTGGCCAAGGTCCGGGAAGTCGGTGACAAACTCAGGGCGGCCGGGGTCCGCGTCCAGGTGGACGACCGGGTCGACACGCCCTTCGGCCGCCGTGCCGTCGACTGGGAGCTCAAGGGCGTGCCCGTACGGATCGAGGTCGGCCCCCGCGACCTGGAGAACGGGACCGCGATGCTTGCCCGCCGCATCCCGGGAGGCAAGGAGCCGGTCTCCCTGGACTCCCTGGCGGAGCTCGTTCCCGCCGTCCTCGAAGAGGACCAGGCCCTTCTCCTGAAGCAGGCCCGCGAGCGCCGCGAGTCCCGTACGACGGACGTGGCGACGTTCGAGGAGGCCGTCGAGGCCGTCACGGCCGGTGGCTGGGCCCGCATCCCGTGGGCGGTCCTCGGCGCGGACGGCGAGGCCAAGCTCGCGGATCACGCGGCGACCGTACGGTGTCTGGTCGCCGAGGACGGGTCGGTGCCCGAGGCCGAGGACGCACCGGGTAACGTCGCCATCGTGGCGCGCGCTTACTAGTGCAGCCGGTTCCGGCGAGAGAGAGGCCGAAACGCCTCTTGCGTAGCTGATGACCCCAGGTGCCCCGGCGCGCGGGCGACGCCTACGCGCTGGGGCGTACGTGTGACTACGTACCGCCTTGGTAGGAGCTGTGAGGCTTCTCCGCAGATCGGCGCACCCGCCCTCGTCAGGTCGCATCAGCGGCAACTGACGGGTACGTGCAAATTATTTGAGATGCCCCGGAATAGGAACACAGCGGGACCCCGGCTCGTTGTCATTACGTGAGCACGACACAGACACCACCTGTTCTCGCCGCAGAGCTGGCGCAGGCGTGGGCCGACATTCAGCGGCACCACCCCGAGCTGCCGGATCTTGCCGCTCCAGAGTCCCTGATCGGGGAGTCGTCGTCCGCCTGCGGGCACGAGCTCTCCTTCGAGCGACTGCTCCATGAGGCAGTCCACGGCATCGCCGCCGCCCGAGGAGTCCGCGACACCTCCCGCGCCGGCCGCTACCACAACCGCAGATTCCTCGCGATCGCCGAGGAGCTGGGCCTGGACCACCCCGAGGAGCCGCACCCCAGCAGCGGCTTCTCGCTGGTCACGCTCAACCCCGAGGCGAAGCGCCGCTACCGCCCGACCATCGAGCGGCTCCAGCGCGCGCTGAAGGCCCACTCCGCCGCGACCGCCGCCGACACGGCCAGCTCCTTCCGCGGCCCGGCGGCCCGCCACGGCTCCTCCGGGGGCGGTGTCCGGGTGAAGGCGGTCTGCGACTGCGGGCGCAACGTCCGGGTCGTTCCGTCGGTCCTGGCCCAGGCGCCGATCGTGTGCGGCGGATGCGGAAAGCCGTTCCGCATCCCCGAGGTGGTCGGCGCGGCGGCCAGCTGAGACGACGGCTGCTCGTGGCAGCCGTACCCCAGCAGTCGCAGCGGGACATGAGCGGGTGTGGCGGCACCCTGCCCGGACGGTGAGCGGACGAGCCTCACCGATCCGGCGCCGGGTGTCGCTCGGTCATGCCCGAAGCCCCTCGTGGCCGGAGCGATCTCCGGTGTGTGGCACAATGGCTAGCTGTACTCGACAGCCGCACAGGACCCCTCTCTCCTCCGGCTGACGCGTCCATCGGGCACTCGGGTACCGCAACCCCACGCGGCTCTCTCGCCGTGCCCAACCACGTCAAATCCAGGAGAACCCACTCCCGTGGCAGTCAAGATCAAGCTGAAGCGTCTGGGCAAGATCCGTTCGCCTCACTACCGCATCGTCGTCGCCGACTCCCGTACCCGCCGTGACGGCCGGGCCATCGAGGAGATCGGCAAGTACCACCCGACGTACCACCCGTCGGTGATCGAGGTCGACGCCGAGCGTGTCGCGTACTGGCTGGGTGTCGGCGCGCAGCCGACCGAGCCCGTGCTCGCGATCCTCAAGAAGACCGGCGACTGGCAGAAGTACAAGGGCGAGCCCGCCCCGGCACCGCTGCTCGTGGCCGAGGCCAAGTCCTCGCGCCCGTCCTTCGAGGCTCTCGGCGGTGACGACGAGGCAAAGGGTGAGGCCATCACCCAGAAGAAGAAGGCCGAGAAGAAGGACGAGGCTGCGGCTGAGTCCGAGTCGACCGAGGCCTGAGCATGCTCGAGGAGGCTCTCGAGCACCTCGTGAAGGGCATCGTCGACAACCCTGATGATGTGCAGGTCGCCTCGCGCAACCTGCGCCGCGGGCGCGTCCTCGAGGTCCGGGTCCACCCCGACGACCTCGGCAAGGTGATCGGTCGCAACGGCCGCACCGCGCGTGCCCTGCGCACCGTCGTCGGCGCCATCGGTGGCCGTGGCGTCCGCGTCGACCTCGTCGACGTGGATCAGGTCCACTGACACATCGCAGCACCGGCTCGGGCCGGGGAAGGCCACTGGGCCGTCCCCGGCCCGCAGTCGTTCCGACAGGAGATCTTGACAAGTGCAGCTGGTAGTCGCACGGATCGGCCGCGCCCACGGCATCAAGGGCGAGGTCACCGTCGAGGTACGCACCGACGAGCCGGAGCTGAGGCTCGCGCCCGGTGCCGTACTCCACACGGACCCCGCTTCCACGGGCCCCCTCACCATCGAGACCGGCAGGGTGCACAGCGGCCGGCTGCTCCTGCGCTTCGAGGGCGTACGCGACCGCACCGGCGCCGAGGCCCTGCGCAACACCCTCCTGATCGCCGACGTGGACCCGGACGAGCTCCCCGAGGACGAGGACGAGTACTACGACCATCAGCTGATGGACCTCGACGTGGTCACCAAGGACGGCGTGGAGGTCGGCCGGATCACCGAGATCTCGCACCTGCCCTCGCAGGACCTCTTCATCGTCGAGCGGCCCGACGGGAGCGAGGTGATGATCCCGTTCGTCGAGGAGATCGTCACCGAGATCGACCTGGAGGAGCAGCGGGCGGTCATCGACCCGCCGCCGGGCCTGATCGACGACCGCGCCGAGACGGCCTCGTCGAGGGACGAGGCGGAGACGGCCTCGTCGGACGGGACAGCCTCGTCGAGGGACGAGAACGCATGAGGCTCGACGTCGTCACGATCTTCCCCGAGTACCTCGAACCCCTGAACGTGTCGCTCGTGGGCAAGGCACGCGCGCGTGGACAGCTGAATGTGCACGTGCATGATCTGCGTGCCTGGACGTACGACCGTCACAACACCGTCGACGACACGCCGTACGGCGGCGGCCCCGGCATGGTGATGAAGACCGACCCCTGGGGTGACGCGCTGGACTCCGTGCTGGCCGACGGCTACGAGACCGGCTCCCACGGTCCGGCCCTCATCGTCCCCACGCCCAGCGGCCGCCCCTTCACCCAGGCGCTCGCCGTCGAACTCTCCGAGTGCCCCTGGCTGATCTTCACGCCCGCCCGTTACGAGGGCATCGACCGCCGCGTCATCGACGAGTACGCGACCCGGATGCCCGTCCACGAGGTGTCCATCGGCGACTACGTCCTCGCCGGCGGCGAGGCGGCCGTCCTCGTCGTCACCGAGGCCGTGGCGCGGCTGCTGCCGGGCGTCCTGGGCAACGCCGAGTCGCACCAGGACGACTCCTTCGCGCCCGGAGCCATGGCGAGCCTCCTGGAGGGCCCGGTCTACACGAAGCCGCCCGAGTGGCGCGGCCGCGGCATCCCGGACGTGCTGCTCAGCGGCCACCACGGAAAGATCGCCCGCTGGCGCCGCGACGAGGCGCTGAGGCGTACGACGGCCAACCGGCCCGATCTCATCGAGGCCTGCGACCCCAAGGCGTTCGACAAGAAGGACCGCGAGATGCTCTCCATCCTCGGCTGGTCGCCCGACCCGGAGGGTGAGCCGCACGGCCGATTTTGGCGCAGGACGGACGGCGTGGAACAATAGACCGCTGTTGTGCGTCGTCCGGCGCGCGCCCCTGCCACAGGGGGACACGACGCCCGCCCCGACCCGGACAGCAAACCTCTCGAAGAACCTAGTTCCCGCCGATGACCTGTGGCATGGGCGAAGAAAGCAGACGAAATGTCTCACCTGCTCGACACCGTCGACGCCGCGTCGCTGCGCAGCGACATCCCGGCCTTCCGCCCGGGTGACACCGTCAACGTCCACGTCCGCGTCATCGAGGGCAACCGCTCCCGTGTGCAGCAGTTCAAGGGCGTTGTCATCCGCCGCCAGGGCGACGGTGTCCGCGAGACCTTCACGGTCCGCAAGGTCTCGTTCTCCGTCGGCGTCGAGCGCACCTTCCCGGTGCACACCCCGATCGTCGAGAAGATCGAGCTCGTCACCCGCGGTGACGTCCGTCGCGCGAAGCTGTACTACCTGCGCGACCTTCGCGGCAAGGCCGCGAAGATCAAGGAGAAGCGCGAGAACTGATCGCGCGCTCACCGCGAGCGAAAAGGTCGCTCACCGTGAGCCGAAAGGTGTCACAAAGCGGGGCCGGATAGCATCTGGCCCCGATGGACACCGAAGAACACCACGTGGAGCGCGACCGCTCCTCCCGCCCCTCTGGGGACGAGACACAATCGGACAACTCCGGCCGGACGCCGGGCGGTTCCGAAGAGATCTCGGACACAGCGGAGCCGGAGGGACGGTCGCGTTTCTCGTTGGTCGTCCGCGTCGCCGACTGGCTTCCCGGCGGACGGATCACCCTGACCGCACTGTTTTGCCTGGTTTTTCTGCTGCTTCTCAACACGTTCGTGATCCAGCCGTTCCAGATTCCCAGCAGCTCCATGGAGAGCGGATTGAGGATCGGGGACCGCGTTCTCGTAAATAAGTTGGCGTACCGTTTCGGTTCCGAGCCGCGGCGGGGTGACGTCGTCGTGTTCGACGGCACCGACTACTTCGGGAACGCCGACTACATCAAGCGCGTTGTGGGCGTTGGGGGAGACCATGTGGTCTGCTGCGACAGGGAGGGGAGGCTTGAGGTGAACGGCCGGTCGGTCGACGAGTCGGCGTTTCTGTACCCGGGGGACAGCCCGTCGGACGTGCCCTTCGACGTGGTCGTGCCCGACGGCACCCTGTTCGTCCTCGGTGACCACCGCAGCGATTCCAGCGACTCCCGCGACCACCTCGGGTCGCCGGGCGGCGGAATGATCCCTGTCGGGAGAGTGATCGGCAGAGCGGGCTGGATCGTCTGGCCCGTCGGCCACATGACGGTCCTGGACCGCCCCGGCGCCTACGCGCGCGTGCCCGCCGCGTCCGCCGCGGACGGTGCCCATGGGTAACCGCGGAAGGCCCCGCGGGGCGGTCGCCAGCCCCGCCGAGAACCTGCTGCCCACCGGTGCCCGCCGGGCCGGCGGAGCGGCCCGCCCGAGTCGGGTGGAGCGGCGCAAGCTCGCCCGCAAGATCAAGCGACGCCGGCGCCGCTCGGCCCTCAAGGAGATCCCGCTCCTCATAGGCGTCGCGGTGGTCATAGCCCTGGTCCTGAAGACCTTCCTGGTCCAGGCGTTCGTGATCCCGTCGGGCTCGATGGAGAACACGATCCAGATCGGCGACCGCGTCCTGGTCGACAAGCTCACCCCGTGGTTCGGCTCCGAGCCGCAGCGCGGGGACGTCGTCGTGTTCAAGGACCCCGGCGGCTGGCTGGATGACGAGCAGACGACGGTCAAGCAGGACGACCCCGTCGTGATCAAGCAGGTCAAGGAGGGCCTGCAGTTCATCGGACTGCTGCCCTCCGACAACGAAAAAGACCTGATCAAGCGGGTCGTCGCGGTCGGCGGCGACACCGTCAAGTGCTGCGACACCCAGGGGCGGGTCACCGTCAACGGCATGCCGCTCAAGGAGCCGTACATCCATCCGGGCAACGCGCCGTCGTCGATCAAGTTCCAGGTGACGGTGCCTCAGGGCCGCCTGTGGGTCATGGGCGACCACCGCGCCAACTCCGCCGACTCGCGCTACCACCGCACCGAGTCGTACAACGGAACCGTGGCCGAGAGCTCGGTCGTCGGCCGTGCCGTGGTGATCGCATGGCCCATCGGGAACTGGACCCAGCTGGAGGAGCCGGACACGTACGCTTCCGTGCCGAGCGGGTCGACCACCGCCCTCGGCACGTCGCATAGGGTGGCGTCAGCGGATCTGAACGGATTGATCCCGCTCCCGACCCCTGCGGAACTCCCGCTCGTTATGGGAGTGGTGGGCCTGCACCGGATGAGGCGCAGGCGGCGGTACGGCGTGAGGAGTGGATGTGGGGGATTTGGCGGTCGGCGCACGATCCGGACACGGTGGCCCCGAGGAGCCGGAGCGGCCCGACGAGGCGGCTTCCCCGGCCGCGGAGGACGCAGTGAGCCCCGGGAGTGCCCCAGGCCCCGGGAGTGACTCCCCGGAGGACGGGGCCGCCGGGCAGGGCCCGGACGCCTCGGACGACGAGCAGGGACACAGGCCGAGGAAGAAGCAGCGGTCCTTCTGGAAGGAACTGCCGATCCTCGTCGGCATCGCGCTGGTCCTCGCCCTGCTGATCAAGACCTTCCTGGTGCAGGCGTTCTCGATCCCCTCGGACTCGATGCAGAACACTCTCCAGCAGGGCGACCGGGTCCTGGTCGACAAGCTCACCCCGTGGTTCGGCTCCGAGCCGGAGCGCGGCGAGGTCGTCGTCTTCCACGACCCCGACAACTGGCTCGCGGGTGAGCCCACGCCCGACGCCAACCCCGTACAGCGGGTGCTCAGCTGGATCGGCCTGATGCCCTCCGCCGAGGAGAAGGACCTCATCAAGCGGGTCGTCGGCGTCGCGGGCGACACCATCGAGTGCAAGAACACCGGCCCGCTGAAGGTCAACGGCAAGGCGCTGAACGAGCAGTCGTACGTCTACGAGGGGAACACCCCGTGCAGCGTCGACGACCAGGGCGGTCAGTTCAAGGTGAAGGTACCCAAGGGCAAAATCTGGGTCATGGGTGACCACCGGCAGAACTCACTGGACTCCCGCTACCACCAGAGCGACAAGAACAAGGGCATGGTCCCCGTGGACAACGTCGTGGGCCGTGCCATCGTGGTCGCCTGGCCGCCCACGCGCTGGGCCACGCTGCCGGTTCCCGACACCTTCGACCAGGATCTGAGCGCGGCGGCTCCCGGAGCGCTCGGCCTCGCGGGCGCGGTTCCGCTGGTGTTGTGGCGCCGTCGCCGTCTCCTTACCGACGGAAACCCCAGGGTTTCTGGCGGCGGTACCGCCGGGTAGGGTGCCGTCCCAGATCGCCGATCTCCCGCCGCCGCGCACGGTCGCAGGGAAGTCGATTCTCCGACCTGGGGAGCACTGGGAATGAGCGGGACGACACGTCGTACGGACGAGGGCCACGGACGGCTCGGCAACACGTTGTCGGGGCTGGCCGTGGCCCTCGGCTGTGTGCTCTTCCTCGGCGGCTTCGGCTGGGGCGCCTTCGTCTACCGGCCGTACACCGTGCCGACCGACTCGATGTCGCCCACCATCACGGCCGGTGACCGGGTCCTCGCCCAGCGGGTCGACGGCACTGTGGTCAAGCGCGGTGACGTCGTCGTCTTCCGGGAGAAGAGCTGGGGCGAGGACATGCCGCTGGTCAAGCGGGTCGTGGCGGTCGGCGGCGACAAGGTCGCCTGCTGCACGCAGGGCAAGCTGACCGTCAACGGCAAGAAGATCGACGAGGGCTACCTCCCCAAGGGCCAGGACGCGGAGGCCATGGGCATCCCGGAGATCACGGTGCCCGAGGGGCGTCTGTTCCTCCTGGGTGACGAGCGCAGCGGCTCCCTGGACTCCACGGCCCACCTCACGGAGGCCGGCAGGGGCACGGTGCCCCGGAGCTCCGTGGACGCGCGCGTCGACGCCGTCGTGTGGCCCATGGACGGCATGCTGGCCCGCCCCACGGGCTTCGAGACACTCGGCCCGCTGTCGTCACCGGGCCCGCTGCGGCTGATCACGGCGGCGATCGTCGTGGGCGCGGTGCTCGTCCTGGGCGGCGGGGCGTACGGGCCGATCGCCAAGCGCATGGCCAACCGCCGCCGCACGACGACGGCGGCGGCGACGGAGCCCGCCGGTGCCCGCTGAGGCGCCGTACGAGGGCGGCCCCCGCAAGGTGGCCAGGGTCGTGCTGCTGGACCCGCAGGAGCGCGTCCTGCTGCTGCACGGGCACGAACCGGACGACCCGGCGGACGACTGGTGGTTCACACCCGGTGGCGGTCTGGAGGGCGCCGAGACACGCGAGGAGGCCGCCCTGCGGGAACTCGTCGAGGAGACCGGCATCACCGAGGTCGAACTCGGCCCGGTGCTGTGGCGGCGCAGATGTTCCTTTCCGTTCGCCGGCCGCCGCTGGGACCAGGACGAGTGGTACTACCTGGCCCGTACGCGCCAGACCGTGACCAGGGCAGCCGGCCTCACCGACCTGGAACGCCGCACTGTCGCCGGAGCGCGCTGGTGGACGTGTGAGGAACTGACCGAAGCACATGAGACGGTGTATCCGACCAGACTCGCCGAGCTGCTGCGCAGGCTGCTCGACGAAGGTCCCCCGGCCAGGCCCGAGGTCCTCGACACGGAAATCGTCTAGGGGCTCCCGGGGCTGGCGCACAATAGGGGGACGCACGGCTGAAGGGGAACATGCCATGAGCGCCGAGGACCTCGAAAAGTACGAGACCGAGATGGAGCTCAAGCTCTACCGGGAGTACCGCGATGTCGTCGGTCTGTTCAAATACGTGATCGAGACCGAGCGTCGCTTCTACCTGACCAACGACTACGAGATGCAGGTGCACTCGGTCCAGGGTGAGGTGTTCTTCGAGGTGTCGATGGCGGACGCCTGGGTGTGGGACATGTACCGCCCGGCCCGCTTCGTGAAGCAGGTGCGCGTCCTGACGTTCAAGGACGTGAACATCGAGGAGCTGAACAAGAGCGATCTGGAGCTCCCGGGCGGGTGACCCGCCGCGGCCGCACACCCCGTGTGGGTGACGGAGTTTTCCACAACCGCTGAGTTGTCCACCAAGATCCACTGCGTGGAGGCGGATGCGTGACGGTTGGCGCCGGAGGTGGTGCCGACATGAACACACGCGTCGACACGAACACACGCAACGCAGGAAACGCACGCAACGCACGCAACGCACGCAACGCTGGCAACGCACGCAGTGCGATCGGCAAGTACGGGGAAGAGCTGGCCGCCCGGCGGCTGACCGAGGCCGGGATGACCGTCCTGGAGCGCAACTGGCGCTGCGGCAGGACCGGCGAGATCGACATCGTGGCCAGGGACGGCGACGTCCTCGTCGTCTGCGAGGTGAAGACCCGCCGGGGCGGCTGCTTCGAGCATCCGATGGCCGCCATCACCCAGGTCAAGGCCGGACGACTGCGCGAGCTCGCCGAACACTGGCTCCACGCGCACGGAGGAGCGCCGCCGGGTGGCGTGCGTATCGACCTGGTGGGTGTCGTCCTGCCCGAGCGCGGGGCCGCCGTCGTCGAGCACGTGCGAGGGGTGGCCTGATGGGATTCGCCCGTACGTGTTCGGTGGCGTTGGTCGGCGTCGAGGGCGTCGTCGTCGAGGTCCAGGCCGACCTCGAACCGGGTGTCGCGGCGTTCACGCTGGTGGGACTGCCCGACAAGAGCCTGACGGAGAGCCGGGACCGGGTCCGGGCGGCGGTGGTCAACTCCGGCGCCGAGTGGCCGCAGAAGAAGCTCACGGTGGGACTGAGCCCCGCCTCGGTGCCGAAGGCCGGCAGCGGATTCGATCTCGCCGTCGCCTGCGCAGTCATGGGCGCCTCCGAGCGGATCGACCCGCGCGTTCTCGCGGACATCGTGATGATCGGGGAACTGGGGCTCGACGGCCGCGTCCGGCCGGTGCGCGGCATCCTGCCCGCGGTGCTGGCCGCCGCCGACGCGGGCTACGAGCAGGTGGTGGTCCCCGAGTGCGCGGCGGCGGAGGCGTCGCTGGTGCCGGGCGTGTCGGTGCTGGGCGTCCGCAGCCTGCGCCAGCTGATCGCGGTCCTCACGGACGAGCCCGTACCCGACGAGGAGCCGGACGACGGCCGCCCCGACCCGCTGATGGCCGGCCTGCGCATGCCGGGAGTGGGCGCCGCCACGGGCATGCACGGCGTGGGTGCCGCCCACCCCCACGACCACGGGCACGACCTCGCCGACGTCGTCGGCCAGCTCTCGGCACGGACCGCGGTGGAGGTCGCCGCGGCCGGCGGCCACCATCTGTTCCTGGAGGGTCCGCCGGGCGCCGGCAAGACGATGCTCGCCGAACGGCTGCCGGCCATCCTCCCGACGCTCAGCAGGCAGGAGTCGCTGGAGGTCACGGCCGTCCACTCGGTCGCCGGCCTGCTGCCCGCGGGCAAGCCCCTGGTCGACGTCCCGCCCTACTGCGCCCCTCACCACTCGGCCACCATGCAGGCACTCGTCGGCGGCGGTCAGGGCATCGCCCGGCCGGGCGCGGTGTCCCTGGCCCATCGAGGGGTGCTCTTCCTCGACGAGACGCCCGAGTTCAGCGGCCAGGCCCTCGACGCGCTGCGCCAGCCGCTGGAAGCGGGGCACGTCGTGATCGCCCGCAGTGCCGGCGTGGTGCGGTTCCCGGCGAAGTTCCTGATGGTGCTGGCGGCCAATCCGTGTCCGTGCGGTCGCTTCTCGCAGCGGGACGACCTGTGCGAGTGCCCGTCCGCCGCGATCCGCCGCTACCAGGCCCGACTCTCCGGCCCGCTCCTCGACAGGGTGGACCTCAGGGTGGAGGTCGACCGCGTCACGCGTTCCGAGCTGACGGAGCGCGGTGCGCGGGGCGAGTCCACCGCCGTGGTCGCCGACCGGGTGCGCGCGGCACGGGAGCGGGCGGCCGCGCGCCTGGCCGACACCCCGTGGCGGACGAACAGCGAGGTGCCCGGGCGGGAGCTGCGCAGCCGGTGGTTCGCCGCACCGGGCGCCATGGATGAGGCCGAGCGCGGACTGGAGAGGGGCGCGCTGACCGCGCGCGGCCTCGACCGCGTCCTGCGTGTCGCCTGGACCATCGCCGACCTCGTGGGTCACGACCGTCCGGACGCCCTGGACGTCGGCCTCGCCCTGCAACTGCGGACCGGTGTGCCCCGCGGAGTGCCCATGGCGATCGGAGCGCTGTCATGAGCGGCGTCCAGCGTTCAAGCGTCCGGCGCTCGGGCGAGGAGGAGCCGTGAGCCCGGGCGGTCTCTCCGACGCCGAGCGGCTCGACCGGGTCTTCCTCTCCCGGGTCATCGAGCCGGGGGACGAGCTCGGCGGGCGGTGGCTCCGCGGAGTCGGCGTCCGGGAGACGGTCAGGCGGCTCACCGAGGGCGGACCACCGCTGCCGGGGGCGTCGCAGAAGCGGTGGGCAGGGCTGCGCGCCCGCGCCGAGAGCGCGGACCCGCAGCGGGACCTGGAGCGGGCACGGAGCGCCGGAGCCCGGTTCGTCTGTCCGGGGGACACCGAGTGGCCCGGCCAGCTGGACGACCTTGGGGAGGCGCGGCCTGTCGGGCTGTGGGTGCGCGGGCGGGCCGGCCTGCGGATGTGGGCGTTGCGCTCGGTGGCGGTGGTGGGCGCCCGGGCCTGCACGGAGTACGGGGCCCACATGGCGGCCGTCCTGGGGTCGGGGCTCGCCGAGCGGGGGTGGGTCGTCGTGTCCGGTGGGGCGTACGGCGTCGACGGGGCCGCCCATCGGGGAGCTCTCGGTGCCGGGGGCGCGACGGTCGCCGTGCTGGCCTGCGGGGTGGACCGGCCCTACCCCCGCGGTCACACCCAGCTGATCGCCAGGATCGCCGAACAGGGGCTCGTGGTCGGAGAGCTGCCGCCCGGGGACCACCCGACACCCAGCAGGTTCATCCTCCGCAACCGCGTCATCGCCGCGCTCACGCGCGGAACCGTGGTCGTCGAGGCCGCGTACCGCAGCGGTGCGCTCGTCACGGCGCGGGCCGCTCAGCGGCTGGGACGGTTCACGATGGGCGTGCCCGGACCGGCGACCAGCGCACTGTCGGCGGGCGTGCACGAGCTGTTGCGCGGGGAGGCGGCGCTGGTCACCGATGCCGCCGAGGTCGCCGAACTGGTGGGCGACATGGGCGAGCTGGCGCCGGACCGGCGCGGTCCCGTACTGCCGCGTGACCTGCTGGAGCCGGGAGCCCGGCGGGTCCTCGACGCGCTTCCCGCCCACGGGGCCGCGAAGGCCGGCGCGATCGCCCGCGACGCCGGCACGGCGGAGGACGACGCGGTCGGCCGACTGTACGAACTCCGAGCACTTGGTTACGTCGAACGACATGGCGAGGGCTGGAAGTTGACACGCCAGGCCATGATCTCCGGCTCATCGGACCGACGCCGGAGTTGACCGAGCGTGTTCGTCCGTCCGGGCGAACGCCGACTACCTGGGCAATTCCCCGAGTTGGTGTCTTCGCGGGGTTACACAGCGCGACAGGTGCGACCTCGGGGAGCGCCCGGCGGAGAGGGTTCGCGTACGGGCGATCCCTCGCCCTTCGCGCACTGCGACGCTCCAGTCACGCTACGCTCACGAGGATTCCGGCGCAGACGGCAACTCGACATCACTCCGACACCTCACCATCACTCCGACAGCTCACCCAGGCAGCACCAGTTCACGGCAGAACGGCACAAGGCGACGAATGCCCCAGCACACCTCCGGGTCCGATCGGGCGGAAGTTCCCCCAGCCACCCGCGTCGACGTGCGACCGCCCGCCCCCTCGACGCTCGACGAGCTGTGGCGGTCGTACAAGGCGACGGGCGACGAGCGGCTGCGCGAGCAGCTGATCCTGCACTACTCGCCGCTGGTCAAGTACGTCGCGGGCCGGGTGAGCGTCGGCCTGCCGGCCAACGTCGAGCAGGCGGACTTCGTGTCGTCCGGGGTGTTCGGGCTGATCGACGCGATCGAGAAGTTCGACATCGACCGGGAGATCAAGTTCGAGACGTACGCGATCACCCGCATCCGGGGCGCGATGATCGACGAGCTGCGGGCACTGGACTGGATCCCGCGGTCCGTGCGGCAGAAGGCGCGCAACGTCGAGCGTGCCTACGCCACGCTGGAGGCGCGCCTGCGCCGCACCCCGTCCGAGGGGGAGGTGGCGGCGGAGATGGGCATCGCCGTCGACGAACTCCACGCGGTGTTCAGCCAGCTGTCGCTGGCGAACGTGGTGGCGCTGGAGGAGCTGCTGCACGTCGGGGGCGAGGGTGGCGACCGGCTGAGCCTGATGGACACGCTGGAGGACACCGCCGCCGACAACCCCGTGGAGGTGGCGGAGGACCGGGAGCTCAGACGCTTCCTGGCGCGGGCGATCAACACCCTGCCCGAGCGGGAGAAGACCGTCGTCACGCTCTACTACTACGAGGGCCTCACACTCGCGGAGATCGGCAACGTACTCGGGGTGACCGAGAGCCGGGTCAGCCAGATCCACACCAAGTCGGTGCTCCAGCTGCGGGCGAAGCTGGCGAGTTTCGGCCGTTGACCTGGCCGGAGGACGCCCCGTCCGGCGAAGCGTCTCCCCTGGCCGGTGATTCGTCCGTAAAGTGGTTGACGTGCCAAGGATTCGAGCGGCCTCCGTGGCCGAGCACCGGTCGATGCAGCGTGCCGCCCTGCTGGACGCGGCGCGCTCCTTGCTGTCCGAGGGCGGGACGGAGGCGCTGACGTTCCCCGCGCTCGCCGAGCGCACGGGACTCGCGCGGTCGTCCGTGTACGAGTACTTCCGTTCACGGGCCGCCGTGGTCGAGGAACTCTGCGAGGTCGACTTCCCCCTCTGGGCGGCGGAGGTCGAGGTGGCGATGGCCGTCGCGGACAGCCCCGAGGGCCAGGTCGAGGCGTACGTGCGGCAGCAACTGGCGCTGGTCGGGGACCGGCGGCACCGGGCCGTCGTCGCCATCTCGGCCAGTGAACTCGACGCGGGGGCGCGGGAGAAGATCCGCGCCGCGCACGGCGGGCTCGTCGCGATGATCGTCGAGGCGCTGGGGACCATGGGACACGCACAGCCCCGGCTGGCCGCGATGCTGCTCCAGGGCGTGGTCGACGCGGCCGTGCGGAGGATCGAGCTCGGCGCGGCGGAGGACCCCCGGGCGATCACCGAAGCGGCTGTCTCCATGGCCCTGCGTGGGGTCCGGGGCTGACCTTCCGCTTGCTCCGGCCGCTTACCCCGGCACTCCGAGCATCGGTTGCTCCGGTACTCCGATCACCGGCAGCAGACGCGACGGGCCCCTGCTCAGCAGCCACGGTGGCAGCAAGGACAGCGGGTCCAGGTAGGCGTCGCCTCTGAGCAGGCCCCAGTGCACGCACACCGACGGGCAGTGCGAAGCCGTCGCCTCCACGGTGCCCAGGACATCGCCCGCCGCCACCTCGTCGCCCTTCTCCACCGAGGCGCGGACCGGCTGGAAGGTCGTCCTGAGGGGCGGCTCGCCCGTGCCCGTCAGCTCCACCGAGACGACTCCGCGCCCCGCCACCCGGCCCGCGAAGGACACGCGGCCCGGCGCGACCGCCCGTACCGGGGCATCGGCGGCCGCCGCCAGGTCCACGCCCCGGTGGCCCCTGCCGTACGCCGTCGCCGGGGGCTCCCAGCCCCGTAGGACCGAAGGGCGCAGCCCCACGGGCCAGTTCCGCCCGACGGCCGGTACCGGCAGGTCGCTGTCCGGTGGTTCTCCCTGGCCTTCCGGCGGCTTTCCCCGACCTTTGGGCGCCTTTCCCCGACCTTCCGGTGGCTGCCCCTGGCCTTGCGTGGTCTCCGCCCCAGCCGTCGGCTCCGCGTCGGCCGTCGGCTCCGCGTCGGCCGCCGACGGGGCGGCGCCGGCCAGGGACATGGCCGTCCCGTCGCGCCACGCCGAAGCGACCGTGCCCGCTCCCGGCGAGCTCACCGTCACGCCGACGACCATCAACGCCACCAACGGCCCCACCAGCAGCCCCAGCCCTGGTCCCAGCCCCGGCCACGTCCGTGTCCACGCCCATCTCCCCGTCCACCTCCACGTCCCCGCACATCGTTTCGCTCGCATGCGAGAACCGTGCCGGAAGGTGGACGATCATGGCCGGGATCTGTGGACCACCGGCGGGTTGTGGATATCGGCGTCACCCGGGGCCCCGTGGGTCCATTACACTTCTGATGGCGACCCGGGCCACCGGGTCGACTTCGCACGCCCCGATACGAGGCCCGTCAGCGGTCCGTATCAGCGCCCCTCGGTCCTTAGCGGCACGGCGCGTCGTGGGCGTCAGGCGCGGGTGCCGTCCGGCACGCGCGGCACAACCGAGAAACACAAGGAGAACGGCCATGGCCGTCGTCACGATGCGGGAGCTGCTGGAGAGCGGCGTCCACTTCGGTCACCAGACCCGTCGCTGGAACCCGAAGATGAAGCGCTTCATCTTCACCGAGCGCAACGGCATCTACATCATCGACCTGCTCCAGTCGCTGTCGTACATCGACCGCGCCTACGAGTTCGTCAAGGAGACCGTCGCCCACGGCGGCACGGTCATGTTCGTCGGTACGAAGAAGCAGGCGCAGGAGGCCATCGCCGAGCAGGCCACCCGCGTCGGCATGCCCTACGTCAACCAGCGCTGGCTGGGCGGCATGCTCACCAACTTCTCGACCGTCTACAAGCGTCTGCAGCGCCTGAAGGAGCTCGAGCAGATCGACTTCGAGGACGTCGCGTCCTCCGGTCTGACCAAGAAGGAGCTCCTGGTCCTCTCCCGCGAGAAGGCCAAGCTGGAGAAGACCCTCGGTGGTATCCGCGAGATGCAGAAGGTGCCCAGCGCCGTCTGGATCGTGGACACCAAGAAGGAGCACATCGCCGTTGGTGAGGCCCGGAAGCTGAACATTCCGGTCGTCGCGATCCTCGACACCAACTGCGACCCCGACGAGGTCGACTACAAGATCCCGGGCAACGACGACGCGATCCGCTCCGTCACCCTGCTCACCCGCGTGATCGCCGACGCCGTCGCCGAGGGCCTCATCTCCCGCTCGGGCGTCAAGACCGAGGGCGAGAAGGCCGCGGGCGAGCCGCTCGCCGAGTGGGAGCGCGACCTGCTCGAGGGTGGCGAGAAGAAGGCCGAGGACAAGGCTGAGGAGAAGGCCGAGGACAAGGCCGAGGACAAGGCTGAGGACAAGGCTGAGGAGGCCCCGGCCGCCGAGGCTCCTGCCGCCGAGGCCGAGAAGCCGGCCGAGGCTCCCGCTGCCGAGGCCCCGGCTGCCGAGGCTCCGGCCGCCGACGCCGAGCAGGCCTGACACAGGGCGTTGACGGCGGGAGCGGTACCGCATCCCACCGCGCCTCCGGCGCGGTGAAGTCCGCTCCCGCCGTTCACCCGTAGGTCAACGGCGTGTCAGGGATCCACGGCTGTATGTGGATCGCAGACTCCGCAGATCTTCGATCTTCCAGACTTCGAGAAAGATTCACAGACTCATGGCGAACTACACCGCCGCCGACGTCAAGAAGCTCCGCGAGCTCACCGGCGCCGGCATGATGGACTGCAAGAAGGCGCTGGACGAGGCCGACGGCAGCGTCGAGAAGGCCGTCGAGGCGCTCCGCATCAAGGGCCAGAAGGGCGTCGCCAAGCGTGAGGGCCGCTCCGCCGAGAACGGCGCCGTGGTCTCCATCATCGCGGACGACAACTCCTCCGGTGTCCTGGTCGAGCTGAAGTGCGAGACGGACTTCGTCGCCAAGGGCGAGAAGTTCCAGGCTGTCGCCGCCGCCATCGCCGAGCACGTCGCCAAGACCTCCCCGGCCGACATCGAGGCGCTGCTCGCCTCCGAGATCGAGGCCGGCAAGACCGTCCAGGCGTTCGTGGACGAGGCCAACGCCAACCTCGGCGAGAAGATCGTCCTGGACCGCTTCGCGCAGTTCTCCGACGGCTTCGTGACGGCGTACATGCACCGCACGATGCCCGACCTGCCGCCGCAGATCGGTGTCCTCGTCGAGCTCGACAAGCCGAACGCCGAGATCGCCAAGGGCGTCGCCCAGCACATCGCCGCCTTCGCGCCGAAGTACCTCTCCAAGGAGGACGTCCCGGCCGAGGTCGTCGAGTCCGAGCGCCGCGTCGCCGAGGAGACCACCCGCGCCGAGGGCAAGCCCGAGGCCGCCCTGCCGAAGATCGTCGAGGGTCGCCTCAACGGCTTCTTCAAGGACGCCACGCTGCTCGGCCAGCCGTACGCGCTGGACAACAAGAAGTCCGTTCAGAAGATCCTGGACGAGGCCGGTGTCACCCTGAAGCGCTTCACGCGCATCAAGGTCGGCATCTGAGTCTGAGTCCGTACCGCGATCGACGCGCGACCCCGCTAGGGTCGACAGCAGTCGTCCGTGTCGCTCGCGTATGCCGTCCCGCACACGCGTGACGGACAGCAGCAGATCTGACGAGGAGGCCATTGCCGCGCATGGGATGCGAACCACTCCCCACCGGCAATGGCCTTCTTCGTATGTGGAACAGGTACAAAGAGGCGGGATCTCCATGACCACCAAGGCCCAGAAGAGCGACGACGGCAAAGTACGCGGCCGGTACATGCTGAAGCTGTCCGGAGAGGCCTTCTCCGGCGGCGGGGGCCTGGGCGTGGACCCCGACGTGGTGCACAAGATCGCCCGTGAGATCGCGGCCGTCGTACGGGACGGGGCGCAGGTCGCGGTCGTCATCGGTGGCGGCAACTTCTTCCGTGGCGCCGAACTCCAGCAGCGCGGCATGGACCGCGCCCGCTCGGACTACATGGGCATGCTCGGCACCGTGATGAACTGCCTCGCCCTCCAGGACTTCCTGGAGAAGGAGGGCATCGACAGCCGGGTCCAGACCGCCATCACCATGGGCCAGGTCGCCGAGCCGTACATCCCGCTGCGTGCCGTGCGCCACCTGGAGAAGGGCCGTGTGGTCATCTTCGGCGCCGGTATGGGCATGCCGTACTTCTCCACCGACACCACCGCCGCCCAGCGAGCCCTGGAGATCGACGCCGAGGCGCTGCTGATGGGCAAGAACGGCGTGGACGGGGTCTACGACTCCGACCCCAAGACCAACCCGGACGCGGTCAAGTTCGACTCGCTCGGATACGGCGAGGTCATCACCCGCGACCTCAAGGTCGCCGACGCCACCGCGATCACCCTGTGCCGCGACAACAAGCTGCCGATCCTCGTGTTCGAGCTGCTGGCCGAGGGAAATATCGCGCGGGCCGTCAAGGGTGAGAAGATCGGCACTCTCGTGGGTGAACAGGACAGCCGGGCCTGACCTGGGGCCACCCCTGCCCGGGGGACGGACCCTGACCGGGGGATGGACAATGTTCTGATGGTCGGGAACCGTGCAGGAAGAAGACGCGACGCAGCCGGCCGCCGACGTGACAGAGAACAGCAGCCGGGCCTACTCAAGACACGCAGGAGCAAGTGGTGATCGAAGAGACCCTCCTCGAAGCCGAGGAGAAGATGGAGAAGGCCGTCGTGGTCGCCAAGGAGGACTTCGCCGCGATCCGCACCGGTCGTGCGCACCCGGCGATGTTCAACAAGATCGTGGCGGACTACTACGGAGCGCTGACGCCGATCAACCAGCTGGCTTCGTTCTCGGTGCCGGAGCCGCGCATGGCCGTGGTGACCCCGTTCGACAAGAGCGCGCTGCGCAACATCGAGCAGGCGATCCGCGACTCCGACCTGGGCGTCAACCCGAGCAACGACGGAAACATCATCCGTGTGGTGTTCCCCGAGCTCACCGAGGAGCGCCGTCGCGACTACATCAAGGTCGCCAAGACCAAGGGCGAGGACGCCAAGGTGTCCATCCGCTCCGTCCGCCGCAAGGCCAAGGACGCGATCGACAAGCTGATCAAGGACGGCGAGGTCGGCGAGGACGAGGGCCGTCGCGCGGAGAAGGAGCTCGACGACACCACCGCGAAGTACGTCGCCCAGGTGGACGAGCTCCTCAAGCACAAGGAAGCGGAGCTGCTCGAAGTCTGATGAACGAGTCTTCCTGGGGGGCGCCGCCACAAGCCGGGTACTGGGGGCCTTCCGACCAGGGGCCGGTCCAGGGGGCAGCCCCGGCGGGTCCCGCATACGATGCGCCTGGGGCCCCGCACACTCGGCCCATGCCCATCGTGCCCGACGTGCCCGCGCATGGCGGAAACCAGGATGACGACCGGGGGGCCGCTCGGACGGGCGGCCCCCCGTTCCGCAACGAGACGCCGTCGGCGCAGCCCCACGGGGCCGTGCCGCAGAAGCCGGAGCCCATGCCCGACGCCCCTCAGCCCGCCCCGCAGAAGAAGAGCGCGGGTCGTGACCTGAGCTCCGCGATAGGGGTCGGCGTCGGGCTCGGGGCAGTGATCGTCGCCTCGTTGTTCGTCGTCAAGGCCGTCTTCGTCGGCGTGGTCGCGGTGGCCGTGGTGGTGGGTCTGTGGGAGCTCACGTCGCGTCTGCAGGAGCGCAAGTCCATCAAAGCGCCCCTCGTACCGCTCGCGGTCGGTGGTGCGGCGATGGTCGTCGCCGGCTACGTGCGAGGCGCCGAGGGCGCGTGGGTGGCCATGGCGCTCACCGCACTCGCGGTGCTGGTCTGGCGGATGACGGAGCCGCCGGACAACTACCTCAAGGACGTCACGGCGGGCGTCTTCGCTGCCTTCTACGTCCCGTTCCTGGCCACGTTCGTCGCGCTGATGCTGGCCGCCGACGACGGCCCGCAGCGCGTGTTCATGTTCCTGCTGCTGACGGTCGTCAGCGACACGGGCGCGTACGCCGTCGGCTGGCGCTTCGGCACGCACAAGCTCGCCCCCCGCATCAGCCCAGGCAAGACCCGCGAGGGCCTGCTCGGAGCGATCGCGTTCGCCATGGTGGCGGGCGCCCTGTGCATGCAGTTCCTCATCGACGACGGCACCTGGTGGCAGGGCCTGCTCCTCGGTCTCGCGGTCGCCGTCAGCGCCACGCTGGGCGACCTCGGCGAGTCGATGATCAAGCGTGACCTGGGCATCAAGGACATGGGCACGCTGCTGCCGGGCCACGGCGGCATCATGGACCGCCTGGACTCCCTCCTGCCCACGGCTCCCGTGGTGTGGCTGCTGCTCGTCCTCTTCGTGGGCTCCGGCTGACCGCCGTATCCCCGCGCTCGCTCTTCTCGCCACCCCTTCCGTCCGTAGGATCACCGCACGACGATCCGCGTGACGGGAGGGGTGGGGCGTATGCGGGACCCGCGAAGCCCGGGGAGCCTGGACGAACTCCAGGACTGGCTGCGGAGCAACGGCATTCCGTACGAGTCCTGGGGCGTCGGCGCCGTCAAGTCCGTACGGAACCTGTGGGACGAGATCACCGCGGGTGAGGCGGTCCTGTCCGGAGACCCGCCACTGCGCCGGGTCTCGGTCGTCAGCGTGCGCGTCGTGGTGGACGGCAGGCAACTCACGGAAGTCGGCCAGCAGATGGCGACCGGAGCCGTGCGGAAGAGGAACTCCCCGCCCACCGAGAAGATGAAGCCGGGGGAGACGGCGACCGCGGCGGCGCTGCGGTGCCTGGCCGAGGAACTCGGAGTCAGGGCAACGGACGTCGTGCTCGACCCGCGGTCCCTCTCGGTGACCGTCGAGAAGCTCGCCTCACCGTCGTACCCCGGCCTGCCCGGCGAATACCGTCTCCACACGGTGCACGCCCAGGTCTCCGGCCTCCCCGAAACGGCCTTCACCACGGCAGAGTCCCCCGGCGACGGCGATCCGGTGATCTCCACGCACCACTGGGAGTGGCGCTAGCGGGCGGAGAGGGCTCGCGGCGGGGTCCTGGGCCGTGATCGCCGTGATCGCCGTGATCGCCGTGTGCGGGGCCCGGGAGTCGATCTGCGACACTGGGTGGGTTATGCCTGCACCCGGAGAACTCACTTTCGTCGCGCCGCGCGGAGCCAAGAAGCCGCCGCGGCATCTCGCTGATCTCACGCCTGCCGAGCGCAAGGAGGCGGTGGCCGCGGTCGGGGAGAAGCCGTTTCGTGCGAAGCAGCTGTCGCAGCACTACTTCGCGCGGTACGCGCACGACCCGGAGCAGTGGACCGACATCCCTGCCGGTTCGCGCGCCAAGCTGCAGGAGGCGCTGCTTCCGGAGCTGATGACGGTCGTGCGGCATCTGTCGACGGACCAGGACACGACCCGTAAGACCTTGTGGCGGCTCTTCGACGGCACGCTCGTCGAGTCGGTGCTGATGCGTTATCCGGACCGGGTGACCATGTGCATCAGTTCGCAGGCCGGGTGCGGGATGAACTGTCCCTTCTGCGCCACCGGGCAGGCCGGGCTCGACCGGAATCTGTCCGCCGCGGAGATCGTGCACCAGATCGTGGACGGGATGCGGGCGCTCAGGGACGGGGAGATCCCGGGGGGCCCCGCGCGGTTGTCCAACATCGTGTTCATGGGGATGGGGGAGCCGCTTGCCAATTACAAGCGGGTCGTGGGGGCCATTCGTGCGCTCACCGATCCCGAGCCGGACGGTCTCGGGCTGTCCCAGCGCGGTATCACCGTGTCCACTGTCGGGCTCGTGCCGGCCATTCACCGGTTCGCCGAGGAGGGCTTCAAGTGCCGGCTCGCCATCTCGCTGCACGCTCCGGACGACGAGCTGCGCGACACCCTCGTACCGGTCAACACGCGGTGGAAGGTGCGGGAGGTGCTGGACGCCGGGTGGGAGTACGCGGCGAAGTCCGGGCGGCGGCTGTCCATCGAGTACGCGCTGATCCGGGACATCAACGACCAGGCGTGGCGTGGTGACCGTCTCGGGCGGCTGCTCAGGGGCAAGCCCGTGCATGTGAACCTGATTCCGCTGAACCCGACGCCCGGTTCCAAGTGGACCGCCTCGCGGCCCGAGGACGAGAAGGCGTTCGTCGAGGCGATCGCCGCGCACGGTGTGCCGGTGACCGTCCGGGACACCCGTGGGCAGGAGATCGACGGGGCCTGCGGTCAGCTGGCGGCCACCGAGCGGTAGTCTGAGCCAGTACAACGTCGTACCTGTATATCTTCATATTCCGACAGGGGAGCGCCACAGCGCTGAGAGTGCGGCACAGGCCGCAGACCCTCTGAACCTCGCCCAGGTCATTCTGGGTAGGGAGATCGGTCACCACTCGAGCTGTTGCGCCCTGCCCGGGATCCCCAGGGAAGTCCCGGGCAGGGCCGCGTCTCTTCCTGGTCACCCCAGGAGGAATCCAAGTGAGCACCACCAAGAAGGTCGTGGCCGTCGCCCTCGGGCTCGGTCTGGCCACGCTGTCCGCCTGCACTTCGTCCGGCTCCGGCAGCGGCGGCTCGGACTCCGGTTCGTCCAGGACCGTCACCCTCGTCAGCCATGACTCGTTCGCCGTCTCCAAGAACGTCCTGAAGGCGTTCGAGAAGGAGTCCGGGTACGAGGTGAAGGTCCTCAAGGACGGTGACGCCGGTCAGGCCGTCAACAAGGCCATCCTGACCAAGGACAACCCGCAGGGCGACGTCTTCTTCGGCGTCGACAACACGCTGCTGTCCCGTGCGCTGGACAACGGGCTCTTCCAGCCGTACGAGGCCAAGGGTGCCGATCAGGTCCAGTCGCAGTACCAGGTCGACCAGGACAAGCACCGGGTCACTCCCATCGACTCCGGTGACATCTGCGTCAACTACGACAAGGCCTACTTCAGCGAGAACAGGCTGAAGCCGCCGAGCTCCTTCGAGGACCTCGTCGAGCCCGAGTACAAGAACCTCCTCGTCACCGAGAACGCCTCCACCTCCTCGCCCGGCCTCGGCTTCCTGCTGGGGACGGCGGCCAGGTACGGCGACGGGGGCTGGCAGGACTACTGGAAGAAGCTCAAGGCGAACGGCGTGAAGGTCGTCGACGGCTGGGAACAGGCCTACAACGAGGAGTTCTCCGGGTCGGCCGGCGGCAAGAAGGCGAAGGGCGACCGCCCGCTCGTGGTCTCGTACGCCTCCTCACCGCCCGCAGAGGTGGTCTTCGCCGATCCGAGGCCGAAGACCGCGCCGACCGGTGTCGCGACCCGCACCTGCTTCCGGCAGGTCGAGTACGCGGGGCTGCTGAGCAACGCGCGGAACACCAAGGGCGGCAAGGCGCTCGTCGACTTCCTGATCAGTAAGAAGTTCCAGGAGGACATGCCGCTCAACATGTTCGTGTACCCGGTGCTGATGGGCGCGCAGGTGCCCGAGGAGTTCGTGAAGTACGGCCCGCAGGCCGCGGACCCCGAGACCATGGCGCCTCAGAAGATCGCCGACAACCGTGATCAGTGGGTCAAGTCGTGGACGTCGCTCGTACTGAAGTAGAAGCAGAAGCAGAAGCAGAAGTAGCTGAAGCGGCCGAGGCCGCGCGCGAGGGCAGGCGAACGGGCGTGCGCGGGAGCGCGGCGCGGCTCGGGCTGATGGCCGTGCCCGTTGCGTTCTTCGCGGTGTTCTTCGCCTACCCCGTCGCCGCGATCGTCGCGCGTGGTCTGAAGGTCGACGGGGCCTGGCGGTTCGGGCGGATCTGGGACGTGCTCGCGCAGTCCGACATCCGGCACGTCCTGTGGTTCACCACCTGGCAGGCGCTCGCCTCCACGGTGCTCACGCTGCTGATCGCGCTCCCCGGCGCGTACGTCTTCGCGCGCTTCGATTTCAGGGGCAAGCAGGTCCTGCGGGCGGTCGTGACCGTTCCCTTCGTGCTGCCCACCGTCGTGGTCGGGACCGCCTTCCTGGCCCTGGTCGGGCGGGGAGGACTGCTGGACGAGCTGTGGGGCGTACGGCTCGACACCACCGTCTGGGCCATCCTGCTCGCCCATGTGTTCTTCAACTACGCCGTCGTCGTACGGACCGTGGGCGGACTCTGGGCGCAGCTCGACCCGCGGCAGGAGGAGGCCGCGCGGATGCTCGGCGCCTCGCCGCTGAGGGCCTGGCGGAAGGTCACCCTGCCCGCTCTCGCGCCGGCGGTGGCGGCGGCCGCGCTGATGGTCTTCCTCTTCACCTTCACCTCCTTCGGTGTGGTCCAGATCCTCGGCGGGCCCACCTTCTCCACCCTCGAAGTCGAGATCTACCGGCAGACCTCGGAGATCTTCGACCTCTCCACAGCCGCGGTGCTGACGCTCCTGCAGTTCGCCGCGGTGGGCGCGATCCTCGCCGTGCACGCCTGGACCGTACGGCGGCGGGAGAGCGCGCTGCGGCTGGTCGACCCGGCCGTGACCGCGCGCCGGCCACGCGGGGCGGGGCAGTGGGCGCTGCTCGCCGGTGTCCTCGGGACCGCCCTCGTGCTGCTGGTGCTGCCGCTCGCCGTGCTCGTCCAGCGGTCGTTCGACGCGCCCGGGTTCGCGTACTACAAGCGACTGACCGGCGCCGACAGCGGGATCTTCCTCGTCGCGCCGATCGAGGCCGTGGGGAACTCGCTGGAGTACGCGGTCACGGCCACCGCCATCGCCGTGCTGATCGGCGGCCTGGCCGCCGCGGCCCTCGCCCGACGCGACGCCGGGCGGCTCGTGCGCGGCTTCGACGCGCTGCTGATGCTGCCGCTGGGCGTGTCCGCGGTGACCGTCGGGTTCGGGTTCCTGATCGCGCTGGACGAGCCGCCGCTGAATCTCAGGGCCTCCTGGATCCTGGTGCCGCTCGCGCAGGCACTGGTGGGCGTCCCCTTCGTCGTACGGACCATGCTGCCCGTGCTGCGGGCCGTGGACGTACGGCTGCGGGAGGCGGCGTCCGTGCTCGGGGCGTCGCCGTGGCGGGTGTGGCGCGAGGTCGACCTGCCGATGGTGCGGCGGGCGCTGCTGGTCGCGGCCGGGTTCGCCTTCGCCGTGTCCCTAGGGGAGTTCGGGGCGACCGTGTTCATCGCCCGGCCCGACAACCCGACGCTGCCGGTCGCCGTGGCACGGCTGCTCGGGCACCCGGGCGCCCTCAACTACGGTCAGGCGATGGCTCTGTCGACGATTCTGATGGTGGTGTGCGCGGTGGCGCTGCTGGTGCTGGAGCGGCTGCGCACCGACCGGACCGGGGAGTTCTAGATGACGGTCGGGGAGTTCCAGATGGCGACCGGGGAGTTCGGGATGCTGCTGAGCCTTGAGGGTGCGACCGTGCGGTTCGGTGGGCGGGCCGTGCTCGACGCCGTGGACCTGGGTGTCGCCGAGCACGAGATCGTGTGTGTGCTCGGGCCCAGCGGCAGCGGCAAGTCGACGCTGCTGCGGACGGTCGCGGGGCTGCAACCCCTGGACGCCGGGCGGGTGTCGCTCGACGGGCGGGACCAGGCGGGCGTGCCCGCGCACAAGCGCGGTGTCGGCCTGATGTTCCAGGACCACCAGCTGTTCCCCCAGCGGGACGTGGGCGGGAACGTGGCGTTCGGGCCGCGGATGCGCGGCGAGTCGAAGGGTGAACGGGCGGCGCGGGTCCGGGAGTTGCTGGAGCTCGTCGGGCTGCCGGAGGCCGAACGCCGGGCCGTGGCCTCCCTCTCCGGCGGCGAACAGCAACGCGTCGCGCTGGCCCGCGCCCTCGCTCCCAGGCCCAGGCTGCTGATGCTCGACGAACCCCTCGGCCAGCTGGACCGGTCGCTGCGTGAGCGGCTCGTCGTGGAACTCAGGGAGCTGTTCGGCGAGTTGGGCACCACCGTGCTGGCCGTGACGCACGACCAGGGCGAGGCGTTCGCGCTCGCCGACCGGGTCGTGGTGATGCGGGACGGGCGAATAGCCCAGTCGGGCACGCCCCTTGAGGTGTGGCAGCGGCCGGCGGACGAGTTCGTGGCGCGCTTCCTCGGCTTCGACAACGTGGTCGCGGCGACCGTGAGCGGTCAGGTCGCGGACACCCCGTGGGGCAAGGTGCCCGTACCGGAGGGCACGCCGCAGGAGACGGTCGCGCTGCTGGTCAGGCCCGCGGGCGTACGGCTCGTGGAGCCCGCGGAGGGGGTGCGCTGCACCGTGGCGGCGCGCACGTTCCGGGGCACCCACGTCACCGTTCACCTCCAGCCGGAGGACGCGCCGCGACTGGAGGCGGCGTGCGCCCTGCGCGAGGCACCGGAGCCCGGGGACGAGGTCGGGGTGACGTTCGACGCAGCCGAAATTGTCGTACTCCAAGGGCCGTCCGCCCTCTAGGGTCAGGACCATGACGCCACTTGGACATGACCGGTACTGCGACGAAATCGACACCCAGGTACGGCAGTTGAGAGCGGTGGTGACCTCCGGCGCCGACCTCGCGGCGACCGTGCCGACCTGCCCCGACTGGTCCCTGGAGCAACTGGTGCGGCACACCGGAGGGGCACTGCGCTGGGTGGACCACATCGTCCGCTCGCGGGCGCAGGGGGAGGTGCCCGAGGGGGAGGTACCGCACGCGGAGGGCCCCGAGGAGAAGGGCGATGCGGCGGCACTGGACGCGTGGCTCGCCGACACCGGGGCGTCGGTCGTCGAGGCGCTGCGCGAGGCAGGGCCCGACACGGCGGTGTGGACCTGGGGCTGGGAGCACACCACCGGCTTCTGGGCCCGGCGGATGGCCCACGAGATCACGGTCCACCGCGCGGACGCGACGCTCGCGGCCGGACTGCCGTACGAGGTGGCACCGGAGATCGCCGCCGACGCGATCGATGAGTGGCTGCAGATCGTCGAGTACGTGCAGCGGGTGATGCCGGACGATCCGGCGAGGGACCTGCGGGGGCCGTATCGCAGCATCCACCTCCACGCGACCGACGCCCCGGACGGAGTGCACGCGGAGTGGGTGGTCGAGCTCACGGAGGAGGGTGTCCGCTGGCGCCGGGGCCACGAGAAGGCGACGGTCGCGCTGCGCGGTCCGCTCACCGAGGTGCTGCTCGCCTTCTACCGCCGGCTCCCGCTCGATGGCGGGCGGCTGGAGGTGCTGGGCGAGCGGAAACTGCTGGAGTTCTGGCTGGAGCGGGCGACGTTCGGCTGAGCGCCTCGCGCGTCACGGGCACGCGAAGGCCCGCCCTCTGGTCGAGAGGGCGGGCCGACAGGGCCGTACGGTTCTACGAGTGGTGCGCGGCGTACGGCCTGGAGCGCGTCAGCGGGACGAGGTCCCGCGGCGGCGCGTGCCGTAGTAGATGGCGCCACCGCCCACCGCCAGGAAGGCGGCGGCGACCCCGGTGATGACCGGGGTGTTGGAGTCGGCACCGGTCTCGGCGAGGTTCGAGTCGCCCTCGGGCGCCGGGGCGTTGCCGTCCCCGGCAGGAGCCGGGCTGGTGCTCTCGGACTCCGACGGCGTGGGCGTCGGCGTGTCGGTGTCCGCGGGGGTGGACGGCTTGTCCGACGGCTTCGGGGTCTCCGATGCCGGCGGCGGGGGGTTGTCCGAGTTCTTCTTGCAGGCCTCGGCCGGCGTCACCAGGTTCGGCTTGATGTCCTCGTCGACGTAGCCCTTGGCCGTGACGTGGATCCGGTACTCGGCGTTCGGCTTCCAGTTCTCGGAGAACGTGACGGTGACGCCCTTGGCGGTCGAGTCCTTGATCGTCTGGGTTCCGACCAGCCGCTCGTCCGCCCCGTTGTTCTCCAGGAAGACGGAGACCTCGGCGGTGACGCCCGTCGGGTCCACGTCGGTGACGCTGATGACGCCCTTGCCCTTGGCGTCGCACTCGGCCTTGGCCGAGAAGTCACGGATGGTGCAGGCCATTGCGTTGCTCGCGACGCCGAGTACGAGGGCGGCGGACGCGGAGACAACACCCAGGAGCCGCACCGATCGTGCGGTACGTGGAGATATGGACACGGTTGCCCTTCACGGGAATTGCGGGGGGTTCGGGTTACATGTGTGGCAGCTGTAACCCCATGTGGCACCCAGGTTTATAAGCGCGGCATAAGTACTGTCAATCCGGAGGCCGGTCTCCGCAGTTGGCTTTGCCGCTTCATTAACCACCGTGACGTTTAGGCGCCCAGACGTTCGAGTGCCTCCGGGGCCTCCTCGATACGGTCCACCAGCGCGATCCGTGACTCCATCGAGCGCTCGCGGGCCAGGGCCTTGAGGAGGGGCCAGGTGGGGAGGTGGTCCGTCCAGTGGGCGCGGTTCACGAGGACCATGGGGGTGGGTTCGCCGCGGGACTCGTAGTAGTTCGGGGTCGCGTTGTCGAAGATCTCCTGGACCGTGCCGGCGGCGCCGGGCAGGAAGACGACGCCCGCGTTCGAGCGGGCCAGCAGACCGTCCTCACGGGTGGCGTTGGCGAAGTACTTGGCGATGTGGGAGGCGAACGCGTTCGGCGGCTCGTGGCCGTAGAACCAGGTGGGGATGCCGACCGAGGTGTTGCCCTTGGGCCAGCGGGCGCGCACCTCGAAGGCGAATTGGGCCCATTCGGTGATCGAGGGAGTGAACGAGGGTGCCTTCCCCAGGAGTTCGCAGGCCTCCTCCAGCATGGCGTCGCGGTAGGGCGCCGCGTACGCGCCGAGGTTCGCCGCCTCCATCGCGCCCGGGCCGCCGCCGGTCGCCACCGTGAAACCGGCGCGGGTCAGGGCGCGGCCGAGGCGGGCCGCGCCCTGGTACTCCTCCGTGCCGCGGGCCATCGCGTGGCCGCCCATCACGCCCACCACCCGCGCCCCGCGCAGGAGTTCGTCCACGGCGTCGGAGACGGAGTCGTCGTGGATGGCGCGCAGCATCGACGCGTGGATGTCGCCGTCGGCCTTGGTGCGCTGGAACCAGGCGTACGCGAGAGCGTCCGGTGTCTCCTCGTAGCCCTTGTCGAGCGCGGCGAACAGTTCGTCGGGCGTGTACACATGTCCGCGGTAGGGGTCGAAGGGCAGGTCCGGGACGGGCGGGAAGACCAGGGCGCCGTCGGTGCGTATCTTCGCCGCCGCGTTCTCCCGCATCGGGCAGCCGAGGAAGACGGCGCCCGCGGTGTCCGCGGCGAGCAACTCCCTTGTACGGTCCGTCAGGTCGACGGCCTGCACGCGATATCCGGCGAGGGTGCCGCGGGCCGAGACGGTCGCGTCGAACTCCTCCAGCGTCTCGATCTCACGGTCGTTGTGGTGGGCCGCATGGGCGGGGCTCGTCTGCACCCGCCCATGCTAGGCACGGCCGGTCAGCCCTGGATGGCTTCCGGGTTCATCCACACGATCTCCCAGGTGTGGCCGTCGAGGTCGTCGAAGGAACGGCCGTACATGAAGCCCTGGTCCTGGATGTCGGGGTTGGCGGTGCCGCCGGCCGCGGCCGCCTTCTCCACCAGCTCGTCGACCTTCTCGCGGCTCTCCGCGCTCAGGCAGATCGCCACCTCGCTGGTCTTCGTGGCGTCCGCGATCTCCTTCTTCGTGAACGTCTGGTAGAAGGGCTTGGTGAGCAGCATCGCGACGATCGTGTCGCTGATCACCACGGAGGCCGCGTTCTCGTCGCTGAACTGAGGGTTGATCGTGTAGCCGAGCTCCGTGAAGAACTTCTTCGAGGCGTCCAGGTCGTTCACGGGCAGGTTCACGAAGATCATCTGCTGGTACATGCGCGGTCTCTCCCGTCGGTGTCGATCCGTTCGGTGGGTAGACCGGGGTGCCGCGCGGAACTCATCGCCGATCGCGGAACTTTTCTCGCGGGGTTTTCCGGCGGCTTCCGTGGGGCCTCGGCGGCTGCTTCCCTCGGGCTACGGCAACGGCTTCCGTGGGGCCTCAGGGAACCAGTGGCGTGGCCGCCAGCTCCGCCACCGCCCAGGTCAGCGGGCCGAACACGGCGAGCAGGGTGCCCGCGCGGAGCAGGGCCGCGGAGCGCAGCACGGTCGCGGGCGCCCCGAGGCGCAGCAGAGCCGCCACTGTCTCCACGCGCGCGTTGCGTGCCTCGACCGCGGCCGTCGCCAGCGTGAGGAGCGCGCAGCCGATGACCAGGAGCGCGCCCAGCCCGGTGAGCGGACCGATGTCGGGGCGCGTCCCGGAGTGCATCGTGGCCAAGGCGTACGCGCCGGAGGCGGCCGCGCACACCACGCCGAGGGGGCGCCCGATCCGGCGCGCCTCCTCCTGGAGAACGCGCCCGGCGAGCAGCCGCAGCGCTCCCGGTCGTGCGGACTGCAACAGCCGCCCGCACAGATGCGTCAGTCCCGGCCCGGTGAGGATCAGCCCCAGTGCCGTCAGCATCCATCCGCCCAGCACCCCCGCCGGGCTGTCGGCGGAGCCCCCTGGGAGCGCGAGGCCGGGCGCGGCACCGGGCGCGGGGGCGGAGCGGCTCGCGTACATCTCCATGGCGAGCCCGGCGGCGAGTACGGCGATCCCCCAGGGCAGGCCGCCGGGAGCGGGCCGGGGGGCGGTGGAGCGGTAGGGGTCCGACTGGCTGGCGGTCCCGGGCGCAGGGGCGTACGAGCCGGACGCGCCCGGCGCCGGCGCCTCGGACAGGGCGTGCGAGCCGGTGTTACCGCCCCGCGCGTCCTGGTGCTGAGGGTCCTCAAGGCCCTGAGGGGCCTGGGCCTGGCCCTGAGACCCGGCCCGGTGTTCCGCGTCCGTGGTCCGCGCCGTAGCCGTCCGCCGCGCGCCGTCCCGTGCCCCGGCCCGCGGGCGCAGCGCCAGCGCGGTCGCCAGTGAGGCGATCGCCGGGAGGAGTGACAGCAGGGTCAGGGCGGCCGGAAGGGGCAGGGCGTGGTTCGCCGCCAAGGTGTCCGGTGCGGGGCCGTCGAAGCGGGCACCCGTCAGGTCGCCGCGCAGGTGGAGGAAGCACACCAGGGCGAGCAGCGAGCCGAGCGCGGTGGACAGGGCCGTCGTCAGCGCCGAGACGGCCATCAGGCGGGCCGGGCCGAGACCGATCGCCGACAGGCCCGGGCGGGGGCGCGTCCCCGGGTCCGTACGGGCGACCGTCACGGCGAAGTACGCCGTGGCCGCCAGCGGCGCCCCGCACCACACGAGCCGCAGCACGGAAGAGGCGGCGGCGTCCGGGTGGGCCAGCGCGTGCCCCAGCGCGCACAGCAGCAGGAAGCCCGTGCCCGCCGACGCCGCGGTGACCAACAGGCGGCGCAGGTGGACGGCCGGCTGGGCGCCACGGGCTAGACGGAGAGCGAGCACGCGGCCCGGCCTTCCGCCTCGGGGGGCTGGGGCAGGCTGACGTTGTGCACGCGCCGTCCGTCGAGCAGCGTCACCGTACGGTCGGCCAGCGCGGCGGTGTCCGCGCAGTGCGTGGCGAGAACGACCGTGATGCCGTGCGAACGGGCCGCCGCGGCGAGGGTCCGCAGGACGTGGGAGCACTCGGCGCGGTGCAGCGGCGCGGTCGGCTCGTCCGCGAAGAGCACGGTGGGGGAGCCGACCAGCGCGCGGGCGACCACCACGCGCTGACGCTCGGAGTACAGCAGGGCGTGCGGGCGCTTGCGGGCGCAGCCGCCGATGTCCAGGCGCTCCAGCCACTCCAGCGCGGCCGTCTTGGCTGCCCGGCGGCCGGTGCCCCGCAGCATCAGCGGCAGAGCCGCGTTCTCCCAGGCGGTCAGTTCGGGGACGAGGGCCGGTTCGGGGTCGATCCAGCCGAAGCGGTCCCGGCGCAGCCGCTCGCGGGTGAGCGGCCGCATGGTGTGCACGGGCGTGCTGTTGAACCACACCTCGCCCTGCTGCGGCAGGATCTGTCCCGACAGACACCGCAGGAGCGTGGTCTTGCCGCTGCCGCGTGGACCGCTGACCGCGAGGATCTCGCCCTCGCGGACGCCGAGCGACACACCGTGAAGCGCGGGCGAGCCGTCGTGGGCGTGGGTCAGGCCGCGTGCCCAGAGCACGTCGTTGTCCGGCGGGGCCACCATGGGCGTACACCTCGGTTCAGATCAGTATTGCCGTGGGGAGTCCCCCGTCCGGGGGAACGAAGGCAGGGCCGATCGGTCACTGGGCACGCTAGGCAGCGGGTGGAGCGGGGCCGGACAGCACATGGCCCCGGGCCGCCGTTTCTCACTCGAACGGACGACGCCGGGGCCGGTGTTGATCACAGATTCAGCTCATCGGACCGCGAAGACGGTCTGTGAAGACGGCCGTGAAGAGGACCGTGACGATCACAGCTTGGTCCACGCCTCCGACAGGGTCGCCCGCAGGATCTGCTCGATCTCGTCGAACGTCCCCTGGTCCGAGATCAGCGGCGGCGCGAGCTGGACGACCGGGTCGCCGCGGTCGTCGGCGCGGCAGTACAGGCCGTTGTCGAAGAGGGCCTTGGACAGGAAGCCGTACAGGATCCGCTCGGTCTCGTCGTCGTCGAACGTCTCCTTGGTGGCCTTGTCCTTGACGAGTTCGATGCCGTAGAAGAAGCCGTTGCCGCGGACGTCGCCGACGATCGGCAGGTCGTGCAGCTTCTCCAGGGTGGAGCGGAAGGCCGCCTCGTTGTCGAGCACGTGCTGGTTCAGGCCCTCGCGCTCGAACAGGTCGAGGTTGGCGAGGCCGACCGCCGCCGACACGGGGTGGCCGCCGAAGGTGTAGCCGTGCAGGAAGGTGTTGTCGCCCTTGTAGAAGGGCTCGGCTATGCGGTCCGAGACGATGCACGCGCCGATCGGGGAGTAGCCCGAGGTCATGCCCTTGGCGCAGGTGATCATGTCAGGCACGTAGCCGAACTTGTCGCAGGCGAACATCGTGCCGAGCCGGCCGAAGGCGCAGATGACCTCGTCCGAGACCAAGAGCACGTCGTACCGGTCGCAGATCTCGCGCACCCGCTGGAAGTAGCCGGGCGGGGGCGGGAAGCAGCCGCCCGCGTTCTGCACGGGCTCCAGGAAGACCGCCGCGACCGTCTCCGGGCCCTCGAAGAGGATCTCCTGCTCGATCTGGTCGGCGGCCCAGCGGCCGAACGCCTCGGGGTCGTCCCCGAAGATCGGTGCCCGGTAGATGTTGGTGTTGGGCACCTTGTGCGCGCCCGGGACGAGCGGCTCGAAGGGCGCCTTGAGGCCGGGCAGGCCGGTGATGGACAGGGCGCCCTGCGGGGTGCCGTGGTAGGCGACCGCGCGGGAGATGACCTTGTACTTGGTCGGCTTGCCGACCAGCTTGAAGTACTGCTTGGCGAGCTTCCACGCGGTCTCGACCGCCTCGCCGCCGCCGGTGGTGAAGAAGACCTTGTTCAGGTCGCCGGGGGCGTAGTCGGCCAAACGTTCCGCCAGCTCCACCGCCTTCGGGTGGGCGTACGACCAGACCGGGAAGAACGCCAGCTCCTGCGCCTGCTTGGAGGCGGTCTCCGCCAGTTCGCCGCGGCCGTGACCCGCCTGGACCACGAACAGACCGGCGAGGCCGTCGAGGTAGCGCTTGCCCTTGTCGTCGTAGATGTGGGTGCCCTCGCCCCGGACGATGGTGGGGACGGGGGACTTCTCGTACGAGGACATGCGGGTGAAGTGCATCCACAGGTGGTCGTACGCGGTCCGGCTGAGGTCCTTGGTGTCCTGGGGGTCCTTGGGACTGTCGGTGCTCACGGCTATCGGGTCCTCACGGTTATCGGGTTCCCCACATGTAGGTCTGCTTCTTGAGCTTCAGGTAGACGAAGCTCTCGGTGGAGCGCACCCCGGGGACGGCCCGGATGCGTCTGTTGATGACCTCCAGGAGGTGGTCGTCGTCCTCGCAGACGATCTCCACCATCAGATCGAAGGAGCCGGCGGTCATCACCACGTACTCGCACTCGCCCATGGCGCTCAGCGCGTCGGCCACGGACTCCACGTCGCCCTCGACGTTGACACCGACCATCGCCTGGCGGCGGAAGCCCACGGTGAGCGGGTCCGTGACGGCGACGATCTGCATCACGCCCTGGTCGAGCAGCTTCTGGACGCGCTGGCGCACGGCCGCCTCGGAGAGGCCCACCGCCTTGCCGATCGCGGCGTACGGCCGGCGGCCGTCCTCCTGGAGCTGCTCGATGATGGCGAGGGAGACGGCATCCAGGTGCGGAGTGCCGCCGTTCTTGGACTCGCGGGTGCCCCGGGACTCCCGGATGTCCCGGGAGTCCCTGGGGTCTGCGCTTCGACTGGCCACGGGCTCACTGTGCACGAGGAGTCGACAGTTTCGCAAGGCTCGATCAATGAAATCCGTTGTTTACACACCTTGAACTTGCGGATTCCGTAGCCATGTCGCGATCCCCGCTGTTGAAAACGTGGCTGGGCGGACTAGGGTGGGTGTCTCAGAGATTGGACACCCGGGCCTGTCCGGGCACGGGGACACCAGGACTTGGAGGGCCGGGAGTGAGCACCGAGCTGCGTCGTCTGCGCAACTACATCGACGGTGAATTCCGCGACGCCGCCGACGGGCGGACCACCGAGGTCGTCAATCCCGCGACCGGCGAGGCCTACGCTACGGCGCCGCTGTCCGGGCAGGCGGACGTCGACGCCGCGATGGAGGCCGCGGCCAGGGCCTTCCCCGCGTGGCGCGACACGACCCCCGCCGAGCGCCAGAAGGCCCTGCTGAAGATCGCGGACGCCTTCGAGGAGCGCGCCGAGGAACTGATCGCGGCCGAGGTGGAGAACACGGGAAAGCCCATCGGGCTGACCCGCACCGAGGAGATCCCGCCGATGGTCGACCAGATCCGCTTCTTCGCGGGTGCCGCCAGGATGCTCGAGGGCCGCGCGGCCGGCGAGTACATGGACGGCATGACGTCGATCATCCGCCGGGAGCCCGTCGGTGTCTGCGCCCAGGTCGCCCCCTGGAACTACCCGATGATGATGGCCGTGTGGAAGTTCGCCCCGGCGCTCGCCGCGGGCAACACGGTGGTCCTCAAGCCGTCGGACACCACCCCGGCCTCCACGGTCCTGATCGCCGAGATCATCGGTTCGATCGTGCCCAAGGGCGTCTTCAACGTCATCACCGGCGACCGCGACACCGGCCGCCTGATGGTGGAGCACGACACCCCGGCCATGGCGTCCATCACCGGTTCCGTACGCGCCGGCATGCAGGTCGCCGAGTCCGCGTCCAAGGACCTCAAGCGCGTCCACCTGGAGCTGGGCGGCAAGGCCCCCGTCGTCGTCTTCGAGGACGCCGACATCCCCAAGGCCGTCGAGGACATCTCGGTCGCGGGCTTCTTCAACGCCGGCCAGGACTGTACGGCCGCCACCCGCGTCCTCGTCCAGGAGTCCATCCACGACGAGTTCGTGGCCGCGCTCGCCAAGGCGGCCGCCGAGACCAAGACGGGCCACCCGGACGACGAGGACGTCCTGTACGGGCCGCTGAACAACCCGAACCAGCTCAAGCAGGTCTCCGGCTTCATCGAGCGGCTGCCCGCCCACGCCAAGGTGGAGTCCGGCGGCCACCAGGTCGGCGACAAGGGCTACTTCTACGCGCCGACCGTCGTCTCCGGCCTGAGGCAGGACGACGAGATCATCCAGAACGAGGTCTTCGGACCGGTCATCACCGTCCAGTCCTTCTCGGACGAGACGCAGGCGATCACGTGGGCGAACGGCGTCGAGTACGCCCTCGCCTCCTCCGTCTGGACCAAGGACCACGGGCGTGCGATGCGGCTGTCCAAGGCGCTCGACTTCGGCTGTGTGTGGATCAACACGCACATCGCGCTGGTCGCCGAGATGCCCCACGGCGGCTTCAAGAAGTCCGGGTACGGCAAGGACCTGTCGGCGTACGGCTTCGACGACTACACGCGGATCAAGCACGTGATGACGTCGCTGGACTGAGCCAGGAGAGAGTAATTGGCTTCTGAGTCCCGGCGACACGCCGTGCATGCGGCGTGTCGCCGGGACTCCAGAGCCAATTGAGGCCTCGCCACGCATGGCGGCCGGGTGCCCGTTGCCCGTACTCCCTCCGCACCGGCATGCTTCCCGGATGTCCCGAGCACAGACCGCCCGCATCTCCCGCCTCTCCCGCCGCTCCCTGCTGCGCACCCTCGGCGGCGGCGCGGTGCTCGGCGCCCTCGCCGGCTGCGGAGTGCCCGCCGCGTACGTGGCACCCGGCGACCGGGCCGCCGCCGACCGCTCGGCGCGCGAGAGGCGGGTGACGTTCGCCAACTGGCCGCTGTACATAGACACGGACGACTCCGACGCCTCGAAGCGGCCCACGCTGGAGGCGTTCGAGAAGCGCACCGGCACAGCGGTGGACTACGTCGAGGAGATCAACGACAACGACGAGTTCTTCGGCAAGATCAGCCCGGCCCTGATGAACCATCAGCCGACGGGCCGCGACCTGATCGTCATCAGTGACTGGATGTGCGGCCGCTTCGTCCGGCTGGGCTGGGTCCAGGAGATGGACCGGGCGAGCCAGGCGAACGTCACCAAGTACCTGGATCCACAACTGCGTTCACCGGCCTTCGACCCCGGACGCCGGTACACCGTGCCCTGGCAGTCCGGGATCACCGGCCTCGCGTACGACCGGCGCCGGCTGGGACGGGAGATCCGGCAGGTCTCCGACCTGTGGGCCGACGACCTGAAGGGCCGTGTGACGCTGCTGTCGGGGCTGGACGAGGCGTTCGCGCTGCTCATGCAGGGCAACGGCGTCGACATCACGCGCTGGACCGCGGACGACTTCCACACGGTCTGCGACCAGGTGGAGGCCCGCGTCCACGACGGCCACATCCGCCGCTTCACGGGCAACGACTACACGAAGGACCTGGTCAGCGGCGACGTCCTGGCCTGCCAGGCCTACTCGGGCGACGTGATCCAACTCCAGGCGGACAACCCGGACATCCGCTTCGTCGTCCCCGAAGAGGGCGCGGAACTCTGGTCGGAGTCCCTGATGATCCCCGACCTGGCCCGCCACAAGACCAACGCGGAACGGCTGGTCGACCACTACTACGACCCCGAGGTCGCCGCGGAACTGGCGGCCTGGGTCAACTACGTCTGCCCGGTCCCGGCCGCCCAGGACGTCCTCGCCTCCGCCGGTGACAAGGACACCGCCGCCCTGGCCGAGGACCCCCTGATCTTCCCCGACACCACCATGCGCCGCCACCTCGCCGTCGCTCGTGACATCACGCCGGGGGAGCGGAGGGATTTCGCGAAGCGGTGGAACGGGATCGTGGGGTTGTGAGGGGGCGGGCGACGCGCGCTTCCGCCCGAGTGGGGGTGGTCGCCCGAGGGGAACAGCGCCCGGCGGGCCCTGCCGCTGTCCCTCCCCGGGCGTCGTGCACCGTGAGCACCGCACACGCCCGGCCGACCGGGGGCCCCTCGACGACCTAGCAGTCCCGGGCACACGCATCCAGTACGACCATGGTGTAGACCCCTCCCCTCTGCCGGGCGGCGAGAACGGTCGTCGGGTCGGCCTGCCAGCGTCCGTCGACCCACTGCATCGGGAACGAGCGGCGGTGTGCGTTTCCGAGGCTCAGCAGTATCTCGACGGAGGTCTCGTCGTCGTTCACCTTTCCGATCGATGACGAGACTCGGAGAACCGCACGGCGGGCAGGCTTCGATGCCTCGAAGCTTCGTTCCATGGTGGTCGTGCAGTTCCTCGAAGCGGGATCGGCGAGGACGCACCACGTTCTGCCCGCACCCTGGTACTCGGCAATCTGGATCCGCCTGGCCGTTTCGTAGGCCCCGAAGGCATCCGGGCGCTGAATTGCCGAGTCGCCGTCGGTGACGCTGTCGCGCTCGGATTCGTCCCTGTCCGGAAGAGGGGTCTCTTGGAGGAGACTTCGTGGCGTCTCGTTCCGGTCGCCTCCGCCCACGCCCCTGAATTCGGATGATCCGGGCGCGGCGGAAGTGTCCCGTGGAGGAGCGAACCGCTCCTGGGAGAGCAGGGGGAAAATGCTGACGAGGACCGCCAGGACGGCCACCATGGACATCCAGTGGCCGTGCTTCACAGCATGCGTTTCGGCGCGGGGCAGTTCCTCTTCGGTGTCGTTGGAGGAGTCCTGGTCGAGGACGCCCACGTTCGACCGCGTATCACCGGAGGGAAGCGAGCCGGCCGAGGCCTCCTTCCTGCCCGAGGCCGAGTTCCTTTGCTGGCCGGCGGCCTGAACGCCCGAACTCTCCTGTGCCGTCGTCGCGGGCGCGAGTGATGTCATGAGGTCGGCCATCAGGTTCACTTCGGCGCGTTTCCGTTCGAGTTGCTCGGGTCCCCACTGCCCGAGCGAGGACCCGAGTGCCTCCGACAGTTGCCGATCCCGATGCCGGCGCGACTCGGCCCGAGCGGCCGCGCGCTTCTTCTCGGCTGCCCGCAGCGTCCGTCCCAGCGGGGAGAAGCGGCGCCATCCCCAGCCCGATGCGATGCTGATGAAGGTCCTCAGCACGGGTGCGATCCGGGCGCGCATCATCGGACCTCCTTCGTGACCTTCTGCGTCAGAGTCCGCCGCAGCTCGCCGTCACAGGTGTGATGGAACCTCTCCCGGGCGCGGCGCAGGCGCTGACGAATGGTCACGGGCTTTTCGTCCAGCAGGTCGGCAATCTCTGTCGGGGTGTGTCCCGCGTAGGCCAAGACCAGCACCTCCTTGTCTTTGGGGGGTAGTTGGTGCACCACCTCCAGGACTCGCCTGAGCAAGTCGCCACTGGTTGTCGACTCTTCCGGAGTGGGAGCCGAGTCGGGAGGGTCGACGGAGAACACCTCGCCGTCCTGCGAGGTCTGCAGGAGCGGAATCATGCGGGGGCGATTCCGTCGAGTGTGTGAGGAAAGGGAGTTCGTCAACGCGTGCCGGGCGTAGCCGACCGCTTTGGCATGGTCGATGGTGTTCCAGTTGATCTTCATCCTGGCGAGGATCATGTTCATTTCGCCCTCGCCGTCGAAATCGGGAACACCCCAGGACAGATAGTGAGCGAATCTGTACAACTTTTCCGCGCAGTCGGTGAAGAACTCGTCCCACGTCTCAAATGGCTTACCTCGCACTCTTTTACGGGGCAGTGGAGTCATGGGCGCGCTGCTCCTCGTTTGACAGGTGCCGACTGACTTCACCCATGACGCGCCCGCCGCGAGGAGCGTTACCGACTTTCCTCGCCATCACCCATTCGGGTGATCGATCGGTGTGGGGCAAGCCCTGCGAAAGCGGCGGCGGTAACGCGCGCCACCGCTGCCGCGTCTACGGCGCGGGGAACGCCCCCGAGCCCGAGGACGCAAAGGAAGTGGCGCACCGTGGAAAGGCGCACCGGAAGTTGCCGCGACGTGTCGACCCAGACCCTTCAACGAGTGGCCCTGCACACCGGAGTTCCCGGGGTGCTGGGGACGGCCCTGCTGGCCGTGGGCGCGGACGGCGCCGGCCAGACCGGTCCGGATCCGCTGGCCGTGCTGTGTGTGACCGTGGGCGCCCTCTGCGTGGGATGCGGGGTGGTGAGCCTCCTCGGCTGGGGGCTCCCGTTGCTGGCCCGCTCGGCGCGCGGCCTTCTCGGCCGTGCCGCGAAGCACACGGCGTACGGCACCCTCGCCCACTGGTGGCGGGAGTCGAAGGCCGCGATGGTCTGCGCCCTGCTGGCCGCCGTGGCGATCGAGCCGGTCTGGCACGTGCTGACGTACGTACTGCACGACCTGGGGCTGGTGTGGCCGTGGGAGTTGTACTTCCCGCTGCACTGAGGGAATGGAGGCGCACGGACGGGAACTGAGGGGCACGGACGGGAACCGATGGGCAGGGACGGGAACTGAGGCCGATTCACGCACCGTGGCTGCCGGGTGCCGTTGCTCCTACCATGGGAGGTCGCCGTCGGGGGAGGGTGGGACGTGACGCGTAACGCACCGCAGACGTCCGGGCGCCGGCTCGAGGACCGGATCGCGTGGGCGGTCAGGAACGCGGACGGTGTCGTGGCCATCGGTGTCGCGCTGGTCATCGGCGTACTGGACGTCCTGGACGAGAACTTCGACAACAACATCGTCTCCGGCGCCACCCTGCTGGTCCTGGCGGCGCTGGTCTACGGGTCGCTGACCGAGCGACGGCGGCGGGTGGCCGACATCAGGGGCGCGACCGAGGGCACGAGCCGGGCGATCGAGGACCTGGCCATGGTGCGGACCCTGTCCGGACCGGAGGTGGCCGTGGCGCACGAGAAGGCCCGCCGGAACACCGCCCGCTGGGTGTTCAAGGGCGGCACCGGCACCTATCTGCGCGCCGTCACGCTGCCGGAGTGCGTCGAGGAGGCGAAGCGACAGCGCCGCTCCCTCAGCATGAAGATCGACATCCTCAATCCGGCCGACGACCGCGTGTGCGCCGCGTACGCGCGGTTCCGGCGCACCTTCGGACACCGGGGCGAGGGCGGGGCGCTCCCCGAGTGGACCGCCGAGCGCACCAGCAAGGAGTCGTACGCCACCGTGCTCGCCGCCGCCTGGTACCGGCAGCGGCTGGACACCCTGGAGATCGACGTGCACCTGTCGTCGGTGGCACCGACCCTGCGTTTCGACCTGTCCGACACCTGCCTGATCATCACCCAGGACGACCCGCGCCGGGTGAGCCTGTACGTGGAGCGGGGCCGGCCGCTCTACGACTACTACGTCACCGAGTTGCACCAGAGCCGGGAACAGGCGGTCAAGCTCGATCTGCGGGAGGCCACACCCCTCAGCGACGAGCCGACCGTGGACGAGGCCGGACGGCTGCTCGACCGGCTCGGTCTGCCGCTGCCGACGAGTTTCACCGACCGGGATGTCGGCGACATCATCGACAGGGCGTTGAAGGCGGAGGACCCCTATCGAAGATGAGCGGCGTCTCGGAGACGAGCGGCGCGTTGGCGGTGACAACTCGGCCCACATGTGGTCTGAAGGGGGAGCGATGGACTACCCGGCCCTGGAACGGGCCGCCCGGCGGGAAGCCGCCGCCGAGCTGATGCGGCACGCCGTGTCGGAACTGGAGCAGGTCGTCTCGGGACGCCTTGCCCTGCGCGCCGTGCGCCATCCGCTCGGATTCATCTGCCTGCCGATCCTCCGCGACGGTCCGCGGGGGGTCTGCGTCCATGTCTTCGGAGGAAGCGGGGCCGCCGGGCAGCCCGGTCCGCCGGAGCCCGCCCCCTCGGTCCCCCAAGTGCACTCCCACAGCTGGGATCTGACCAGCACGGTGCTGTACGGGCGGCTCGGCAACCGGCACATGGGGGTCTACGAGGAGACCGTGAAACCCACCCACCGGGTGTTCGAAGTGCACAGCGATCCGTCCGGGGTGGACGAACTGCGGCCGACCGAGCGGCTGGTGCGTTGTCTGCCCGGTGTCGAACGGACGAGCGTACGAGGTCAGACGTACGCCCTTCCCGCGGGCGAGTTCCACACCACCGTGCTGCCGGACGACCGCCCCACCGCCACGCTGGTGCTGGGACGGACACGGCCCGGCCGGGCGGACCTCTCACTGGGCCCGTTACGGGCTCCGGGACACCGGATGGTCCGCAGGACCTGTGACGCGACCCAGACGGCCCGGATCGCCGCGAGCGCCGTCAGGAGGATCCATGAGCCCGAGTCCCCTGCTGCCGAACCACCCGCCTGACCCTTCGGCCCGCTTCGCCTCCGAGTGCCGCACGGCGGTGGCCGCCGCCGAGGAGGCCGGGGCGTTGCTGCGGTCCCGGTTCCCGGACGGCTTCGCCGCCCGCCCCAAGGGCGCACACGGCGACGTCGTCACCGATCTGGACCTGATGGCCGAACGCCTCGTCGTGGACCGCATCCGCGATCGCTTCCCGCACGACCGGATCCTCGCCGAGGAGTCCGGGGAGCTGTGCGGCGACGGCGACGGGGGTGACGGCGACGGTGGTGACGTCTGTGGCGGCCGCACCTGGCTCGTGGACCCGCTCGACGGCAGCAACAACGTGGTGATCGGGCTGCCCGCCTACGTCGTGGGCATCGCCCTGTGCGTCGACGAGGCACCGGTGGTCGGCGTGGTCCACGACCCGGTGACCGGACGCACCTGGTCGGCGCTGCACGGCGGCGGCGCGCACGGGCCGCACGGACGGCTCGCCCGCGTCGCCGACGGCCGTCCGCTCTCGTCGGCGGGACCGCTGCTGGCCTGGACCCAGGGCCACGCGGTGGGCCGCGACGACCCCGCCGCCCGCGCCCTGAAACACACCCTGGAGACCCGGTCCCGGCGGCTGCTCCAGCTGTGGGCGCCCCTGCTGACCTGGGCCATGCTCGCCCGTGGGGACATCGACGGGTTCGTCGGATACCGGGCGGAGGCGATCGACCTGCTGGCCGGGGCCCTCTTGGCCCGCGAGGCGGGAGTGACCGTCCGGCACCTCGACGGCCGCGAGTTCCGCGGTGGCTTCACCGGGCCGGACACCGAGCGTTCCTTCGTCGCGGGGCGGCCGGAGGTGCTGCCGTATCTGCTGGAGCTGGTCGCGGCGTCCGCCGCCCCAGGGCTCGGCCGGCCTTCGTTCGCGTCCGAGGGCGACTCCGTCCCGTGACCTCGCCTACTCCGGCTACTCCGCCTACCCCGTCAGCGTCAGCGCCAGCACCGACGCCGCCACCGCGGCGACGGCCAGTACCGCGCCCGTCCCCATCAGCCGCGCGACCGGCACCCGCACCCCGTACGCATGGCACCGCTCGTACCACAGCAGCGTCGCCAGCGAGGCCCACGGCGTCACCACGGGGCCCACGTTGGTGCCGATGAGCAGCGCGAGCAGCTGGTCGTGGTTGCCCATCGGGACGGCCGCCTCACCGGCCAGGTAGACGGGGAGGTTGTTCAGGACGTTCGACAGGCCCCCGCCGACCGCGGCCGCCCGGAACAGGCCCCACAGGCCGCCGTCGTGGCCGACCGCGGAGGCCAGCAGGTCGTGCAGCCCGTTGGCGTTGACCGTCTCCACGACCAGGAACATCCCGGGCACCATCACCAGCAGCCGCCAGGGGACCAGCGACAGTTTCAGCGTCGAGCGGCTGCGCACCGCGAACGCCGCCACGGCGACTGCCGCGGCCGTGGCGGACGCCACCCACAGCTCCACGTCGGCGACCAGGATGGCGAGCAGGAAACCGGCGCAGGCCAGCCCGCAGGCCCGGAACAGCACCGGGTCGGCGGGCCGGTGCACCTCGGGCGGCCGATAGCGGTCGGAGTTCCCGGACCGCGGGTCGCCTGCGCGTACGTCGTCCGCGCGGGCCGCGCCGGGCCCGGACGCCGGAACGCCGGTACGGGCGGGCACACCCGTCTCCGGGCTCTCCGTCTCCGGGCTCTCCGTCTCCGGGCTCTCCGTCTCCGGATCCAGGCTCTCCGTCTCCGGCCCCAGGGCCTCCGCCCGCCTTCCGCGCCGCCAGTAGAACAGCCACAGGCAGACCATGGTCACCGCTATGGCCGCCAGCTGCGGTGCCCACATCCGGCCGGCCAGGCCGAGTGGGGACAGCGCGACCCGGTCCGCGGCCAGCAGGTTCGTCAGGTTGGAGACCGGCAGCAGCAGACTCGCCGTGTTGGCCAGCCACACCGTCGTCATCGCCAGTGGCACCGGCGCGATGCCGACCCGTGAGGCGAGCGCCAGCATCACCGGTGTCAGCAGCACGGCGGTGGTGTCCAGGTTCAGGGCGATGGTCGTGACGGAGGCGAAGGCCACGCACAGCAGGAACAGGGCCGCGTAACTGCCCCGGCCGGCCCGTGCGACACGCGCCGCCACCACGTCGAACACCTCGGCCTTACTGGTCAGCTCCGCCAGCACGATCACCGTGCCCAGGAACGCCAGCAGCGGGGCGATCCGCGTCATCGCGTCGCCCGCCGACCCGGTGGGCAGTAACCCCGTCGCCACGCACAGCAGCCCGACCGCCAGCAGGCCGATCGCCACCCGGTCGAGCACATGCAGACGCAGAAAAACACGCACGCAGGGAAGGGTCGCACATCTGTGCCCGGCTGTGACCAGGGGCTGTTCGCGACCACCGGCCCCGGTCGGGCCTTTCAGCCACAGGAGTCGTCGCGGAAACGGTTCATACCGACGCTCTCTCGTTGCATCATGAATATATGGTGGCTCGTCAGATCACCCCGGGGGAAACCGGGCCATTGGACTTCTTCGTCAGCTACTCACCGGCCGACGAACGCTGGGCGTCATGGATAGCGTGGACCCTGGAGGAGGCCGGGTACCGCACCGTCCTCCAGGCATGGGACTTCGTACCCGGCACCAACTTCGTCGACTTCATGGACCGTGGGGTCAGCGAGTCCGCCGCCGTGATCGCCGTACTGTCCCGCAACTACGAGCGCTCCCGCTACGGCCGGATGGAGTGGCAGGCCGCGTTGCGCGCCGACCCCGACGCCCCGGAGCGAAGACTCCTCACCGTCCGTGTCGAGGACATCCCGGTGGAGGGCCTGCTGGCCACCATCACCTACGTCGACCTGGTCCCCGTCACCGACGCGTCGGCCGCCCGGGAGCTGCTCCTGACCCGGGTCCGCCAGGCCCTCGACGGCCGCGCCCGGCCCAGCCTGCGCCCCGGCTACCCCGGCGGGAACGGCAGCCACCCGGCGCACCCCGCCCCGACGGCGCCGCCCGCCCCGCCATCGCCCGCACGACCCCTCGGCCGCCCGGGCTGGGCCGGACGGCGCAGGCCCGCGGCTCCGCCGGTGTACCCGCGCACCCAGCAGGACGCGCGGGCGCGCGAGGCCGTCACCGTGCTCCACCTGGCCGGGCCCGCCTTCGGCCGCGGGCAGGACCCCGCCGAGTTGCAGGCGGCGATCTGGGGCGACCTCGTCGAACTCACCGACGCCGGGGCCCCCGCTCCCGACCTGCTGGTGGTCACCGGCGACCTGACCGCCTCCGGCAGCCCCCGGGAGTTCGAACAGGCGCTGGCCTTCCTCACGGGCCTGCGGGCGCTGCTCGGCCTCGAACCCCACCGGGTCGCCCTCGTCCCCGGCGGCCGGGACGTCAACCAGGCCGCCTGCCGGGCCTACTTCAGCACGTGCGAGGCCGACGAGATGCCGCCCCGGCCGCCGTACTGGCCCAAGTGGCGCCACTTCGCCCGGCTCTTCCAGGAGCTCTACCAGGGCCTCGACGCCGTCTTCGACAGCGACCAGCCCTGGACCCTCTTCCCGGTGCCCGAACTGCACACGGTCGTCGCGGGCCTGAACTCCTCCATGGCCTACAGCCACCGCCTCGACGACCAGTACGGCATGGTCGGCCCCGAGCAGGCCGCCTGGTTCGCGCAGGCGCTGCGTCCGTACGAGGAGGAGGGGTGGCTGCGGATCGGCGTCCTGCGCCATCCACCCGGGGCGGCGGCTCGTACCGCCGCGTCCCGCACCGGCTCCCCGGACGGCGCCGGTCCGTTGCGCGACATCGACGTACTGACCCGGCTGACCGCACCCAGGCTGCACCTGCTGCTGCACGGCCCGACCGGCCCCGGGGCGCAACCGGTCCTGACCACCGCCTCCGGTGAGGTGCAGGTGCTCGGTGCCGCCGGGCCCGGCCGGCACCAGCTGCTCCGCATCAGCCGCGACGGCCTGACGAGTTGGCAGGGGCAGGGCCAGGGGCAAGGGCATGGGCATGGGCACGGCCAGGACCTGGGGCACGGCCAGGGAGAGCAACAGCAACAACAGGCACAGCCGCGGCGGCGACCGGTCGAGTGGCGGCGGGCCCACCGCGCGTTCGGTCCCGACCCGGACGAACCGCCGGTCGCCGGGGGCCCGGGAACCATCACACCCGACACCGCGGAAGGCCCGGCCGCCATGCGCGAACCCGAGCCCCGCGCCGTGCAGTCCCCGGCCGAGGCGCTGCTCGCGCGCGTCGCGGAGGTCTGCCGCACCCGCCACGAGGGCGCCCAGATCCGCCCGGTGGCCGGACCGGTGCCCCAACTGCTGGTCACCTGGACCCAGTCGGGCTTCGTCCGGCAGCAGCGGGTCGCCGTGCACACCGGCACCCCGACCGCACAGGACGTCGAGCGTTTCGTGGCCCTCGTGCACGCCGCGGACTCCGAGACCGAGGCCGAACTCGTCCACGACGGCCCGCCGCCCGCCCGCGAACTGCGCGACCTGGCCCGCCGCAGGGGCGTGCGGGTGCGCAGCTTCACCGAGTTCCAGGGCCTGCTCGACCTGCGCGGGTACGTGGGCGCGCAGAGCGAGCGGCTGCGCACCGACCCCCGCTACCCCCCGGACATGTACCTTCCGCAGCGGTACCGGGAGGTGGAGCGCCTCGGTGCCGAGGAGCGGGACGGGCTGGTCGACGACATGCTCCGGCTGCTCGACTCCGACCAGGGCCGCTTCCTGCTGCTGCTCGGCGACTTCGGGCACGGCAAGACGTTCGCGCTGCGCGAGCTGGCCCGCCGTATCCCGGCCGAACTGCCGCACCTGGTACCGCTGTTGGTGGAGCTGCACGCGCTGGACCGCGCCTACTCCTTCGAGGGACTGGTCGCCGCCCACCTCGCCGCCCACGGCGTCGACAACATCGACCTGCGGGCCTTCCGCTACATGCTCCAGCAGGGCCGGATCGTGCTGCTCTTCGACGGCTTCGACGAACTCGTCACCCAGGTCAGCTACGACCGCGCCGCCGAACGCCTCCAGGTGCTGCTGGACTCCGCCGTGGACAGCGCCAAGATCGTGGTCAGCAGCCGCACCCAGCACTTCCGCTCCCAGGGGCAGGTGCTGACCGCGCTCGGCGAACGCGTCGGGCTGCTCCCGCAGCGCCGGGTGCTGGCGGTCCAGGAGTTCACGCCGCGGCAGATCCGCGCCTACCTGGTCAACCGCTACGACGGCGACGAGCGCGCCGCCGACCGCCGCGTGCGGCTCCTCGACGCGATCCCCGACCTGCTCGCCCTGTGCCGCAACCCCCGGCTGCTCGGCTTCGTGGCCGACCTCGACGACGACCAGCTGCGCGCGGTCGCCGGAGCGGGCCGCGCCCTCAGCCCGGCCGGGCTCTACCAGGAGGTCCTCACCGCCTGGCTGCGCTTCGAGGCGCACCGCGGCAGCGGCGGCCCCGGCAGGGCACCCGGACTCGGCCTCGACCAGCTGTGGGACGCGGTCACCGCACTCGCCCTGCGACTGTGGGAGAGCGGCCAGGACTCGCTGCGGCTCGACGAGCTCACCGACGTCGCCGAGACCCTGACCGGACTCGCCGACAGCCGCCTGTCCGTGCCGCAGGCCGCGCACGCCGTCGGCTCCGGCAGCCTGCTGGTCCGCAGCGAGGACGGTGTGTTCCGGTTCATCCACGGCTCGGTGGTGGAGTGGCTGATCGCCCGCGAGTGTGCGCGGCGGCTGGCCACCGGCGACACCACGCTGCTGGCACGACGTCAACTGAGCCGCCTCGCCGTGGAGTTCCTGTGCGACCTCGCCGACCACCGGGTCTGCCAGGAGTGGGCCGAGGGCGCGCTCGGCGGCACCGCCGGGGACGAACCGGAACCGACCGTGCGCGGCGAGGAGACCGCCCGCGCCAACGCCGTGAAGATCCTCACCCGGCTCCGCGTCCCCGCCCACACCGACCTGCGCGGCGCCGCCCTGGCCGGGGAGGACCTGTCGTACCGCGACTTCTCCGGTGTCGACCTCACCCGCGCCGACCTCACCGACGCCCGGCTGATCGGCGCCAACCTCTCCGGCGCCGTGCTGCGCCACGCCCGGCTGACCGGGGCGTGGCTCGACGGCGCCGACCTCACCGGAGCCGACCTGCGCGGCGCGGATCTGCGGCGGGCCCGGCTGATCCGTACGGACCTGACCGGCGCCCGGGTGGAGGGCGGCCGGTGGCGACGGGCGGCGCTCGTCTCGGCGACCACCGGGCCCGGCCTGACGGACAGCCCCGAACTGGCCACCGCAGCCGTCGCCCCCAAGATGGCCGTCGACTCCGGCTTCCGGCCCTCCGCGGTCGGCGTGCCGTACGGCTACGACATGCGCACCAGCCGCCTGCCCGAACCCATCTCGTACAGCCCCGACGGCGAACTCCTCGCCGTGGGCAGCGAGGACGGCGGCGTACTGGTCTGCGACGCCGTCACCGGCACCGCCCTGCGCACCCTCCAGGGCCACACCGGCCGGGTCTACGCGGTGAAGTTCCGCGACCGGGTCCTGGCCACCGGCAGCGCCGACGGCACCGTACGCCTGTGGGACCCGGTCTCCGGACGGTGCCGCCACGTGCTGCGGATCCACGCAGGCGGCGTCTGGCCGGTCGCCCTCGACGCCGACGGTTCCCTGCTGGCCACCGGCGACGCCGACGGCGTGGTCACCCTGTGGGACACCGCCTCGGGCACCCCGCTGCGGCGGCTGCCGGGCCACTCGGCGCCCGTCTACACGGTGGCCTTCGGACCGGACGGCACCACCCTCGTCACCGGGGACGCCTCCGCCGCCGTACGGCTTTGGGACATCGCCACCGGACAGCGGCTCGGTGAACTGCCGGGCCACCGGGGCGCGGTGTTCCGGGCGAGGTTCAGCCCCGACGGGACACTGCTCGCCACCGGCGACATGGGCGACGGGCAGGGAGCCGGAACGGTCCGGGTGTGGGACGTCACCGGGCGAAGGGTGCTGCACGAGTTCACCGGCCACCCTGGCCGCGTCTACACCCTGGACTTCCACCCCGGCGGCCGGTTCCTGGTGAGCGGGGACACCGAAGGCGACGTACGGCTGTGGGACCTGGTCGCGGGCGGCCCCGCCGGGCTGCTCGGCGGCTGCCGCGGCGCCGTCTACCAGGTGCTGTTCGACCCCGACGGGACGCTGCTCGCCGCGGGCGACAGCGCCGGAGTGGTCCGGCTGTGGCGGATCGACCCCGAGGCCGACCCGGCCTCCGGCGGCCCGCCCGTCGCCGTCCCCCTGACCCGGCAGCCCTCGGAGCACCGCGGCTCGGTCTGGGTGTGCAAGTTCCGTCCGCACGGCGACACGCACGCCCCGGAGCCGGGGTCCCTGCTGGGGGCCGGATCGCTGCTGGTGACCGGCGGCAACGACGGTGTCGTACGGATCTGGGACCCGGCCACCGGACAGGGACGGCGCATCCTGCGCGGCCACGGACGGCGCGTCGGCACCCTGTCGTTCAGCGCCGACGGCTCCCTGCTGGCGGCCGGCGGCAACGACGGAGTCGTCGGCGTGTGGCACTGTGCCTCCGGACGGCGGCTGCGTGAGCTGACCGGCCAGGGCGACCGCCTGGTCTCGGCGGTGTTCAGCCCGGGCGGCACCCTGCTGGGCACCGCGAGCAGCGACGGCGACATGTACCTGTGGAACGCCGCCACCGGCGAGTACCAGCGCGAGATGGACGTCGAGACCGACCACGTGTGGGCCGAGGCGTTCAGCCCCGACGGCGAACTCCTCGCCACCGCCAACGACGACGACACCGTGCGGCTCTGGTACCGGGCCACCGGCGCCCACGTCACCACCATCGGCGAGCACTTCGGCCGGGTCCGCTCGATCGCCTTCCGGCCCGACGGCGCCGTCCTCGCCACCGGCTGCGACGACCGCAAGGTGCGGATCTGGGACCTGGCCGACCACCGGATCACCGCTGTCCTCGACGGACACACCGACCGGGTGTACGCCGTGGCGTTCGCGCCCGACGGATCCTGGCTGGCCAGCGCCTCCTGGGACGGGCATGCCGTGATCTGGCAGGACGGCACGCCCGTGCACCGGCTGACCGGCCACACCGGCAAGCTGTGGACGGCCGCGGCCCATCCCCTGCGCCCTCTCCTGGCCACGGCCGGCGACGACCGCACGGTACGTCTGTGGGATGCCCGCACCGGCCGCGAGACCGCCGCCCTGACCGGCCACACGGGCCGCGTTCTGACGGTCGCCTTCAGCCCCGACGGCTCCCTGCTGGCGAGCGGCGGCGAGGACGGCACGGTACGGCTGTGGAACGTGCCCGGCGACGCACCCGTGGATGGCTCCGCCGACGCCCCCGCCGACGCCCTCGCCACCTTGCGCGCCACCCTCGTCGGGATGCCGGGCGGCTGGGCCGCGCTGTCGCCGTCGGGCGGCTACAAGTACGAGGGCGACGTCACGGGCGAGTTCTGGCACGTGGTCGGCATGTGCCGTTTCGAGCCGGGCGAACTCGACGGCAATCTGCCGGGGGTGCGTCAGGTGCCGTTGGAGGAGCAGTTGGGGTGAGGCGGGCTCGGCTTCTTGTCGCGGTATCCGAGCGCGGCCTGGACGATCCGGTCGGTCACCGGGTTCACCTCCTCGGACTTCGCGTCGGTCGCGTTGACCGAGTACACGAGGGTGAAGCACAGGTCCTCGGTGGCGCCGATGGCCGTGCTGTAGCCCGGGCGGGCACCCGACTTGAACCACAGCTTGCGGCCGTCAGGGAGCTCCTCCAGTGCCAGTCCCGCGCTCATCTTCGCACCGGGGACGTCCGCCACCGTGAGCATCTCCTTCTTCAGCAGCGGTTGCGGCACGACCTCTGCCCTGAACAGCGCGACCAGGAACTTCTCCAGGTCCTCCGTGGTCGAGATCATGTCGCCCACGGCCCACCGGTCGGACATGTTCCACTCGGTGGCGTCGGCCAGACGGCCGTCCGCGAGGAGCTGGTAGCCGCGGTTGTGCGGGCCGTGGATACGGGGGTCCGGGCCGCCGGGGAAGGAGGTGTCCCGCATACCGACCGGCTTCAGCACGCGCACGTACGCCTGGTGCTCGTAGGAGTCGCGCGTCACCCGCTCGATCAGCAGGCCGAGGACGGTGTAGTCGATGTTCTGGTACTTCTGCTGGTCCCCGGGATCGAAGGCGGGGCCCTGGGCGACGGACGAGGCCACGACCTCCTCGGGAGTCAGGGTGACGTAACGGTTGTCGTAGCCCTCGCCGTTGACCGGGCCGAGACCCTTGCCCGGCTTCAGCCCGCTTGAGTAGGTCAGCAGGTGCCGCACCGTGACGGGCTTGGTGAAGGCGTCGGGGAGGAGGCCCGGGAGGTACGTCTCCACGTTCTCGTCCAAGTCCACGCGGCCTTCGGCGGCAAGCTGCAGCACCATCGCGGCCGTCACCACCTTCGTCGTGGAGCCGGCGCGGAAGCGCCCGTTCTCCAGGGCCGGGCGGTTCGTCCTCAGGTCGCGGACCCCGGCGGTGCCCCGCCAGGCGCCCTCGGCGCCGCCGACCCGGACGAGCGCGGCCGTCGCGTCGTCGTTCGGCAGCCCGGAGATCGCCTCGCACAGCGCGGTGTGGTGCGGGCCCGTGGTGTCACAGCGCGCCGCCGGCGGCGCCGCCGCGGGGGAGGCGGCGGCCACCGCGGGGCCGGCCGCCATGCCCAGGGCGAGGACGGAGGCGAGGGCGACGGCTAAGCGCGTACGGGTGGGCATCGGCAACTCCTCGGTGAGGGGCGGGTGTTGATGTTGATCATGCGGCGTGGAGCGCGTCCCGCGGATCATCACTGAGAAGGGCGGCTGCCCCCGAACCGGCCCCAGGGGAACCCTTAGGGGGCGGGAAAAAACCGTTATCCGTGCCGCCTCCACCCCGTCTCCACACGCATCACCTGTTCCCCACGCACAGGAGCGAGACTGTGATCTCCGTCGCGAGCCGAGACCGGCTTCGCCCGGATTGGGATGCCCTGCGGCGATTCAATAGTCGCCGTTCAGGACTCCCGGGCCCGTCCCTCGCCAGGTTGGCTGAGAAAGTACCTCCGGAGGGAGCGTGACGGCGGAGAGGACGCACGTGGACGGGCGACAGTGGCGCGCCACCATCGCGGCCGCGCAGGCCGGCGACCGGCGTGCCCTGGACGAACTCGTCGAGGGCTGGCTGCCGCTGGTCTACAACATCGTCGGCCGCGCCCTCAACGGCCACGCGGACGTCGACGACGTCGTGCAGGAGACCATGCTGCGGGCCGTCGACAACCTCGGCACGCTGCGCGATCCGGACAGTTTCCGTTCCTGGCTCGTCGCGATCGCCATGCGGCAGATACGGGACCGGGCGCGCCGCAGGTCCGCCGACCGGCTGACCGAGGACGTGGCCCACGAGGCCGCCGACTTCGCCGAACTCACGGTCTTGCGGCTGCAGTTGGAGGGGCAGCGGCGCGAGGTCGCCGAGGCGGTGCGCTGGCTCGACGACGAGGACCGGCAGCTGCTGTCCCTGTGGTGGCTGGAGGTCGCCGGCGAGCTGACCCGGCGCGAGCTCGCCGCCGCGGTCGGCATCAGCCGGCAGCACGCCGCCGTGCGCGTCCAGCGGATGAAGGCCCGCCTGGAGACCGCGCGCGGCATCGTCCGGGCCCTCGGCGGGGCCTGCCCCGAGCTGCGCGAGCTGACCGGCCGCTGGAACGGCCGGCCCGACTCCGTATGGCGCAAGCGCTTCGCCCGGCACATCAGGGGCTGCGCCTACTGCGCCGCACCCGGCCGGGCGGTCGTGCCGGCGGAGCGGCTCCTCGTCGGGATCGCGCTCGTCCCGGTCCCGGTCGGGTTCACGCTGTCGCTGGTGTTCGGCGGCAAGACCGCGGTGGCCGCCACGGCCACCACCGTCGGCTGGTCCGCCAAACTCCTGGGCGCGCTCACCCAGCCCGCCGTGGCGGTGACGGCCGGAGCGACGCTCGTCGCGGGCGGCGCGTACGTCGTCACGCAGCCCCCGGACGCCCCGCCGCCGCGCGCGGCGGCCCCCACGGCCGCGAGCACGGCCCGCCCACCGGCGCGCACCCCGTCGTCGTCCCCCGCCCCGTCCGCATCCCTCTCCCCCTCACCCTCGCCGACGCGCACGAAGAAGGCCGACCCGTACGGCACGGTCGTCGACGCCGTCGACAGGGCCCCCGACCCGGACACCGAGCCCGCGGCCCTGCCGCACCGGCCCGAGTCCGGCGTCACCAGCACCGGCGGCGCCCACGCCACCATGAACCACCGCGGGGACAGCGTGACGCTTCAAGGGGAGGGCTATGTCCTCGTCCGCTGGCAGATCTCGCCGCAGTACCGGGCGGGCAGCCTCGTCATGCCGGCCTGGACGGGCCTGAAGGGCGAGCTCTTCCACGTGGCCTCGGGCGGCGGCCGCCGCATGGACGACCCCGTCAGCAGCACCGACCCCTCCGCCACCGGCATGGGCAACTCGACCACCGGTTACGCCGTCCTGCCTCCCGGCACCCAGCAGATGTGGCAGAACGAGTACTTCTACGTCGACGGCAGCGTCACCCTCACCGTGAACGAGCGGGGCGCCGACTACGGCCTGAACGTCTTCCCGACCACCTGGGACAAGGCGGAGGAGGACGTGCGGACCGGTCCCCTCGACGGCGCGAAGCGCTACGGCCTCGTCCGCGACAACGGCAAGGAAACCGCCCCGGTCCCGCAGTACCTCACCCGCAAGACCCCGGCCGACCCGGCGACCGTTGCTCAGGAGTCGCGCGTGTAACGGTTCCTGTCCCGTGTACGGCGGCCGGTCGGCTCCGCACTCCGCAACGCGCACAGCATCTCGATCCGGTTCGTGGTGATCGAGTCGACTCCCGCGTCCAGCAGCCGCCGCATCGAGCGGCGGGTGTCGGGCGTCCACACCGACAGCAGGTAGCCGTCCCGGTGGACGCGGGTGGCGAGCTCCCGGGTCACCAGGGCGAATCGGTAGTTGAGCCAGCGCGGGCGAACGGCGTCGAGGAGCGCCGGGCGGGGCGGGGCGAGCGTCGTCCAGGTCAGGGCGATCTCGGCGGAGGGGGAGGCGGCGCGTACGGCGAGCATCGTGTCGGCGCCCGCACAGTAGTAGACCCGCTCCTCGGCCCCGCACTCCCGGACGACGTCCACGACCTGCCGAACCGCGCGGGGATCGGCCGCGCCCGGCAGGTCGATCATCAGGCGGCTGTCCCCGGCGGCGAGGAGCGCGTCCGCCAGCGTTGGAACCCCGCCGCCGGTGAGGCCGCGCACCTCGGCCGAGGACAGCGTGGCCAGCGGCCGGTCCTGCTCCCACAGCCGCTTCAGGGTCGCGTCGTGCAGCAGGACGGGCACGCGGTCCCGGGTCAGCCGTACGTCGATCTCCACCGCGTCCGCGCCCGCCTGGAGCGCGAAGCGCAGGGAGTCGATCGTGTTCTCGCGGACACGGTAGGGGTGGCCGCGATGGGCCACGGCTGTCACGGTGCGCATGGCCCCCATTGTGGTGGTTCAGGGGCCGGGACCAGAGTGCGGGATTTCGTGGATTTCGCCGGTCTTGTGGTTCTCGTGGGTCTCAGGGGGCGAGCCAGGCGGAGGTGTACGTGTCGATCTCGCCCGTGATCCGTGCCTTGCCCGCCGCGTCGAGGAAGGACGCCTCCACCGCGTTCTTGGCGAGCGCGGCCAGCCCTAGCTCGTCAAGGTCGAGGAGGCGGGCGGCGACGGCGTACTCGTTGTTGAGGTCCGTGCCGAACATCGGCGGGTCGTCGGAGTTGATGGTGACCAGGATTCCGGCCCGCACGAACTCCTTGATCGGGTGCTCGTCGAGCGTGCGGACCGCGCGGGTGGCGATGTTGGAGGTCGGGCAGACCTCCAGGGCGATGCGGTGCTCGGCGAGGTGGGCGAGGAGCTCGGGGTCCTTCGCGGAGCTGGTGCCGTGCCCGATGCGCTCCGCGCGCAGCTCCTTCAGGGCGTCCCAGACCGTCTCCGGGCCGGTGGTCTCGCCGGCGTGCGGCACGGAGTGCAGACCGGCGGCGATCGCCCGGTCGAAGTACGGCTTGAACTGCGGCCGCGGTACGCCGATCTCGGGCCCGCCGAGCCCGAACGAGACCAGGCCCTCCGGGCGCAGACGGTCGGTCGTGGCCAGCCGGGCCGTCTCCTCGGCGGAGCCCAGGCCCGCCTCGCCGGGGATGTCGAAGCACCAGCGCAGTACGGTCCCGAAGTCGGCCTCGGCCGCCTTGCGGGCGTCCTCGATCGCGTCCATGAAGGCGCGCTCGTCGATGCCGCGCCGGGTGGACGAGTACGGCGTGATGGTCAGCTCGGCGTAGCGCACCTGCTGCCGGGCCATGTCCCGGGCGACCTCGTACGTGAGCAGCCGCACGTCCTCGGGGGTGCGGATGAGGTCGACCACGGACAGGTACACGTCGATGAAGTGGGCGAAGTCCGTGAACGTGAAGTAGTCGACGAGGGCCTCGGGGTCGGTGGGGACCTTGGAGTCGGGGTGCCGGGCGGCCAGTTCCGAGACGATGCGGGGGGAGGCGGAGCCGACGTGGTGCACGTGCAGTTCGGCCTTCGGGAGACCGGCGATGAAGGCGTGCAGGTCGCGGGCGGCGGCGCCGGCGGCGCTGGTCGGGCCTTCGGGTACGACGACGTGGTGGTCGGTCAAGGTTCCTCCCCGGGAACGGCGTCCCCCGGACCGTGGCCGGGGACGCGGGTGATCGGCTGATCGATGACTCGGGGATCATCGTAGGCGGCGGCCCGTGCGGGGGAGGCGTGGGCCGTAGCATGACGGAACGTACGACAGAGGGGATCCCGCGCATGTCCGACGAGGCCCAGCCGCCGCACACGCCGGACACTCCGGGTTCCTCGGATATATGGGGCGCGTCGGACTCCTCGGGCTCCTCGGACACCCAGGGCGCGTCGGACTCCTCGGGCGCCCCGGCCACCCGGGGCGCGTCGGTCCAGGACCCCTGGGCTTCCCCGGAGAACCGCGTCCCGGCCGCGCCCCAGCCCTCGGAGAACCCGCCGTCGACACCTCCGACCGGTCCTGGCGCCGATCCCGGCCCCGGCCCCGGCCCCGGCCCTGACCGTGACCGCGGCTTTGTCTCCGGGGCCGAGCCTGTCCCTGGCCCTGGCCTAGATCCGGGCCCCCGTCTGGGCCTCGGCCCCGGCCCTGACCGTGACCGCGGCTTTCCCCCCGGGGCCGAGCCTGTCCCTGGCCCCCGCCTCGATTCCGGCCCCGGTCCGGGCTCCGACCCGGGCCCCGAACTGGTTCCCCATCTCGGTCCTGGCCCGGATCCCGAGCCCGGCCCGGCCACCGAGACCCGCGCGGGCACCGATCCCCGCCCCGAACCGCAGGACGCCGTCCCGGCGCCCGAGGTCCGGCTGGACAAGCCGGTCTCCGCGTCGAAGGTGCAGCTCGACAAGCCGTCAGCGCCCGCGCCGAACCCGGCCGGCCCCGCGCCGAACCCGTGGGCGCCTCCCGCGGACTCCGTGTCGTCGGCGAGTACACCTCCGGTCCCGTCCCCCGCTTCCCACCAGCAGCAGGTCACGTACGGGTATCCGATGGCCACCCCGGCATCCCCGGCGCCCGGCACTCCGCCGCCCCCGCACGCCCAAGCCCAGCAGTGGGCCAATCCCTTCGCCCCGCCCCAGTCCCCGCCTCACGCCTCCTACCCGCCGCCCACGGCCCAGGCGCCCTTCGCGCCGCCCGCCGCCAACGCCTCCTACGCACCCCCTGGCCACGGCGAGCCCGTCCCTCCGCCGCCCATCGGCCCCGACGGCCCGGGACACGTGCACGTGCCGTACGGATACCCCCAGTACCCGGGCCAGTACGCGGCCTACCCCGCCTATCCGGCCTACGGCGACCAGATCGCCTCCCATCACGGCGCCCCGTACCAGGGCACTCCCGGCTACGGCACCCCCGGCTACGGCACCCCGGGCTACGGCTGGCACGGCATGCCGCTCGCGCCGAGCAACGGCATGGGGGTCGCCTCGCTCACCCTCGGGATCATCGCCGCCGCCGGGTTCTGTCTGTGGCCGCTGGCCATCGTGCTGGGCGTACTGGCGGTGATCTTCGGTGTGATCGGCCGTGCCAAGGCACGCCGGGGCGAGGCCACGAACCCGGGGCAGGCCCTGGCCGGGATCATCTGCGGAGCGGCCGGCCTCGTCCTCGCAGTGGTCGCGTTCGTCGTCCTCGTCATGGTCTCGGACGATGGCGGAAGCTCGGACGGCGACGGCTACTCCGCCTCGCCGGCCTCCACGTCACTCGTGGTGGGACACATGGTGAGCCACACCGACTAGGCGAGCCGCTCGCGCGCCTGCATGAGGGCGAACCCCAGCAGGTTCGGCCCCCGCCAGCGCTCGGGATCCGCGGCCCGCTCGTCGTCCGCGGCCAGGCCGATGCCCCACACCCGGTCCAGCGGGCTGGCCTCCACCAGGATCCGGTCGCCCGTGCCCAGCAGGAACTCCCGCAGGTCCGCGTGCGCGGCGAACTTGTGGACGCTGCCCTCGACGACGATCCCGAACCGCTCCCGCTCCCATATCGACTCGTCGAAGCCGCGCACCAGCCGTCCCGCCTTCTTGGCGACCGCCGGGTTCGCGGCCGTGACCGCCTTCTTCTCCGCCTCCGCGTCGCCGAACAGCCGGGCCTTCGACGCCATCATCCAGTGCTCGGCCGTCGCGTACTCCACCCCGTCCACTGTGAACGGCGAAGGCCACCACTGGCTCAGACAGCTCGCGCCGACGCGCCCGTCGGGCCGCGGCCGATGCCCCCAGAAGTGCAGGTACTTGACCCTCGACCCCGCGCGGACCGCGCCCACGAGGGCGTCCCACGAATCGATCTTCCCCATGCCGACGAGTCTGGCACGCACCACTGACAGTCCGTCCTTTGTTTTCCATGCCGACTGGACACCCGGTCGACAGATTCCGTCGCGTAACCAAAAGGCAACAACGGAATCCCTTGTTGAGGTGCCGGTGCTCTGCCAGGATCGGCACTCAAATCGAGCCTGAGCTACGCCGGCCCTCGGTGAGGGACGCGGAGGAGAGCCATATGGACCACCCGGGCACCGCCACCCCGGACCGTTTCCCGGCCCAGGACCGCCTCGCGGACGGCGCGCAGTTCATCGCGGGCCGCCTGAGGAAGGGAACCTCGGGCCGTACCCACGCCGTGGTCGACCCGGCCACGGGAGCCGAGGTGTACACCTACGAGCTCGCCGGTGCCGAGGACGTGGACGCCGCCGTCGCCGCGGCCCGCGCGGCCTTCCCGGGCTGGGCCGCCGCCACCCCCGGCGAGCGTTCCGACGCGCTGCACCGCTTCGCCGCCGTGCTCGCCGGCCGTGCCGAGGAACTCGCCCGCGCCGAGTCGCTCCAGTGCGGCAAGCCGCTGAAGCTGAGCCGTGAGTTCGACGTCCCGGGCACCATCGACAACACCGCCTTCTTCGCGGGCGCCGCCCGGCACCTGCAGGGGCAGTCCGCCGGCGAGTACTCCGGCGACCACACCTCGTACGTACGCCGTGAACCCATCGGTGTGGTCGGCTCCATCGCGCCCTGGAACTACCCGCTCCAGATGGCCGCCTGGAAGATCCTCCCGGCGATCGCCGCGGGCAACACGATCGTCCTGAAGCCCGCCGAGCTCACCCCGTTCACCTCGCTCCTCTTCGCCGAGGCCGCCACCGAGGCGGGCATCCCGGACGGGGTCGTCAACATCGTCACCGGCACCGGCAAGGAGGCGGGCGAGCGCCTCGTCGCGCATCCGGACGTGGCCATGACCTCGTTCACCGGGTCCACCGCCGTCGGCAAACGTGTCGCCGAGATCGCCACCGCCACCGTCAAGCGGATCCATCTGGAGCTGGGCGGGAAGGCGCCCTTCGTCGTCTTCGACGACGCCGATGTCGAAGCCGCGGCGCACGGCGCGGTCGCGGGCGCGCTGATCAACACCGGGCAGGACTGCACGGCCGCCACGCGCGCGTACGTGCAGCGGCCGCTGTACGAGGAGTTCGTCGCGCGGACGGCCGCCCTCATGGAGACCGTCCGGCTCGGCGACCCGTTCGCGCCCGGCACGGATCTCGGGCCGCTCATCTCGCACGCCCAGCGCGACCGGGTGGCCGGTTTCGTCGACCGGGCGCGTGCCCACGCGCGCGTGGTGACCGGCGGCGAGGCTCCCCAGGGCGAGCTCAAGGGCGGCGCCTACTACCGGCCCACGCTCATCGCCGACGCCGCCCAGGACAGTGAGATCGTCCAGTCCGAGATCTTCGGGCCCGTCCTCGTCGTCCTGCCCTTCGACACCGACGACGAGGGCATCCGGCTCGCCAACGACACCCCGTACGGCCTCGCCGCCTCCGCCTGGAGCCGTGACGTCTACCGGGCGAACCGCGCCACCCGCGAGATCAAGGCGGGCTGCGTGTGGGTCAACGACCACATTCCGATCATCAGCGAGATGCCCCACGGCGGGTACAAGGCGTCCGGCTTCGGCAAGGACATGTCCGCGTACTCGTTCGAGGAGTACACGCAGATCAAGCACGTCATGTTCGACAACACCGCGGTCGCCGCGAAGGACTGGCACCGCACGATCTTCGGGGACCGGCCCTAGGGCCCTGGCCACCGCACCGCCCTCCGCCGACCACGGCCACACCTCCCGAAAGGGCACCACGCGCATGGAGCAGTACGAGCCCGACCGGCTGTCCCCGGTCCAACTGGCCGCGATACGGCGCAGTTTCCGCAACGGCCGGGCGTCCCTGACGCGCCGCTCGCTGCTGCGTGCCTCCGCCGCGGGCGCGCTCGCGGTCGGCGGTGCCGGCGCGCTGAGCGCCTGCGGCATCCCCGCGGCGGGCAGGACCCAGGGAGGGGTCTCCGCGGAGGACCACTCGGCGAAGGAGAAGGTGGTCGACTTCTCCAACTGGACCGAGTACATGGACGTCGACGACAGCGAGAAGCACCACCCCACACTCGACCGGTTCACCCGGCGGACCGGCATCAAGGTCAAGTACACCGAGGACATCAACGACAACAACGAGTTCTTCGGCAAGATCAAGCCGCAGCTCGCCGCGGGCCAGGACACCGGTCGCGACATCATCGTCCTCACCGACTGGCTGGCCGGCCGGCTGATCCGCCTGGGGTGGGTCCAGAAGCTGGACCCGGAGAACCTGCCCCACGCCTACGCCAACCTGTCCGCCCAGTTCCGCAGCCCCGACTGGGACCCGGGCCGCGCCTACTCGTACCCCTGGCAGGGCATCTCGACCGTCATCGCGTACAACAAGAAGGCACTCGACGGCATCGAGGTGACGTCGGTCTCCGACATGCTCGACAACCCCCGGCTCAAGGGGCGCGTCGGCTTCTTGTCGGAGATGCGCGACAGCGTCGGCATGACCCTGCTCGACATGGGCAAGGACCCGGCGACGTTCACCGACGACGACTACGACGCCGCGATCGCCCGTCTGCAGAAGGCCGTCGACAAGGGCCAGATCCGCCGCTTCACGGGCAACGACTACACGTCCGACCTCACCAAGGGCGACCTCGCGGCCTGCGTCGCCTGGGCCGGTGACGTCGTCCAGCTCAAGGCGGACAGCCCCGACGTCGACTTCGTCATCCCCGACAGCGGCTACCTGACGTCCAGCGACAACATGCTGATCCCCAACAAGGCGCGTCACAAGACGAACGCCGAACGGCTCATGGACTACTACTACGAGCCCCGGCCGGCCGCCGAGCTCGCCGCCTACATCAACTACGTGTGTCCGGTCGACGGGGTGAAGGCGGAGCTGGAGAAGATCGACAAGGACGCGGCGGACAATCCGCTGATCATTCCCGACAAGGCCATGGCCGCGAAGTCCCATGCCTTCCGGCTGCTGAGCGGGAAGGAAGAGACGGCGTACGAGGAGAAGTTCGCGAAGCTGACGGGGGCGTAGGCCTCCGGCGGGTGCGGCAGGGGGTTCCTCGCCGCCGCCGCCCCTGCCCGTCCCATCCTGTCCCTGGGGGCTGCGCCCCCAGACCCCCGCATCGGCCTGCTGGCCTCGTCCTCAAACGGCAGACATATTAACGGTCTGAGTCTCGAGGTAGAAGGCATT
>NZ_JBEYXP010000042.1:0-112155 GCF_040704615.1 Streptomyces sp. NPDC046862 | reverse complement strand
TTTTCTACCCCCTCCCCAAAACCCCCGGGGGGCCCCCCCTGGGGCGGGGGGCCCCCCCAGTGCTTTTAAGGGGCGCGGGGCTGTGTCAGATATGCGGCTCCTCCCCCACTCTCGGCTTCGCTCGAGCGGGGGGACCCCCATCGTGGGCGCGATCAACCACGACGAACCCGCAGCCGACAACCAACCGCGAGCTCAACGGCGACTAGTCACCGTTACCAGGCATAGGCGTCGTCTTCTGAATCTGAAGCAGGAACTCCGCGTTCGACTTCGTCTGCTTCATCTTGTCGAGCAGCAGCTCGATCGCCTGCTGCTGGTCGAGCGCGTGCAGCACCCTCCGCAGCTTCCAGACGATCGCGAGCTCCTCGTTGCCGAGCAGGATCTCTTCCTTACGCGTACCGGACGCGTCGACGTCCACCGCCGGGAAGATGCGCTTGTCGGCGAGCTTCCGGTCGAGCTTGAGCTCGGCGTTACCCGTGCCCTTGAACTCCTCGAAGATCACCTCGTCCATGCGGGACCCGGTGTCCACCAGGGCGGTGGCGAGGATGGTGAGCGAGCCACCGTCCTCGATGTTCCGCGCGGCACCGAAGAAGCGCTTCGGCGGGTACAGCGCGGTGGAGTCCACACCACCGGACAGGATGCGGCCGGAGGCGGGCGCGGCCAGGTTGTACGCACGGCCCAGACGGGTGATGGAGTCGAGCAGCACCACCACGTCGTGCCCGAGCTCCACGAGCCGCTTGGCGCGCTCGATGGCGAGCTCGGCGACCGTGGTGTGGTCCTCGGCCGGGCGGTCGAAGGTCGAGGAGATGACCTCGCCCTTGACCGACCGCTGCATGTCGGTGACCTCTTCCGGACGCTCGTCGACGAGGACGACCATCAGGTGGCACTCGGGGTTGTTGTGCGTGATGGCGTTGGCGATCGCCTGCATGATCATGGTCTTGCCGGTCTTCGGCGGGGCCACGATCAGACCGCGCTGGCCCTTACCGATCGGCGCGACGAGGTCGATGATGCGGGTGGTCAGCACGCCCGGGTCCGTCTCCAGGCGGAGGCGGTCCTGCGGGTACAGCGGCGTCAGCTTGTTGAACTCCGGGCGGCCACGGCCGTGTTCGGGGGCCATGCCGTTGACGGAGTCCAGACGGACCAGCGCGTTGAACTTCTCGCGGCGCTCGCCCTCCTTCGGCTGACGGACCGCGCCGGTGACGTGGTCGCCCTTGCGCAGGCCGTTCTTGCGGACCTGGGCGAGGGAGACGTAGACGTCGTTCGGGCCCGGCAGGTAGCCCGAGGTGCGGATGAAGGCGTAGTTGTCGAGGATGTCCAGGATGCCCGCGACGGGGATCAGGACGTCGTCATCGGTGAGCTGCGGCTCGGCGGCGATGTCGTCGCGGCCGCGGCGGCCACGGCGGTCGCGGTAACGCCCGCGACGGCCACGACGGCCACCGTCGAAGTCGTCGTCGTCCTGCTGCTGCTGACGGTCCTGGCGGTCCTGACGGCCGCCACCCTGCTGACCCTGCTGGCCCTGCTGGCCCTGCTGGCCCTGCTGGCCCTGCTGCTGGCCACGCTGCTGCTGGCCGCCCTGCTGGTCGTCGCCCTTGCCACGGCCACGGTCCCGGTCCCCCCGGTCCCGGCCGCGCTCGCGGCGGTCACGGCGGCCCTGACGGCCCTCGCCGCCCTGGTCACCGGCGTCGGAGCGGGCCTCGCCCTGCGGCTGGGCCTGCGCCGGGGCCGGGGTCTCGGCCTTGGGCTCGCTCTTGGCCTCGGCGGTGACCGTCTCGGGGCTGCCGGCCTCGGCGGTGGCCCGACGGCGGCGGCCCCCGGTGGGCGCGTCCTCGCTCGACGGCTGCGGCTGGCCGGGAATCTCGATCTGCTGCTGGGCCACGGCCTTCTCGGCGGGCGCCTCGGCCTTCGCGGCGGCCTTCTTGTCCGCCTTCTTCTCGGCGGGAGCCTCGGCCTTCGCGGCGGGGGCGTCCTCACCCGTGCGCGCCTTCGAGGTGGCGCGGCGCTTCGGCTTGGTCTCGGCGGTGGCGTCGGCCTTCGCCGGGGCACCCCCGGCCGCCTGCGCCTCCTTGATGACCTCGATCAGCTGGCTCTTGCGCATACGCGCGGTGCCCCTGATACCGAGGCCGGATGCGACCTGCTGCAGCTCGGCCAGCACCATGCCCTCGAGGCCGGTACCGCGGCGCCGCCGGGAGCCGGCACCGCTGGCAGGCGCGGAGGCGTCCGTGGCGGGCGCGGCAGCGGTCTCCTCGACACGTGCGCCCATCAGATCGGTGGTGTCGCTCACGAAGGGTCCTTCCCTGGAGCGGACGTCGGCCTGTCTGGCTCGGCGACCGTTTGTGCTGTCCGGCTTCGGTCCTTGTTGTGTGGACCGTGCCGGGGCGGTGGTCCGCCAAAGGCGGCGGAGGTGATTTCTGTGATTCGGCGCTTCCCCGAGCCGTGGCACTGAGTGTCTGTGTCACGCGGCTCGGTCACGCCGATTCCGGAGCGTGCTCGACAGATCGCTCAGCGCCTGCGTACGACGTACTGCGTGACGTACGAGACACGGTGCGATTTGGGAGGCTCCCGGAAGAAAGGTTGTCCCGGACGGGGACACGAAGCACCTCGCCATGGTGGGGTCGGGTGCAGACTTGAGGTTAACACTACCGGATCCAACAAACATTCCCCCTCTCGAAATCCGGCAACCGCGCGCCTTTAATCAACACCGGAGGTGGCGAGCGGCAGCACGCTCGCCCCCTGGGCGTCGAGTTCCAGCCGGTTGGCGGCCCAGCCCGCGCCGGCCAGATGAGCCACCTTGTCGGCGCTGTCGCCGTCGACCAGCGCGAGGACCGTGGGTCCGGCGCCGGAGATCACCGCGGGGACTCCGTCGGCCCGCAGTCGCTCCACCAGGGCGGCGCTGTCCGGCATGGCCGGGGCGCGGTACTCCTGGTGCAGCCGGTCCTCGGTGGCGGGCAGCAGCAGCTCGGGGCGCCTGGTCAGAGCCTCGACGAGCAGCGCGGCACGGCCCGCGTTGACGGCGGCGTCGACGTGCGGGACGGTGCGCGGGAGCAGTCCGCGGGCCGTCTCCGTCAGTACCGGCTTCCCCGGTACGAAAACCACCGGAACGATGGAATCGGCGGGCTCCATCCTGATGGCCCGCGCGGCTCCGCCCTCCATCCAGGAGAGCGTGAAGCCGCCCAGCAGACACGCCGCGACATTGTCGGGGTGGCCCTCGATCTCGGTGGCCAGTTCGAGCAGCGCGGTGTCGTCGAGCCGGGAGTCGCCGCCTATGGTCACGGCGCGCGCGGCGACGATGCCGGCGCAGATGGCGGCGGAGGAGGAGCCCAGGCCGCGGCCGTGCGGGATGCGGTTGGCGCAGACGATTTCGAGGCCGCGGGGCTGTCCCCCGAGCAGGTCGAAGGCGGTACGAAGGGATCGGACGAGAAGGTGACTCTCATCACGCGGGAGTGTCTCGCCACCCTCACCCGCGATGTCGATGTGCAAGCCGGAGTCGGCCACCCGGACGACCACGTCGTCGTAGAGACCCAGCGACAGGCCGAGGGCGTCGAAGCCCGGACCGAGGTTGGCGCTGGTGGCGGGGACGCGCACCCGGACGGCGGCGGCGCGGAACGCTGGACCGGCCATCGCTCGATGACTCTCCTTGAGCTGCGAGATTGTCGAATGACGTTCGATTGACATTCGATGCGTACGAAGACCCCTCAGGCCGCTGCCGACGGGATCCGGGGATCACTGTCGACGACGCGACACCGCGGCATATGCGGCGGGCGGGTTCGGTACAGCCTATCGAAGGAAGGTTCTGTGGCGACATAGGGCGCACAGGAGGCGCACGATGCGTGTCGTAAGCCCCCCGTGCCCCCCGTGTCGGGTGCCATGCGGGGTTATCCCCCAGGCGGGCCCTCCTTACGCCGGAACGCGGTGCCCCGCACGCCTTTGCGCGGCGCATGGGCGCGGTGCGCGGTGGTGCGGGAGGGTGAGGTGGCGCCCCGTAAGGGGCGCGGGGCTGTGCCGATATGCGGCTCCGCCGCGGGGCGCGACCAGCCCCCACCGACCCGCAGGTTCATCACTTCCGTACTGTCCCGGCTCCCAGCGGAGCGCTCAGGCAAGGCCGAGTCGCTCGGCCGCCGTGGCCGCGTCCACCGGGACGGTGACCGGCTGGGGGGCGCCGGCGACGGCCCAGTCGGGGTCCTTGAGGCCGTTGCCGGTGACCGTGCACACGATGGTCTGCCCGGGGTCGACCTTGCCCTGCTCGGCGGCCTTCAGCAGACCGGCCACGGACGCGGCGGAGGCGGGCTCGACGAAGACACCCTCCTGCGCGGCCAACAGCCGGTAGGCGCGCAGGATCTCACGGTCCGTCACCTCGTCGATGAAACCGCCCGACTCGTCCCTCGCCGCCAGCGCGTACTGCCAGGACGCGGGGTTGCCGATACGGATCGCGGTGGCGATGGTCGACGGGTCCTTCACGACCTCGCCGCGCACGATCGGGGCGGAGCCGGAGGCCTGGAAACCCCACATCCGGGGAGTCCGCGCCGCGATCCCGTCGGCCGCGTACTCCTTGTAGCCCTTCCAATAGGCCGTGATGTTGCCCGCGTTGCCCACCGGCAGGACGTGGATGTCGGGGGCGTTGCCCAGCATGTCCACGATCTCGAAGGAGGCCGTCTTCTGGCCCTCGATACGTACCGGGTTGACCGAATTGACCAGCGCGACGGGGTAGTTGTCGGACAGCTCACGCGCGAGGGTGAGGCAGTCGTCGAAGTTGCCGTCGACCTGGAGGATCTTCGCGCCGTGCACGAGGGCCTGGCCCATCTTGCCGAGCGCGATCTTGCCCTGCGGCACGAGCACGGCGGACACCATCTGGGCCCGTACGGCGTACGCGGCGGCGGAGGCGGAGGTGTTGCCGGTCGACGCGCAGATGACGGCCTTCGCACCCTCCTCCTTGGCCCGGGTGATGGCCATCGTCATCCCGCGGTCCTTGAAGGAACCGGTCGGGTTCGCGCCCTCCACCTTGAGGTGAACGTCACAGCCCGTGCGCTCGGAGAGCAGCTGCGCGGGCACGAGGGGCGTACCGCCCTCGCGGAGCGTCACGACCTGCGTGGTGTCCGAGACCGGCAGCCTGTCCCGGTACTCCTCGATGATTCCGCGCCACTGGTGGGTCATTGCTCGTTACTCTCCTTCAACCCGCATGATGCTGGCGACACCCCGCACGGTGTCGAGGTTGCGCAGCGCCTCGACGGTCCCGCCCAGGGCGGCGTCGGACGCTCGGTGGGTGACGACGACGAGAGAGGCCTCGCCGTCCTTGCCCTGCTGGCGAACCGTATCGATCGACACGCCGTGCTCAGCGAAAACGGTGGCGACCTGGGCGAGAACACCCGGTTTGTCGGCGACGTCGAGGCTGATGTGGTAGCGCGTGACGACCTCACCCATGCCCGAGACGGGCAGGGCCGCGTACGCGGACTCACCGGGCCCGGTCGCCCCGTTCAGCCGGTTGCGGCAGACGGCGACCAGGTCACCCAGGACCGCGGAGGCCGTCGGGGCACCGCCCGCGCCCGGCCCGTAGAACATCAGCTGCCCGGAGGCGTCCGACTCGACGAACACGGCGTTGTACGCGCCGCGCACGGAGGCGAGCGGGTGGGTCAGCGGAATCATGGCCGGGTGGACGCGCGCGGTCACGGAGGCACCGTCCTCGGCCCGCTCACAGATGGCGAGCAGCTTGATGGTGCAGCCCATCTCCTTGGCGGAGGCGAAGTCGGAGGCGGTGACCTCGGTCATGCCCTCGCGGTACACGTCGTCGAGCCGTACCCGCGTGTGGAAGGCGATCCCGGCGAGGATGGCGGCCTTGGCGGCGGCGTCGAACCCCTCGACGTCGGCGGTGGGATCGGCCTCGGCGTACCCGAGCGCGGTGGCCTCGTCGAGGGCCTCCTGGTAGCCCGCCCCCGTGCTGTCCATCTTGTCGAGGATGAAGTTCGTCGTCCCGTTGACGATCCCGAGCACCCGGTTGACCTTGTCGCCGGCGAGCGACTCGCGCAGCGGGCGGATCAGCGGGATGGCACCGGCGACGGCGGCCTCGTAGTAGAGGTCCGCGTCGTGGTCCTCGGCGGCGGCGTGCAGGGCGGCGCCGTCCTGGGCGAGCAGCGCCTTGTTGGCGGACACGACGGAGGCGCCGTACTCGAAGGCGGTGGTGATGAGGGAGCGCGCGGGCTCGATCCCTCCGATGACCTCGACGACGACGTCGATGTCCCCGCGTTTGACGAGGGCGGTGGCGTCGGTGGTGACGAGTTCGGCGGGGATGCCCTCGCGCACCCTGGAGGGCCGCCGTACGGCCACGCCCGCGAGCTCGACCGGGGCACCGATCCGGGCGGCGAGGTCGTCGGCGTGCGTCGTCATGATGCGCGCCACCTCTGAGCCGACAACCCCACAGCCCAGCAGCGCCACCTTCAGCGGACGCGTACGCATCATCCGACCTCGTTTCCTCACATACCGAATACGGTGGGACCAGTCTCACTCACCGGACGGGAGTTTCTGCCCTCCGTCCGGATCGTGAGATATCTATTTCACCTTCTTGACCGGGGAAGACAGGAGATCTTCCGCCGACGTGTGTGGGGCGTTCAGGCTTTGCTCAGGCTTTCATACCGGCATTCATGTGGGAGTTCATATGGACGTTCATAGTGGCGCTCGTATGGGCGCTAACGCGGCCGGGGTGCACCCCGGGCCCCGGGGTGCACCCGGGGGCGGTGCCGGGATACGGCCTGGGCTCAGCCGACGTCGAGGCGCAGGAGGTCCTCTTCCGTCTCACGGCGGACGATCACCCGGGCCTCGCCCTCGTTGACGGCGACGACGGGCGGGCGGAGCGCGTGGTTGTAGTTGCTGGCCATGGAGCGGCAGTACGCGCCCGTGGCGGGCACGGCGACGAGGTCACCGGGTGCCAGGTCGGCGGGCAGGAACGCGTCCTTCACGATGATGTCCCCGCTCTCGCAGTGCTTGCCGACGACGCGGGCGAGCATGGGCTCGGCGTCGCTGGCCCGGGAGACCAGGGCGACGCTGTACTCGGCGTCGTACAGCGCGGTCCGGATGTTGTCGGACATGCCGCCGTCGACGGAGACGTACGTGCGGAGCCCGTCGAGCGGCTTGATGGTGCCGACCTCGTAGAGGGTGAAGGCGGTCGGCCCGACGATCGCGCGCCCGGGCTCGACGGAGATGCGGGGGGTACGCAGGCGGGCTCCCTCGCACTCACGGTTGACGATCTCGGTGAGCGCCTTGGCGATCTCGTGCGGCTCGCGGGGATCGTCGTCACTCGTGTACGCGATACCGAGCCCGCCACCGAGGTCGATCTCGGGAAGCTCGACGCCGTGCTCGTCACGGACGTCCTTCAGCAGCCCGACAACCCGGTGGGCGGCGACCTCGAAGCCCGACGTGTCGAAGATCTGGGACCCGATGTGGCTGTGGATGCCGATGAGTTCGAGCCCGTCGAGCTGCAGGGCACGCCGTACGGCCTCGGCGGCCTGCCCGCCGGCCAGCGGGATCCCGAACTTCTGGTCCTCGTGGGCGGTGGCGATGAACTCGTGCGTGTGCGCCTCCACTCCGACGGTGACGCGGATCTGCACCCGCTGCCGCTTCCCGAGCTCCTGGGCGATGTGCGCGACCCGCACGATCTCCTGGAAGGAGTCGAGCACGATCCGCCCGACGCCGGCCTCGATGGCCGTACGGATCTCGGCCGTGGACTTGTTGTTGCCGTGGAAGGCGATGCGGTCGGCGGGCATGCCGGCGGAGAGGGCGGTGGTGAGCTCACCGCCGGAGCACACGTCCAGGTTGAGCCCTTCCTCGTGCAGCCAGCGCACGATGGCGCGCGAGAGGAAGGCCTTTCCCGCGTAGAAGACATCGGCGTCGTGCCCGAAGGCGGTGCGCCAGGCGCGCGCCCGGGCCCGGAAGTCGGCCTCGTCGACGAAGTAGGCGGGCGTGCCGAACTCCTCGGCCAGCGCCTTCACATCGACCCCGCCCACCGTGACGACGCCGTCGGCGCCGCGGCTGACGGTCTGGGCCCACACCTTGGGGTCGAGTGTGTTGAGGTCGGCGGGCGGGGCGGAGTAGTGGCCCTCGGGGAGGACGTCGGCGTGACGGGGCCCTGCGGGGTGTGCGGAACGACTCATGTTCTTGGCTGGCTCTCTATCGGCTAGAGGTGTTCGGGTGCGTCGATGCCGAGCAGGGACAGGCCACCGGCCAGCACCGTCCCGGCGGCTTCGGCGAGGGCCAGCCGGGCACGGTGGGCGGCCGAGGGTTTCTCCTCGCCGCGCGGGAGCACCGTGTGCTGAAAGACGAGCAGGGCGTCGGCGACGGTGACGAGGTGCCGGGCCAGGCGGTCGGGGGCGCGGTGCGTGGCGGCGTGGGTGAGGGCGTGGGGGTATTCGGCGAGGGCGGTGACGAGGGGGGTGGTGGCGTCGGAGGTCTCCGGCCGGGTGGCGGACGGACTGTCCTGTGGCGCGTCGTGCGGCGCGTCGTGCTGAACACCTCGCCGAACATCTCGTACGTCACCGGGGGTGCTGGTGAAGCCGAGGGCGGCGGCGTTGCGCTGGAGGGCCCGGACGCGGCTGTGGGCGTAACGGACCCGGAAGAGCGGGTTGCTCGCGCGCTGCACGAGGAGGTCGGCGGTGACTCGAGGCCGGTCGTGGGCGGCGGGGTACAGCAGCGCCCAGCGAGCGGCGTCGGGCCCGAGCGGTGCGGGGTCCTCCGGTGCCGGTACGGGCCTGAGGTTCACGGGTTCGGCGTGCTCGACCTCGACGCGGCCGCCCTGACTGGCGATGATCCGCACGAGGGCGTCGGCGACGACTTCGGCGCGGATGTCGTACGGGATGCGGAGCTCGACGACTTCTCCGCAGAGGTCGTCGGTGTGGCCGTAGGGGACCGGTGGGGTTGCCGGTGAGGCGTCCTGCGGGGCTCCGTGCGGGGCTTGCTGCGGGGCTCCGTGCGGGGCTTGCTGCTGGACTCCCTGGTGAGGCCGGCCCTGGATGCTGCGGACCAGCGCCGTGGTGGCGGCACCGTCGAGATGGATGTTGAGGAAACCGGGCCCGGTGATCTCGACGTCGGCGACGCCCTCCGTGCGGCTGATGTGGGGACGCAGGATTTCGGCCACCTGCCGCGGCGGCCGACCGGCGGGCCGGGCCAACTGCAACGCGATGTTCGTCGCGTAGTCCCCCCGCCCACCGGGCCCCGGCGGCGTCACCACGGCCCGTTCCGGCACCGCCACGCTCAGCTCCCCCTCATCCACAGCACGACGCACCGCGCGCAGCACGGTACGGGAGAGCTCGACGGGGGTCACGGGACAAGCGTATGGGAGGAGGGGGGTGGGTAGGCGAGCTGGTTTGGCGGAGGGTCCGGGATGTGGACGGGAGGGGGTGAAGGGAAGCGCGACCGAGGGGCGCCACCAAACCACCGGACCGCACCGAAGCACCGGACCGCACCACAGCACCGGATCTGACTGGATCGGACCGCGCCGCCCGACCGCCGGACGGCACCGGATCCCACCGAACTACCTACTCGGCTCGCGGCCCACCGACGGATGTGGTCGTGCCGGTGCCCGTGCCACCACCGAGGCGGAACCGGGAGTCGCCCTCGCACCCTCCACCGACCTCCTCCACCTGCTGACCGCGCGCGCCCCGCTCGATCAACTCCTTGACGAGTCCCACGAGTTCAACGGGCTCGAACGGCTTGGCGAGAAAGGCGTCGACACCGACCTCGAGCCCGGTCTCGACCTCGTACTGGCTGCAAGCACTGACGATGGCGATGGGCAGATTCCGGGTGCGGGGGTCGTTGCGGAGCCCGGCGGCGGTACGAAGACCGTCGAGCCGGGGCATGACGACGTCGAGGGTGATCACATCCGGCCGAACCTGGTGCACCACATCCAGACACTCGGCACCATCGGCCGCGGTCACCACCTCGAGCCCCTCGAGCTCCAGATTGACCCTGATCAGCTGCCGGATGACCTTGTTGTCGTCCACAACAAGCACCCGGCCGGACGCGCCTGGCACAACTCGAGAGTAGGTCGACACCCACCGCCGCGTCCGGGTTTTCCCCACTTCCACCCCGTCCGTGCGCCCTCCCCCAGGTCAGCCCCACCCTCACTCCCCCGGAAACCCGTTCATGACCTTCCCTTCGAAGCTGGTAGGGTTCTACCCGTCGCCGCGCATACCGCGCCACCGACACCGCCCCCGTAGCTCAGGGGATAGAGCAACGGCCTCCGGAGCCGTGTGCGCAGGTTCGAATCCTGCCGGGGGCACTTCGCCTCAACCAGCACGATGATGTGGTTGACCGGCGCAGATGCCTAACTCAAAGAGCGGGCCCCAGTCTCACTGGGTCCCGTTCTTTCTCGTTGTTGCGCACTGCTCGCGTGTGGCGTGTGGCATGTGGCGTGTGGGGACACGACCGCGCCTTGCGCAGCTGGGCCTCACAGTCGGGCTGCGTCTCTGGGTTGCGGCACCATGACGGGCATGGATCTTCAGGGGATAGGTGCGATCTCCGCAGCCGTAGTGGCGCTGATGTCGATACCCACCACAGTGCTCGTAGGCCGATGGCAGATGAAAGCCGCGTTGGGCGCGGCAGAGGCCACCAATAAGACGGGCTTGGCTCAAGCCGAATCTACCTACCGTGCAGCACTGGACGCTGTCCACGCCGAGACACACGCCGCTCATAGGCAGTGGCGTCATGGCATCCAGCGGGAGGCTTACGCTTCCTTTCTACTTGCAGCGCACCGAGTAGTGGAGGTGGGCGAGCGATTTGTCGCGGACAACGCGGAAGAACTTCCGCCGGAGAGCATCGGAGCCGGGAAGAAGGCTGTTGACGATGCTCTCGCGGCGCTCAGGGCGGCTCAAACAATCATCGAACTGGAGGGTCCCGACGACGTAGCTGCGCCTGCCGCAGGGATGACCAATGCTGCTAAGTCGATGGCGATGTACCTAGGTGAGCAGGCCACCTTCGAGAGAGCGCTGGGAAAGCTCCACAGAATGCTGGATGATCAGCAACCGCTCGTGACTGCCTCCGCTGAAAGGCTCATACAGGCGCTTTCTCATCTGCGCCGTCTCCGCTCGGCGGCCCCTCTCGATTCCGCCGACCTGGACGAACACGAGACTCGAGAGACCCGAGCCGCCGAGCGATCCTGCCGTGAGGCCGAGAGCGCCTTGCCGCCCAACGCCCTCGACTCCCAAGAGTTCGAGGCACTCATAGAGGGGCACTCGCCCCGTCCCCCAATGCTAAGCAGCAGGTACTTCGATGCTGCTGGTAAATTCGATGACGACGAAGTGATTTTCGTCCGAGCCGCGAAATTGGAACTGCACAACTGAGCTCCCTATGGCAGCTCTGCAACGGCAGATACAACCATTCAGCGGAGTGCGCGAATCGACGCAGCACAACCTCCTAGACCGAGGTAGCAGTAGCCATATGGCGAGCCGAGGCATCCGTATCTGATCCAGATGCGAAGCATCCGCGCACCACAAGCGCACCAGATCGAGCGGGGAACAGGGGGGAATCACGGTGAAAGCAGCCGGGCGGGATGAGGCCGCGTTGCGGTCAGACGCCCGGTCAACAGCCGAACCGATCCCAAATGATCGCAGCTTCCCAAGCTGATGGCCTTCACGCTGCCGGCCACAGGTCCGCCGGGCACGGCATCTCGGCAGTTGCACCCACCGTGTCATCTCACGCGTGTCCAGTCACCTCTGAGGGCACAATGCCGCCATGGGCGCAGGGGAGATCGCTTTTGTGGGGGCGGTGGCGGGCATCGTGGCGTCAATCGTCGGCGCTGGCGGAGCGGTGGTGGCCGCTCGATTGACCGGTAGGTACCAGTCACGAAGCCAGCATGCCCACTGGCGACGCCAAGTGCGCCGCGACGCTTATGCCGCCTTCCTCGACTCCATTGCCCGGTTCAACGAGTGGAGACGTTCCTACCGCGAGCGGACCTTGCTCGGCGAGGCCATGCCCGAGGGATCAGCTGACAGACTCCGCGAGCTCATCCGGAGCATCGAAAGAGCACTGTTCATCGTTGAGTTGGAAGGGCCCCCAGAAGTGGCGGCGCGAGCCGACACCGTCATGCGCTCGATCGCTGACTGGCAAGCCTCTGTCATTGTCTCTGAGCTCCGTGCTGCACGAGGCGCCCCGCCGCGGGACGATGTCCCAAGTAGCGCCGCCATGCACCACCAGGTCAATCAGTCTGTGGCGAGCTTCAAGGCCGAGGCTCGTGCCGCCCTGGATGCTCCCGACACGGCTGACCGCGCATCCAGGATTTGAAGGCTCTGCTTTTCGGAGATCTTCTGAGTCGCGTGGCGGCCAGCCATCAGGGAGGCGCAGCAAGGCACCGACAACCCGATCAGCCAGCGCACCATCGTGGCTGGCTGCCGTGGGCCGAGGTTCGTGCCAGATGCAGGGGTCAGTCACGGTCAAAGATGGTGCACTTTGGATAAGTTGCAAGCGCCTGACCAGGTAGCGAGGCACGAGGCCAGCGGCACAGCCCTCCAGCCGCTCTCCCAAAGGGGGTGTCGCAGGTTCGAATCCTGCCCACCCAGCGCACATGACCGCCACCGGCACCCCGGCCCCGGCCCCGGCCCCGGCCCCGGCAATCCACACGATCGCCTACACTCTCGACGTCCTGGTACCGATCGTCGACCTCGGACAGCAGAAGGCATGGATGCCCAGCGGCAACGCCCTGTACTGCTCTTGGCTGCTCTCCGGCACTGGCTGGATACTGACCACGGCCCTGGCGGCAGGACTCAGCGGGGTACTCAAACGGAACTAACGACACCCCGGAGCAGGGCTGGAGACTTCATCAGCCTCCCTGCCCGTAGTTCGCATCGAGGGGTGTCAGGCAACCACGCCCCGCGGACCATCTATGGACGGGCTATCGCCCATCCAGCGGTCAAAGGTCTGTGACCTGCTCATACGTCTGGGACAGAAGCGGCCTCCTGAGCCGTGCCAGGAGGACGATCTCGGCCTCGATCCAAGGGGGCCCAGGGCCTGGCCCTCGTCGGACAGGTCCATGACGGCAGCTCAGCCGAGGATCAGCGGGAGTTTCGCGGTCAGGTCGCCCAGGGCGGTCCTCTCCGCCTCGGTCGGTGTGCGGCGGCCGGTGCCGATCAGTAGGGCTTCCTTGTCGGGGAGCGATCGTGGGAACGCCGTGCCTGCGAGCTTTTCCAGCATGTCGCGGGAGCGGGCGAGGGTCTCCGGGGGTGGGTCCGCCGTGTCCGGGAGGTGGGCGGTCAGGTCCAGGTGGTGCAGGGTCCATTCCATGACGTACGCGGAGAGGTAGTCGGCCACGGTGATCACCTCGTCGCGCGTGCCGACCCGGAGGTTCGGGTCGGCGAGTGCGGCGGCGCGGCCGGCGGCGGAGCCGACGTCGTCCAGGTGGAACTTGAGCAGCCAGGGCTCCTCGTACGCGGCCGCCAGCCGCACGGTCAGCGCGTCGAGCGGGTCGTCGCCGGTCGGCGGGGTGTCGGTGACGTCCCAGTAGGTCAGGGCGTCGCGTGTCGGTTCCTTGTCGGTGGGGGTGACGAGGGTGATCAGGACGTCCTGGGCGTCGATGATCAGGTGGCACACCAGGTCCCGTACGAGCCAGCCGGTGCAGCCGGAGGGGCGGGTGAAGTCCTCGTCCGGGAGTTCGGCGACCGCCGTGCGTAACGCCGTCCAGGCGTGTGAGAAGAGGTCCACGTCCGCAAGCTAGCAATCGTGTGATCGCCGCGGCGACCGATTTCGCCGGCGCCACGGACGGGGCACGGGGCACGGGGCACGGGGCGTCCTTGCGTGGGGACCTGACCGTCGGCCGGTCCTCTCGTACCCCGGCTGGTGCGGTGGGCGGGCCGCGTGGCGTGTTCGCTCCTATCGTGGAACAGCACAGTCATGCTCGGCCGTGGAACAGCACGGTGATGCTCGGCGCGGAGGCAGGCGGGTCATGAGCCAACCGCAGATCGACTATGCGGCGGTCTTCCGGGGCCTGCCCGGCATGGTCGCGCTGCTCACCCCTGACCTGGTCTACGCCGACGCCAACGACGACTTCGTGCGGCTGGCCGGGCGCACCCGGGAGCAGTTGCTGGGCCACTACATCTTCGACGTCTTCCCCGAGAACCCCAACGAACCCGCCGCGGCCGGCATGCGCGAGACCGAGGCCTCGATGCTGCGCGTGGCGGCCACCGGCGAGCGCGACACGATGGCGCTGCTCCGCTACGACATCGAGGATCCCGCTCGGCCCGGCCATTGGGACGAGCACTACTGGAGCCCGGTCAACGCGCCCGTCCGCGGCCCCGACGGGCGGGTGGAGCTGATCGTGCACCGGGTGGAGGAGGTCACCGAGCTCATCCGCGCGTTCGGCCGGCGGGGCGGCGACCGGCAGGCGCGCGTGCTGGAGGCCGAGCTGTACACGCGGGCCCGGGAACTGCAGGAGGTCAACGAACGGCTGCGCAGGGCGCACGCCCACGAGCGCGAGGTCGCCCTCGCCCTACAGGCGGCGATGCTGCCGCCGCCTGGCGCGACCGGGCCGGTGGCGCACGGGGCGGCCGTGCGCTACCGGCCCGCCGTCGATTCCCTGAACGTGTGCGGCGACTGGTACGACCTGGTCGACCTGCCTGGTGAGAGCCTCGCGGTCGCCGTCGGTGACGTGGTCGGCAACGGGCTGGCGGCCGCCGGCGCCATGGGGCAGCTGCGCAGTGCGCTGAGTGCGGCCTGCCGCGTCGCCGCGGGTCCGGCCCAGGCCCTGGACGCGCTCGGCCTGTACGCCCGCTCCGTCGACGGCGCCGAGTCGACGACGGCGGCGACGACGTTCGTCGACTGGGACGAGCAGTCGATCACCTACAGTTGCGCCGGTCACCCTCCGCCCGCCCTGCTCCGGCCCGACGGCTCCGTGGTCTTCCTCGACCAGGCCACCGACCCGCCTCTCGGCGCCCGGCCCGAACACGTCCCTCGCCCCCAGGCCCGTACGTCCTTCACCGAGGGCTCCACCCTGGTCCTGTACACGGACGGACTGATCGAGCGCCGCACCGAGGACATCGACAAGGGGCTGGACCGCCTCGCCGACTCTCTCGCCCGTCACCGGCGTTCCGATCCCGAGGTCCTGGCCGATGCTCTCCTGGCCGATCTCCTGCCGCCCACCGGCACCACGGACGACACCGCCCTCATCGTCCTCCGGCTGTGAAGACCAGAGGTCCAGAGGGTTGGAGGGTCAGAGGTCCAGAGGGTCAGAGGTCCAGGGGGTCGGGAAACGGGAAGGACCGGCTCGGTGCCTTATGGCGTCGAGCCGGTCCTTCGCCGTGGTGCCGTGGTGTGTCGCCGCCGGGCGGGGCCGTCAGTCCGTGCCGGACTCCATCGCGGCGCGGTCCAGCAGCGCGTCCTCCTCGGAGACCTCGCCGCGGGAGGCGATGGCCTCGGCGCCGCCCTCCGGGAGGGTGCCGATCAGGCCGGTCGCGGCCGCCTGGGCGGCACCGATGGCGGGGCTGCCGGTGCCGATCAGGCCGAGGCCGGCGTACTGCTCCAGCTTGGCGCGCGAGTCGGCGATGTCGAGGTTGCGCATGGTGAGCTGGCCGATCCGGTCCACCGGGCCGAACGCGGAGTCCTCGGTGCGCTCCATGGACAGCTTGTCCGGGTGGTAGCTGAACGCCGGGCCCGTGGTGTCGAGGAGCGAGTAGTCCTCGCCGCGCCGCAGCCGCAGCGTGACCTCGCCGGTGACGGCCGAGCCGACCCAGCGCTGCAGCGACTCGCGGATCATCAGCGCCTGCGGGTCCAGCCAGCGGCCCTCGTACATCAGCCGGCCGAGGCGCCGTCCCTCGTTGTGGTACTGGGCGAGGGTGTCCTCGTTGTGGATCGCGTTGACCAGGCGCTCGTACGCCGCGTGCAGCAGGGCCATGCCGGGGGCCTCGTAGATGCCGCGGCTCTTGGCCTCGATGATCCGGTTCTCGATCTGGTCCGACATGCCGAGGCCGTGGCGGCCGCCGATGGCGTTGGCCTCCATGACCAGGTCGACGGGGGACTCGAACTCCTTGCCGTTGATCGTCACCGGGCGGCCCTGGTCGAAGCCGACCGTCACGTCCTCGGTGAGGATCTCGACCTCGGGGTCCCAGAACCGCACGCCCATGATGGGCTCGACGGTCTCGACACCGGTGTCCAGGTGCTCCAGGGTCTTGGCCTCGTGGGTGGCGCCCCAGATGTTGGCGTCGGTGGAGTACGCCTTCTCCGTGCTGTCGCGGTAGGGCAGCTTGTGGGCGAGCAGCCACTCCGACATTTCCTTGCGGCCGCCGAGCTCGGTCACGAAGTTCGCGTCGAGCCAGGGCTTGTAGATCCTGAGGTGCGGGTTGGCGAGCAGGCCGTAGCGGTAGAACCGCTCGATGTCGTTGCCCTTGAAGGTCGAGCCGTCGCCCCAGATCTGGACGTTGTCCTCCAGCATCGCCCGGACCAGGAGCGTGCCGGTGACGGCACGGCCGAGGGGGGTCGTGTTGAAGTACGCGCGTCCGCCCGAGCGGATGTGGAACGCCCCGCAGGTGAGCGCGGCCAGGCCCTCCTCGACGAGCGCGGCGCGGCAGTCGACCAGCCGCGCGATCTCGGCACCGTAGGTCTGCGCACGGCCGGGCACCGAGGCGATGTCGGGCTCGTCGTACTGGCCGATGTCGGCGGTGTAGGTGCACGGGACGGCACCCTTGTCCCGCATCCACGCGACCGCGACGGAGGTGTCGAGGCCGCCCGAGAAGGCGATGCCGACGCGCTCGCCGGCGGGGAGGGAGGTGAGGACCTTGGACATGGGAAGAGTATGCATGCTTTCGCATGATCATGCAAAGCCCTCAGGTCACCTTCCCTGCGTTCGGCGTTCAGGTCGCCGTCGCCCCGGCGTTCAGGACTCCGGCCGCCTGGGCTTTCGGGTCGCCACCGCCTTGGCTTTCAGGTCGCCACCACCTGGGCTTGCAGGTCGCCACCACGTTGGTTTTCAGGTCGTCGTTGTTTCGGCTTTCAGGTCGCCGTCGCCTCCGCTGCCGCCCGTCCCGCCTGGCGGCCGGAGAACAGGCAGCCGCCGAGGAAGGTGCCCTCCAGGGAGCGGTATCCGTGGACGCCGCCTCCGCCGAAGCCCGCGACCTCGCCGGCCGCGTACAGGCCGGGGATCACCTTGCCGGCGTCGTTCAGGACGCGGCCCGAGAGGTCGGTCTGGAGGCCGCCGAGGGTCTTGCGGGTGAGGATGTTGAGGCGTACGGCGATGAGCGGCCCCGCGCTCGAGTCCATGATCTTGTGGGCCGAGGCCGTGCGGCTGAGCGTGTCGCCGGGGTAGGCGAGGGCGTTGCGGATGCCCATGACCTGGACGTCCTTGGTGTAGGGGTTGTCGATCTCCCGGTCGCGGGCGTCGATCTGACGTTTGAGGTCGTCCAGCTTGATCAGGTTGTCGCCGGTCAGCTTGTTCATGCCCCTGACGAGTTCCGAGAGGGTCGTCCCGACCACGAAGTCCACGCCGTTCTTCTTGAACTTCTCGATCGGCTCGGGGGTCTGCCAGATACGAGAGAGCAGTTGCCAGACGTTCTTGTTGGTGAGGTCCGGGTTCTGCTCGGAGCCGGAGAGCGCGAACTCCTTGGCCATGATCTTCTGGGTGGTGACGAACCACGAGTAGTCGTAGCCGGTGTCGGTGATCGACTTGAGGGTGTGGAGGGTGTCGTAACCGGGGATGTCGGGCGTGCCGAAGCGCTTGCCGGTCGCGTCGAACCACATGGACGACGGGCCGGGCAGGATGCGGATGCCATGGCCGGGCCAGATCGGGTCGTAGTTCCTGAGTCCCTCGGTGTAGTGCCACATGCGGTCCGGGTTGACGATCCGCCCGCCCGCCTTCTCGGTGATCGCCAGCATGCGGCCGTCCACGTGTGCCGGGACCCCGGTGATCATGGACTTGGGCGGGGTGCCGAGGCGGGCGGGCCAGTTCTGCCGTACGAGGTCGTGGTTGGCGCCGATGCCCCCGGAGGTGACGATCACGACCGGTGCGCGAAGTTCGAACTCGCCGACGACCGTACGGGAACTGGGCTTGCCGCGCTGGGCGTTGCTCGGTTCCAGGATCGCGCCGCGTACGCCGGTGACGGCGCCGCCCGTCGTGACGATGTCGTCCACGCGGTGCCGGAACTTGAAGGTCACCTTCCCGTCCTCGACGGCGGCCCGCACCTTCTTCTCGAACGGCTCGACGACCGCCGGGCCGGTGCCCCAGGTGACGTGGAAGCGGGGCACCGAGTTGCCGTGGCCGTCCGCGAGGCCGCCGCCGCGCTCGGCCCAGCCGACGATCGGGAACCACTGCATCCCGAGGCCCGCGAGCCAGTCGTGCTTCTCCTCCGAGGCGAAGTCGACATACGCCTCGGCCCACTTGCGGGCCCAGTGGTCCTGGCCCGACGGGTCGTCGATACCGCGGTCGAAGCCGGCCGTGCCCAACCAGTCCTGCCAGGCCAGGTCCTTGGAGTCCTTGATGCCCATCAGCCGCTGTTCGGGGGAGTCGACGAAGAACAGGCCGCCGAAGGACCAGAACGCCTGACCGCCGAGGCTCGCCTCCGGTTCCTGGTCGAGCAGCAGCACCTTGCGTCCCGCCGCGGCCAGTTCGGCCGTGGCGACGAGTCCGGCGAGCCCGCCGCCGACGACGATCGCGTCGGCGTCCTGCGACTCGGCCGCGAACGCCGGTACGGTCTGTGACGCGAGGGCGGCTCCGGCGAGCACGCCGCCCGCCGCGGTCAGGGCGCCGCGGCGGCTGATCAGGGCAGGCGATGCTGCGTTCTCCATGGGCTGCCTTCCGGGAGAGGTGCGCAGGGTGCGGACAACTGGGCTGCGGGACAACCGGGTTGAGGCACAAGCAGGTCGAGGAACAACCGGGTTGCGGGACAAACGGGTTGCGGGCAAGGGGAGGGTGTCGTTCCGACCGCCACCCTGTTACCGTCGGTAGCCGCCAAGGAAAGCAGGCCGCCGCGACGGTGCGGTAGTTGCCGGGCGTCAACGCGGGGATCTTTCGTTGTGGCCCGGCGACATTGCCCGGAGCGGGGAAGGGGCTCATGACGGTCGTTCACGAACGCGAGCCGGTCGCCGGGATCCTGCGGGCCATGGCCGCCGACAGGGACGTGTGCGGCGAACTGGTCGACGCGGCGAGAACCCACTCCCCCGAGGTGGCCCGGCTCACCGAGGCGGAGACCCACTCGCATGCCGCCGCCCTGATCCGCGCGGCCGGCACCTGGTTCGCCACCTTCGGCCGGGTCGAGGAACAGGACTTCGCCGCCGCCCTGCTGCTCGGTGCCGACCGGGCGGGCCAGGGCGTCCCGATGACCGCGGTGGTGCGCGGTGTCCAGGCGGCGCTCACCCGCGCGGTGGAGATCACCCTGGACCGCTGCCGGTCTGCCGGAGTGCCCGACAGCACGCTGCTGACCGTGGTCCTCCGTCTGAAGGAGTACGGCGACGCGGTCGAACGCCACGTCATCAACGGATACCGCGCCGCCGAGCGGGGCAGAACACCGCACGGCGTGAGCGAGAACCGGACGAGGCTGCTGCGGCAACTGCTGGTCGGCGGTGTCGTCCCGTCCGCCGAGGAACTGGCCAGGGCCGGGCTGCGCCCGGACGGCACGCACCACTGTCTGGTCTCGGACGTCGGCGACCCCGCCCGCTCACGCCTCCTCGCGCGCCGGCTGTCGGCACGCCGCGGGGTGTCCGGGCTGGTGGAGGGGCGTCTGGTGGCGCTGTGCCCCCGGATCCCCAGGGGCGAGGAGATCGGCGAGAGCGCCCTCGTCGTCGCCTCGCCCGCAGCTCCGCTCGACGGGCTGCGCCCGCTGTACCGGCTCTGTGTACGGGCCGTCGGTATCGGTGGGCGACAGGAACGGCGGGGCCTGTACGAGCTCACCGACTTCGCCGCCGAGATCGCCCTGGCGGACCAGCCACTGCTCGGCTCCCTGCTGGGCGAGCGGCTGCTGGACGGCCTGGACCGGTCCGACGGGTTCCACCGCCAACTCGCGCTCACCGCCCGGGTGTTCCTCGACAACGGCCGTCGGCTGGATCAGACCGCGGCGGCCCTGTTCACGCACCCGAACACCGTCCGCTACCGGCTCGGCCGGCTCCAGCAGCTCACGGGCGAGTCACTGGCCGACCCCTCCCCGGAGTACCGCTCCGGACCGCTGAGCACGCTGCACTGGTGGTGGGCCCTGACCACGTGGCTTCGCGCGGACGCGGACTCCCTCTCGGGGCGCCAGGAGTCCTCGTGACCTGGGTGTCGGGTGGCGTGAGTCGCGGATGGCGTGAGTCGTGCATGGCGTGAGTCGTGCATGGCGTGAGTCGTGCATGGCGTGAGTCGTGCATGGCGTGAGTCGCGGATGGCGTGAGTCGCGGATGGTGTGGCTCCGGTGACGGGTGTGCCGTGGCTCCGGGGGCGGGCGGGCCTTGCCGTGGCTCCGGTGAATGGGCCCTGCCGTGACTTCGGTGAACGGGCCGTTGTCAGTGGTCGGCGCTAGCCTCGGAAATCCGAGGTTTACCCCGTACAGGAGGTATTCATGGCCACGCGACTCAACCCGTATCTCAGCTTCGCGGGAGACGCCCGCCAGGCGCTGGAGTTCTACAAGGAGGTCTTCGGCGGCGACCTGGCGCTGAACACGTACGGCCAGTTCGGCCAGGCGGACACCCCGGACGCCGACAAGATCATGCACGGCATGCTGGAGACCCCGAGCGGCCTCACCCTGATGGGTGCCGACACCCCGACCGGAGACCACAACCCGGGCAACAACTTCTCGATCAGCCTCAGCGGCGACGACGACGCCGAGCTGCGCGGGTACTGGGAGAAGCTGTCCGCCGGCGGCTCCGTGGCCGTCCCGCTGGACAAGCAGATGTGGGGTGACGTCTTCGGCATGTGCACGGACCGCTTCGGCATTCCGTGGATGGTCAACATCACCCAGTCGTCCGGCTGACCGCCGTCGCTTTCACCCTGCCGGCGGCCGGATTCCTTACCGAACGAGTGGGCGTATCAGGCCTGCAGGATGTGCGAGAGTCCGGCCGTCTCGAACGCTTTGACGACGTCGTCCCGGCCCTCCAGGAAGTGCTCCCAGCTGTCCATGTGCGCGGCGACCACGCGCCGGGCGCCGAGTATCCTCGCCGCCTCGACCGCCATCGCACTGTTGATCGTGATCAGTTCACCACCGACCCTGGGCGACCTGACCGCTCCGATGAACAGCACCGCGGTGTCCACCGGGCCGAAGCGGTCGGCCGTCCGCTGAACGGCGTCCAGGGAGGCGTTGTCACCGCTGACGTAGACGGTCGGCAGGTCGTCGGCACTCAGAACGAAGCCCGCGACATCGCCCATGACCCGCTGTGCGAGGCCGTCGGGGCCGTGCAGTGCCGGTACGGCGGTGACGGTGACGCTGCCACCGTCGGGGCGGTGCAGCGTGGCGGACTCCCAGTCCGCGAGCCCTCGGGCGTTGCCGCCCAGCCGTCCGGCACCACTGGGGGTCGTGAAGGTGACGGGGACCGACGACAACAGCTCCCTGCCGGAGTGGTCGAGGTTGTCAGCGTGCTGGTCGTGCGAGAGCAGGACGGCGTCGACGGGCCCCAGGTCGGCGGGACCCACCAGGGCGGGAGCGGTCTTGACCAGGGAGAAGTCCTCGGTGATCGGGTACTCGCCGGGCTCGTCGAAGGTGGGGTCCGTCAGCAGACGCAACCCTCCGTACTCCAGGAGCACGGTCGGGCCGCCCAGCAGGCGGGCGGGGATCTGCTCGTGGGCGGCAGTCGTCACGAAGGCTCACACCTCTCACGGATGGAGATCTCACGGACAGAGATCTCACGGATGGAGTCTCACGGATAGCGAGTTGCTCATCCGTGAGGGACGGTAGTCGCTTCTCACGGATGGGTGCAAGCCATACCATGAGAGTCATGCAGGAGAGCACGATCGACGACCCGACTCCGCCACCGGCGCCCGGAGCCGAGCGGCACCCCGCCCTCGACTTCGCCAACAGCGCGATCGCCCTGCCCGGCGGCCAGTTCATCGACCTCCTCGGCACGCCCGCCGCCACGAACCAGTGGCTCTTCCAGCGCGGGCTCGCACCGGCCGACGCGGGACTGCGGGACATGTGCGCATCCCAACTGCGTTCACTGCGCGAGCAGATCCGCGCCCTGCTCGCCTCCCACGTCGACGGCCACCCCGCTCCCGCCGACGCCCTGAACGCCCTCAACAGCGCGATGACCAAGGCCCCCGCCGCGGCCCTGTTGCACTGGGACCCCACCCGCGGCCTCCACCGCGCCGCTTCCCATCCGGTCACCCAGATCCTCGATCACGCCCTGGCCGCGCTGGCCACGGACGCGGCCGACCTCCTCACCGGCCCCGACGCCGAGCGTCTCACCGCCTGCCCCTCGGCCCCCTGCACCCGCTACCTCCTGCGCCACGGCCGCCGCCACTGGTGCTCGACCCGCTGCGGTGACCGCGCCCGAGCCGCCCGTGCGTACGCCCGCCGCACGCGAGGGCAGCAGCCCGGCTGACTCCGCCTCCCGGCCGAGCAACTCCTCCCGCCCGACCGTCCGACAGGACCGCTCCCCCACCCCGCCACACCGGCCATCCGGCAGGGCCGCCTCCCCTCCACACCAGCCCTCCGACAGGGCCGCCTCCTCTCCACACCAGCCCTCCGACAGGGCCGCCTCCCCGCCATACCTCCCGGCAGGGCAGCCACCTGTGAGAAGCCGCACACGGCCGTCGCCCGCGCCGCTCCCAGGAAGCGCCACGCCCGCACTGATCTTCCGTTATCGTTTCGTGATCAGTTCAGCCACATCCGATCACACGCTCATCACACTCTGAAAGAACATGACCGCGCATAAAGCCAAACCTTCCAACTCCCGTCGCCGTCGGAGCGGTCGGGCGCAAGCCACCGGGCGACGAGGTCAACGAGGGATTCGAGGCGGCCGAGGCAAGGGGCCCTGGCTGGGAGGCCTGGCGGTGGTGGCCGTTCTCGGGGCCGCCGGATTCGCCGCCGTGGGGTGGACGTCGGGAGACAAGGGAGAGTTACCGGACGAGGCCGCGTCCACCACGCGGGCCAGGCCCACGTCCGCCCCGTCCCGGACCACGCCGAGCCCCACTGCTCCCAAGAGCCCCTCGGGCACGCCGAGTTCCGCCGCAAAGCCCGGCACGTCGGCCCCCTCCCGCATCGACATCCCCTCCAGCGGGCCGGGAACGTACACCTCGGCCTCCGGCGGAAGTGCCAAGGTGGGCAAGGGCAGAACCCTGCGCTACCGGGTCGACGTCGAGGACGGCATAGAGCTGTCCACCGAGGACGTCGCCGAGGAGGTGGAACGCATCCTGGCCGACCCACGCGGCTGGACGACGGACGGCCGGTCGGCGTTCCAGCGGGTCTCCGGTGGCGCCACCGACTTCGTCGTCCGGGTCGCGACACCCGGCACCGTCGACGCCGTCTGCGGGAAGTCCGGGCTGGACACCGGCGGTGAGTACAACTGCAGCGCCGGAGACGACGTCATGGTCAACCTCAAGCGCTGGCAGTTGGCAACACCCGTGTACGCGAAGGACGTCACGGCCTATCGCGCGCTCATCATCAACCACGAGCTCGGTCACTACCTCGGCCACGGCCATACCGGGTGCCCCGGCAAGGGCAAACCGGCGCCCGCGATGATGCAGCAGATCAAGGGCATGAACGGCTGCGTTCCCAACGTCTGGCCGTACGACGAGAAGGGGCAGTTCATCACCGGGCCCGCCGTTTCCTGAGCGGAGCCCACCAGGGGCGCTCCACGCGCCACTTGCCCCTCAGCTCGCCCTTTGCCGCTCAGGCGGGTCGCGCCTGCCGGGTTCTGTCCGTGGGCGGCTGCGGGTCCGGCGTGGCTGATCGCGCAGTTCCCCGCGCCCCTCAAGACCTCACTCCTCGGGCCGAGATCGCCGACGCCGCCCGCAGACTCTTCGTCGGCCAGGGGTGGGCGAGGACGACCGTACGCGCCGTGGCACAGGAGGCGGGCGTCTCCGTGCCCACGGTCTACGCCGCGTACGGCAACAAGACGGGGCTGGCCCGGGCTCTGGCCGACGCCGCCGACCTGACGGCCGACGCGTCCCGCATGCTCGCCGAGTTGGAGGCCCCGACGACGGACCCCCGGCGACAGCTCGCGGCCATGGCCGGCTACGACCGCCGCCTGTTCGAGCGCGCGGGTGACATCATCACGCTGATCCGCGAAGCGGGCCGTACCGAGCCGGAGTTGGCGTCGGCCTACCGCGACGGCCGCGAGCGGGGGGACGAGACCCGGGTACGGGTGTTCTCCTCCTGGCCGGCGGGCGTCCTCCGGGAGGGCCTGGACGTACCATCCGCTGTCGACGTGTACGCCGCCCTCTGCAACATCGACGTCTACGCCACGCTCACCACGGAACGCGGCTGGTCGCCCGAGCGGGTTGAGGGGTGGTGGAGCGGGGCGCTGGCCCGCGAGCTCCTGGGGTCTGGGGCCTGAGGTGTGGGGCCTGAGGTGTGGGGCGTGGGGCCTGGGGGCCTGAGGCCTGGAGGCCCTGGGGCCTGAGTCGGCCCGTCCGCGCGGGGCCGGCCCTGGTGGCAGCCGCCCGGCGCGGGGGCGGGCGGCGGCCACCGTACGGCTACGGCTCGTCAGGCGGCGGCCGCGGCCTCCAGCCGCGGCTCTTCCGCCTCGTACAGCGACTCGATCAGTGAGCAGCGCGCTCGGGCCACGCGGGAGCGGACCGTGCCCACCGGGCAGCCGCTGACGCGCGCCGCCTCCACGTAGGGAAGGCCCAGCAACTGGGTCAGCACGAACGCCTCACGGCGGTCGTCGGGCAGCGCGGCCAGCAGTTCGGCGAGGGCGATCCCGTCGTCGAAGCCGGGCAGGCCGCGCGGCTGGACGCGTTCGGCCGCCGACTGCCAGTCGTCGGTGTCCGACAGTCGGGGCCGGGCGGCGGCGTAACGGATGCTGTCGATCACGGCGCGCCGGGCGATGGAGAGCAGCCAACTGCGCGCCGAGGAGCGGCCTTCGAAGCGGTGCAGGCTGCCCAGAGCCCGCAGGAAGGTGTCCTGGGTCAGGTCGTCGGCCGTCTGCGGGTCGGCGCCGAGGTAGGTGACGTAGCGGACGACGTCCCGGTGCAGCGCGCGGACGAACTTCTCCACGGCGTCGGCGTCGCCGCCGCGCGCGGCGAGCGCCCAGGCGGTTATCGACTCGTCGTGGGACGCGGGCAGGGGGGTCGGCAGGGCAGGAGTGAACACCTGGTGTCCTTCTCGGGAGTCCTGGAACCGGAGCGGCGCACGGGGCGCGGCGGTTCCGGTGGTCGATGACGTACGGCCGCACGGGCGTGCGCGACCGATGCCCGAGGCGAGGAGCGGAGAGTCGGCGAACATGAGAAGCGACACGCGACTTGCGCCATGCGACGTGCTACATGCGACGTGCTACATGCGACGTGCGTGAAGCGAGGAGTCGGCGACGCCTCCGGGTCCGGCCCCGGGGAACCAGCTGTCGTCAGAGGACAGCGGTCCCGGCGGGCGGACCCCGAGAAGTGATGGCATGGACGAGGAGGAGCTGCCGCAGCAGGCGGTCCGAGCCGCCGGTACGGGCGCGGGCGCGGACGCGTGGTCGGTGCGGCGGCGTCGGCAGCCGGAGCAGCAGACGCAGGGGGGCGGCGAGCCATCCGGCGAGTACCCGCAGGATGCGGAAGGCGGCGCGCTCGCCGTGGGCGAGCCACACTCCGCCCAGCAGAGCGGCGACCAGGTGGGCCACGAGCATGGCCGTCGAGGACATGCCGCCCATGGCATGCCCCGCGTGGCCCGTCACGTCCATGCCGCTCATCGAGGCCATCGACCCCGACGCGTCCATGAGGGACGAGCCCGCAGACGACATGCCGGCGCCGCCGTGGCCCGCGGAATGCGCGGTTGTGGCCGCGCCGTCGGCCCCGTCATCGGCCCCCGGCGGTGAGCACAGCACGTAACGCACCCACCGCTCGGCGAGGGACGTCCCGCCGGCCGGTTCCGGCCGCTCGACCGCCTGGGCGAGCGAGAACAGCGCGTGGAGGACCACCTGGGTGACGACCGCGACGGAACCGACGGCGAGAAGTCCGCGTTCACGGTGGGCGAGGCACCACACCGTCCCGCCCGTCGCCAGGGCCCCGGCGAACAGCGCCCACCAGGGCACCTCGACACCGGACGTCATCACGTGCCCCTGCACGGCGAACAGCACGCAGACGGCCGCGAACATCGCAGCCCTCAGCGCGCGAGAACACCGTCCAGCAGTCATGGCGGCTCATCCTTGCACCCGCGTCTCGGCTGTCACAGTCAGGTACGGAAATCCACAGGGTACGGCGCTCAATCCCACAGGCGTGATCCGTACCACAGCAACGTGCCGGAAACCGGGGGAGGTTGGGGCCGCCGAGGCACAGCACTGGGTGCGCCCGCGCGGAGCGGGACAGGTGCCCAGCATGCGTCCCAGGGCGGCCCGAACCGTCAGGACCGAGCCCCGCCCGATCGGCCGCGGACGATCGCGAACACCGCTGCGGCGAGGCCCAGAACGCCCACGACCAGCCCCGCGACACCGATGCCACGAGCGGTCGAGTCGCCCGCGTCCGAGGCGGACGACGTGCTCTTCGCGGACGACGTGCTCTTCGCGGACGACGTGCTCTTGGCGGATGACGGCGAAGCGGCGGCGTCACCGTCCGACGCGGCGCCCTTGGCGGTCAGCTTCAGGGCCGGCGCCGGGTCCTCCGGCTCCTCCCCGCCGGACTGCGCCTCCTCGATCCAGCGGACGATCTTTCCGTCGGAGTAGGTCTGGAGCGCCTTGAAGGTCAACTGGTCGGTGCTGTCGGGCAGTTGACCAAAGGCGACGTCGAAGTCCTCGTACTGCCCGGCCCGGATCGTCCCTCCGGTCCAGGTGATCTCGGAGACGGCCTCGGTGATGGTGCCGTCGTCGGTCTTCACGGGGGTCTTGAGCTTGGTGGTGGTCACCTTGGGGGTCCAGCCGTCCTGCGGCCTGACGAGCACGCCGAGGACGGGGTGGTCGGTGGGCAGGAACACCTGCACCTTCGTGGTGTCGGCGGTGTCCTCCTCGTTGGGGACCCGGAAGGCCAGGACGCCGTCCGTGGCGCCCTTCGCGTAGCTCTCGGGATGGACGGTGACGTGCGCGGAGGCCGCGCCCGCCGCGGTGAGGACGGCGGCGGCGGTCAGGGCGGTGACGGCTCCGGCGCGGCGCAGGGTGGTGCGTGTCGAGGACATGGGTGGTCGATCTCCGTACGGGGAAGGGCGTGCATGGTCAGGTCGCGTACGTGATCGACGCGGGCGGACCCCGCCGGTGGACGGCGTACCGCAGCAGCACCTGCCGCGGCACCCTCGCCCCGCCGGCAGCTCCTCGTGCGAAGCGCGGTGCGCCCGGTACGGCCCGTGCCCCTCCCCGCACCCGCCACCAGGCGACGAGCCCCGGCACGAAGGCGACCGCCCGGCGCAGCAGCGACCACAGCGCCGCCTCGCCGCGCCGCAGCCACCACGTCAGCACGACGGCCGCCGTGGCGTGGGCGGCGGTGGGGTGGGAGGTCAGGACGTGAAGAGGGACGTGAAGAGGGACGTGAGGAGGGAGAGGAGGGAGAGGAGGGACGTGAGGGTGGGCGGCCATGCGCATGCCCATCACCGTCATGCCGCCGTGCATCACCGTCGTGCCGCCGCGCATCACCGTCATGGCGCCGTGCATCACCGTCATGGCGTGCGGCGCGTGCGGCCCGTGCGGGCTGACGGCGCCGAAGGCGAGGTGCAGCCCGCCCTGTGCGGTGAGCGTCCCGCCCCCGATGCCGAGCAGCGACCGCTCGCGGCCGGCCAGTCGCCAACCGATCGCGAAGACCGGCACGACGGCGGCGACCTGCGCCCACACCGGCGGCGCCGCCCCCGTGGCCAGCGCGTGTCCCCCGGTGGCGAGCAGCACGCACAGCACGGCGAACACCGCCGCGCGCAGGCTCCGTACCGCCGGGGACGCCTTCATGCCGCAGATACTCGCACGCGTCACAGCGGTGATCGCACGGGGCTCCGCCCGCACCTGCCTACGGCCGTCATCCGCGCGATCCATCCCTGCCGTGTCCCGCTCCCTGTACCGAGGCGCACTCCGTCGGAGCGCTGTGTGCAGGTGGTCGCCCCGACCGACGGCCAGGTTCCCGGGCTCCGAGCATTTCGCGCGGTGTCCGGCCTCCCGCCAGGCACCACAGGGCGATGACGGGGTCGCAGATCGCGCAGCCCAGCGACGAGTCGTGGACGAAGGGGATGATCGGGTTGCCCTTGGTGTGGTGCACGACGTCCCATGCCGTGTGCCGCAGCCAGCCGACGCCGATGAAGGTCCACGATTCAGAGCGTCGGGGGTGACGGGTGACGGGTGACGGGTTTTGCCGGCATGGCAAAGCGGGTCGCCATGCCCGTGGCGTTCCGTACATGATCGGAAGTCGTCCCGGCGCGGTCCGGCCGCCGCCGGGACCGCACCGAACGCACCGAACGCACCAAGTGATTGGGGAGCATTCATGTCGCAGCACGCCCTGGACGTCACGCACCGGCTGGTCCCGTCGCCCGCGGGCCGGATCCACCTGGTGGAGCAGGGCACGGGCCCGCTGGTGCTGCTCGTGCACGGCTTCCCGGAGTCCTGGTACTCCTGGCGCCACCAACTGCCCGCCCTGGCCGACGCCGGGTACCGCGCGGTCGCCATCGACGTCCGGGGCTACGGCCGCTCCTCCAGGCCCGGCGCGATCGACGCGTACCGGATGCTGGAGCTCGTGGCGGACAACGTGGCCGTGGTGGAGGCCCTGGGGGAACGGTCCGCGGTGGTCGTCGGCCACGACTGGGGCGCGCCCATCGCCGCCAACTCCGCCCTGACCAGGCCGGACGTCTTCCGCGCGGTGGGGCTGCTCAGCGTTCCCTACTCGCCGCGCGGCGGGCCGAGGCCCACGGAGGTGTTCGGCGCGATGGCCGGCGCCGACGAGGAGTTCTACATCTCCTACTTCCAGGAACCCGGCCGCGCCGAGGGCGAGATGGAGCCCGACGTGCGCGGCTGGCTCGCGGGTTTCTACGCCGCCCTGTCCGCGGAGGGCATGGCCGCGCCCGTGGCGTCCGGCCCGTTCGCCGTCAGCCGGGGCGGGACGCTGCGCGAGCGGTTCCCCTCCGGGGTGCCCGCCTGGCTCGGTGAGGACGATCTCGACGTGTACGCCGCGGAGTTCGAGCGGACCGGCATGAGCGCGGCGCTGGCCCGCTACCGGAACGTGGACCGCGACTGGGAGGACCTCGCCGAGTTCGACGGCGCCCCCATCGGCCAGCCTTCCCTGTTCGTCGGCGGGAGCCTGGACGGTCCCACCCTCTGGCTGGCCGACGCGATCAAGGCGTACCCGGACACGCTGCCCGGCCTGGTCTCCTCCCACATCCTCGACGGCTGCGGCCACTGGATCCAGCAGGAGCGCCCCGCCGAGACGAACAAGCTCCTGACGGAGTGGCTCGCCGCCCTGCCCGCCTGACGCCGGTGGTCAGAAGCTCGGCTCGACGCCGGTCAGTTCACGACTGGCCGCCCACAGGCGTGCCGCGACGGCCCGGTCGGCCAGGCGGTCGGGGACGGGTTCCCGCCGGGGAACGCCTCGCAGGCCGAACACCCGTGGACCCCACAACTGCCCGCCGGCCACGGACGGATCGAGGACGGCGCGGACGGCGGGCCACGCGCCGGCTTCCTTGCCCTGGACGAGGAGGCCGGCAGGCAGGCCGCGCAGCCGTTCGCCGGCCGTGCGCTCGTGCACGGCCGGGCGCTCGGGGGTCAGGGAGTCGAGCGCGCCTCCGGGGTGCGTCACGACGCTCAGCACGGTGCTCCCGGCGGCGCGCAGTCGGCGGTCGAGTTCGAAACCGGCCAGCATCTGGGCGAGTTTGGAGCGCGCGTAAGCACGCTTGGGCTGGTAGTCCCGGGTGCCGTGGAGGTCGTCGAGGTCCAGCCGCTCGGACTTGGCCACGAAGCTTCCGGTGGTGACGACCCGGCCTGCCGGGGCTGCCGCGAGCAGCGGAGCCAGCCGGGCGGTCAGCGCGAAGTGCCCGAGGTGGTTGATGCCGAACATCCACTCGTGACCGTCCGCGGTCTCCCGCCGCCGCGGTTCGTCGAGCAGGACACCGGCGTTGAGGACGACCGCGTCGAGGCGGTCCGCCTCCAGGGCGTCCGCGCACGTCCTGAGCGAGGACAGGTCGGCCAGGTCCAGCCGCAGGTGGCGCAGGTGTGCGTCGGGGAAGCGGGAGCGGATGGAGGCCATGGCCGCGCCCGCCCTGGCGGCGTCGCGACAGCCGAGCACGACGGTGGCGCCGGTGCCGGCGAGCTGCTCGGCGACGAAGTACCCGATGCCCGCGTTGCCGCCGGTGACGAGGACGGTCCTGCCCTCGGCACGCGGAGGCCGGTGCACGTCCCACGGCCGTGGCTGGACGGACTGGGCTGAGGACGACGCCGAGGACGACATGACACGCTCCTGCGCTCTGGATGATCCGGTGGGTGGGCGGCGGATGGTGGGCGGCGGGCGACCGTACGGTCACGGCCCGCTCCGGCCCCACGTCCAAGATCCCGTCAGCCCCCGACAGATCGCCGACAGATCACAGCCCCCACCGACAGACGGCCGACACGGCCATCCCTCACCCACAGCAGCGAACCACCGGAAGCCCGCCAGACGCGCCCCTGAAGGGGCGCGAGAAACTGCGCAACCAGCCACCCCAACCCGCAGCACCCAACTACGCCACCCCGGCAAAGACGCCCCTCAGGGGCGCGGGGAACTGCGCGACCAGCCACGACCAACCCGCACGAACCACCAGAAGCCCGCCAAGCACGCCCCTCAGGGGCGCGAGGAACTGCGCGACCAGCCACATCCCACCCGCAGCAGCCAACCACCCCAACCCGACACCCCCGCAACCCCGCAACCCCGCCCAACCCAGCGGAGCGCCCCGTCACACCCCGTGCCCCGCCTCCCCGTCCCCCCACTCCAACGCATCCGCCTCGGTCTCCCCCGGCACGAGACCGGAGAACTCCCCACCCGCTTCGTTGAAGGCAGCGAGCGCCCCGACCAGGGCGCCCCGCTGGTCCGGGGAGAGGCGCTCGACGATCGCCTCGACCTCGGTACGGCGCCGGGCCATGACCTCGGCGACGGTGCGCCGCCCCTCCTCGGTGAGCCGCAGCAGGGTCTCGCGGCGGTTGCCGGGGTTGGTCTGCCGGTCGGCGAGCCCGGCCGCGATGAGCCGGTCCACCATGCGCATCGCGGTCGACGGCGCCACCTGGAGGTGCTCGGCCAGCGTGACGAGCTTGGTGGCGCCCCCCATGGAGAGCACGACCAGCATCCGGAACTGGGGAAGCGTCACCCGCTCCTCCACCGCGGACAGTGACCGGGCGGAGATCGCCACCAGCAACCGCGACGCGGTCAGCACGGCCCGCGTCACCGCCTCGACATCATCCACGCCCCGCGCGGGGCCCCCAGACTCCGGCATGCGTCCTTTCTACCTCGCGAACACCCCGCACACCTCGCACACCGTCACATGATCGAACGGCTTTGCTGTTCCCTGACCATGACCGTGCGGATGACCGTGCGGAGCGGCGCACTCCGCTCAGGACGCCGCCCGGGCGAAGCGAAGTGACGCCGTGACGGAGGTACGGCCACGCATCATGCCCATCTGGTTCCAGCCCATGCCGAAGTGCTCCCGGTCCACGGTGAACTCCGCCGTCAGCGTGACCGCGTCGGCGCTCGCCTCGGCGAGGCGCGCGGTGAAGGACTGCGGACGGCTGATGCCGCGCACGGTCAGCTGACCGGCGATCTGGACGGCCCCGTCCGCCCCGGGCGTCGCACTGCGCACGACGAAGGTGAGCTCGGGGTGCCGGTCGGCGTCGAAGAAGTCGGCGGACCGCAGGTGCGTGTCGCGCTTGGTGTGCTTGGTGTCCAGGGAGGCGGCGGTCAACGTGATCGAGCCGGTGGCGGACCCGTCGGGACCCACCTCGCCCTCACCCGTGACGCCGGTGAAGGTGCCCTTCACGGTGACCAGTCCCCACATCGTCTTGTGCTGGAGACCGACGGTGGAACGGGCGGGGTCGAGCTGCCAGGTCCCGGTTTCGACTGCTACGGACATGAGGTCCTCCTGAAGGGGGCGGGGCGCATGTGAAACGACGACTCTTCAGTCGTCCAAATTTGGATAACCTCAGGCTAGCCGATGCTCCAAATTTGGACAACAGGTAGACTGGGACATCATGGCCGACTCCCTCACCCCCGCCGACCTGCCCGGACACGACGCGGCAGGAGAGTCCCCCCTGCTGCCGCCCGAACTGCGGGCCTGGATGGGACTGCTGGCCGCGGCGGGCGCGATCGAGCAGCAACTGCGATCCCTGGTGAAGGAGACGCTGGGCGTCTCCCACGACGAGTTCCTGGTGCTGTGCCTGCTCGCCGACGGACCCGCCCACGGCCTGCGCATGACACAGATCGCCGAGCGCCTCGGCCGCCCCAAGACGCGGCTCACCTACCAGGTCGCCTGTCTCCAGCACGCCGGTCTGATCACCCGCAACACCGCGTGCGGCGACCGGCGCGGCATCCAGGTGGCGCTCACCGACAAGGCGCGCCGGCTCCTGCGTGAGGCCTCCGGCTCACTGGCCGAGGCCGTCACCCGCGCGATCGCGGGCCTGGAGGGGCAGCACGACTGCACGGTGATGCGCGCCCTGCTGCCCTGGCAGGAGAACCCCGAGAACGACACGTAGCCCCCCGGGACAGCGAGATCCCAGGAGGCCCACGTCAGCGGATCAGCGGATCAGCGGATCAGCGGATCAGCGGAACGGGCCTCGCCACCAAGCAGGCCCGGACTGTCTTTCAGAAGCCAGGGAAGACCCGGCGCAGATCGTCCAGCGTCAGGGCGTCCCCGGTGAGGGTCACGCCCTGTGGCGTGTACGCGGACGCGTGGCGGCCGGTCGTGAGGCGCAGCCACCACTCGGCGGGTGCGCTGAGGACCGCGTCGGGGTCGGCCGGTTCGTCGCCGAGCGCGACCGCCTCGCCGATGTCGAGACCGAAGGACCGCTCGGGCTCGGTGGTCCGTATCGCGAGGCGGGCCGGGCGGCCGTCCAGGGCGTCGGCCTTGCCGAGGAAGTGGATGAGCATGCCGGCCTGGTCGAGCAACGGCCCGGTCGCGGCGGACGCCAGGACGGCCGCCGGATCGAAGGCGACCTCGACGTCCCAGGTGTGGAAGGTGAACTCGCTGAGCCGCAGGCCCGCCGCCGTGGCCACGTCCACGGGCACCGGCAGGAAGCCGAGGTCGATCCGCAGATCCTCGCGCGCGCGAGCGTCGAGGCCTTCGTAGCGGGCGACCAGCGCCTCGTTGGCGGGCACGAAGCCCTCGGCCCGCTCGTCGGGGGACATCGCGTCCCAGCGCGCCCACACCGACTTGTTGAAGTCCCCGCCCCTGGGCCCGGTGCCGTCCAGGGCACCTTCGAGGCCGGCCAGGGCGATCTCCGCACCGCTGCCGAGGTGGCTGAGCACCTGCGACACGTCCCACTCCGCCGCCCCGGACCCCCGGGTGAGGTCGGCGGCGGCCAGGCCGCGCACCAGCGAGGCGAGGTGGTCGTGTCCGCCGCGCAGGGCGGCGATGATCCGGTCGGCACGTTCACTCATGAGCGTCTCCACATTCCACAGTCGGCAGTCGGCAGTCGGCAGTCGGCAGTCGGCAGCCACGGCACTCGGCATCCGGCACCCGGCACCCGGCACCCGGCACCCGGCACCCGGCACCCGGCATTCGGTTTCCAGCGGACACGGCAGCCCCGTGCCCCGGTCGTACTCTGCCTCGTACGCGCGCAACCGGCCTCGCCCGCACGGGATTTCACACCACCGTCTGGAACGACCGCTTCGAGAAGCCCATCACGTAGCCGTCGACGGCCGTCGTGACCGGCTCGTCCGCCCGGGAGGCGGCGCCCAGCGTGACGAACAGGGGGATGTAGTGGTCGGCGGTCGGATGGGCGTACGGCATACCGGGCGCCCGCGTCCTGAACGCGGCGAGTTCATCGACGTCACCGCGGGCCAGCGCGTCGGCGGCCCACGCGTCGAAGTCCGAGGACCAGCCGGGCACGTCGCCCTGCAGCATCTCGCGGGTGATGAACGGCAGCCCGTGCGTCATGAACCCCGACCCCACGACCAGCACGCCCTCCTCGCGCAACGGGGCCAGCCGCGCGCCGAGTTCGAGCAGCCGGGCCGGATCCTGGGTGGGCATGCTCAGCTGCAGCACCGGGATGTCGGCCGACGGGTACATCGCCATCAGCGGCACCCATGCCCCGTGGTCGAGCCCGCGGGAACGGTGCCGGTGCAGCGGTTCGCCGTCCGGCATCGTCCCGGCCACCCGGTGGGCCAGCGCGGTGGCGTCCGGGGTGTCGTACCGCATCTCGTAGTAGCGGGGGTGGAAGCCGCCGAAGTCGTGCACCAGCGGGGTGTGCGCCTCGGGGGCCGAGACGCACATCGGCGCCGCCTCCCAGTGCGCGGACACGATCAGGATGCTCTTCGGCCTGGGCAGGGACTGCGCCCACGTGAACAGCTGCCGCAGCCACGGGCCGTCGTCGAAGAGCGGGGGCGCGCCGTGGCTGACGAACAGAGCGGGCAGCGGGCCGTCCTCCGGACGCCACGCGCGTTGGGTTCGGGCCCGCGGCAGCGCGTCGACCAGGAAACGGTCGTACGCCCCGCCGGGCGTCCGCGGTTCGAGGATGGATTCCATGCCTGATCCCGCTCCCATCGGCTTGACCCTTCAACCAAAGCCCCAGCATGAACCTAAGCCAGCCTAACTTGAACAGTCAACCAATCTCCCCCGCCCCGGAAGTGGCCGGAAACGCGCGACGCCGTGACGCCCCGCACACCCACAGAGGTGAAAGCTTGAACGGGGAACCAATAAAACATCAGGGCAACGTGGCCGACCCGCGGGAGTCGCCGGAATGGGGCACGAGATGAGACGTACGCCGCACACCGTCACCGTCGCCGAACTCGTCCCCGGAGACCTGCTCGCGCTCTCCGCGCGGGACGTCGGCACGGACCGCTGGTACGTCGTGATGCACACCCTCCCGGTGCGCCCCGACGCGATCCGGGTGACGCTGCGGCCACCGCTGGGCGGCACCGACCGCGACGAGGTACTCGACCGGACCCGGACCGTGACCGTCGGCGGCCACCGCGTCGACACGGCCGGGGTCCCTCTCCTCACCTCCGCCAATCTGCGCGCCGTGGAGTTACGGGAGGGGGACCGCGTCGGCTTCCTGCGGACGGTCGATCCGGACGCGGCCGAGGAGACGTACGTACGGCGCCGGGGCCGCTGGCACCACGACGCACCGGGCGACCACGCGCACGACCACCCCGAACAGCCGTTGTCGGACGCGGAGTTACGGACGCGGGCAGCCGAGGCCGTCGACCACGTCGTACGGCACCACCCGCGCCCCGGCCGGCCGGCGACGAGCGCGACCGGCGGACCACGACGGGTCGTGGTCACCGGGCTGGGCGCCGTGACCCCACTCGGTGCCGGCGTGGACGACCTGTGGGCGGGGCTGCTCGAAGGGCGGTGCGGGATACGGGAGCTCGACGGGGAGGAGTTCGCCGGCCTGCCCGTACGCATCGCGGGGACCGTGCCCGTGGATCCGGTCGCGCTGCTGCCGCGGCCGCAGGCCAGGCGGATGAACCGGGCCGCACAGTTCGCGGTGCTGGCCGCGCGGGAGGCGTGGGAGGACGCCGGGTTCGACCCCGCGGGCACCACCGGGAGCGGGCTGGACCCCGAGCGGGTCGGTGTCTCGGCCGGGGCCATCCTCGGAGACGCCTCGGTGCTGGTGGATGGTGACAGGCGGCTGCGGGAGAAGGGGCCCCGTGGGGTGTCCCCGCTGACCACCCCCATGACCGTGCCCTCGCAGGCCGCGTCCCAGGTGTCGCTCGCGCTGCGGATCACCGGCGAGGCCCGCACGGTGACCAGCGCGTGCGCCTCCGGCACCGAGGCCATCGGGCAGGCCGTCGACCGCATACGGTACGGGCGGATCGACGTGGCGCTCGCCGGCGGGGCCGAGGCCGTCGTCACCCCCGCGATCATGGCGTCCTTCGCGGCCATGCGGGCGCTGTCGACCCGCGGCATCGGGGACGGCGACAGTCCCTCGCGTCCCTTCGCCGAGGACCGCGACGGGTTCGTGAACGGGGAGGGCGCCGGCTTCCTGTTACTGGAGGCCGAGGAGCACGCACGGGCGCGTGGCGCGCGGATCTACTGCGAGGCCGCGGGCTGGGGGCTCTCCGCCGACGCCCACCACATGGCGGCGCCCGATCCGTCCGGCACCGGGGTCGCGCTCGCGCTGCGGCGCGCGCTGGCCGACGCGGGGGCCGGGGCGGCGGATGTCGCGCACGTCAACGCCCACGCCACGGCCACCGCCGACGGTGACCTCGCCGAGGCGACCGCGCTGACGACCGTACTGGGGGGCCGCCGGGTGCCGGTCACCGCGCTGAAGGGGCACCTCGGGCATCTTCAGGGCGCGGCGGGCGGGGTCGAGGCCGTCGCCACGGTCCTCACCCTCCATCACGGGCTCATCCCGCCCACGATCGGCTGCGCCGTGCAGGACCCCGAGATCGGGCTGGACGTGGTGACCGAGGCCCCGCGGGCGCTGCCCGCGTGGGGGGATGTGGCGTTGAGCAACTCGTTCGGGTTCGGGGGACACAATGCGGTGGTCGCGCTGCGGAGGGTGTGGGGGTGAGGGCGCGGTCGTTCCGGGGGCCGTCGTGTCGCCGCAGGTTCGTTTGTGGCTGGTCGCGCCCACGCGATGGAGCCACTGGTGTAGGGGCGATATTTGGAACGTGCGGTATTCCGCCGTTCGAGGACGCCAAAGTAACGGGGCAACCGGTCAGCCTGGACTTCTAGACGACTGGTCTACTCGGATGCTACGATCCTTCCATGCCAGCCGCCACGCGCACCACAGACACCCGTCGGATCATCCTCGATACCGCCCAACGGATCATGGCCCGCAAGGGTTACTCGGCTGTCGGCATCAATGAGGTGCTCGCGGAGGCCGGCGTACCGAAAGGGTCCTTCTATCACTACTTCGTCTCGAAGGACGCCTTCGGCGAAGCGATCCTGAAGAGCTACTTCGCGGACTACCTCACGGACATGGACGGCGTTCTCACCCACTCCGGCCAGTCGTCGGCCGAGCGACTGATGGCCTACTGGCAGCAGTGGCGGGAGACGCAGAGTATCGAGGACTGCCAGGGCAAGTGCCTGGCCGTGAAACTCGGCGCCGAGGTCGCGGACCTGTCCGAGTCGATGCGCCTGGCCCTGAAGGACGGCACGAGCGCCATCGTTGACCGCATCGAGCAGACGATCATCAGCGGCCTGGAGGACGGCTCTCTCTCGGTCGACGGTGAGGCCCGCGACGTCGCACAGGCCCTGTACGACATGTGGCTCGGCGCCAGCGTCATGGCCAAGATCCACCGTAGTCCGGCCCCGCTCGACACCGTCACAGCGGTAACCCGCGGGCTTCTGCACCTGTAGAAGGCCCGCACCCCCTGCCCGACCCGGTCATGGGGATCCAGTTTCACCACTAATAGTAGACTGGTCTACTCAAGGAGTGTGTCATGAAGGTTCTGATCGTTCTCACCTCGCACGACGAGCTGGGGGACACCGGCCACAAGACCGGGTTCTGGCTGGAGGAGCTGGCGGCTCCGTACTACCGCTTCAAGGAGGCCGGCTGGGAGATCACCCTCGCCTCACCCAAGGGCGGACAGCCGCCGCTGGACCCCAAGAGCAACGAACCCGGATTCCAGACCGACGACACCCGGCGCTTCGAGACCGACCCGGAGGCGACCAAGGCACTGGCGAACACCGCGCGCCTGGACGCGGTCGCGGCCGGCGGCTTCGACGCGGTCTTCTACCCCGGCGGGCACGGACCGCTGTGGGACCTGGCCGAGGACACCGTCTCAGCGCGGCTGATCGAAACCACCCTCCGCTCCGGCAGGCCGGTGGGACTGGTGTGCCACGCCCCCGGCGTCCTGCGGCACGCCGTCAACGAGGACGGCACCCCGCTGGTGGCGGGAAAGAAGGTCACCGGATTCGCCAACTCCGAGGAGGAGGCCGTCCAGCTCACCGACGTCGTCCCCTTCCTGGTCGAGGACGAACTCACCAAGCTCGGCGGCGTCTACTCCAAGACCGGCGACTGGCAGCCCTATGTCCTCCAGGACGGTCTGCTGATCACCGGGCAGAACCCGGCGTCCTCGGCTCCCGCGGCCGACGCCCTGATCGAGCTGGTCACCAAGGGCGGCGTGTGAGCGCCTACGTGGTCATGCTCCGTGAGCGCGTGACCGACCCGGCCGAGCTGGCCCTCTACGCCGGCTCGGCCCGGGCTGCCCGGGAAGGCCACGAGGTGACACCCCTCGTCGGATACGGGGAGATCGAAACACTGGAGGGTGCGCCGTTCGACGGTGTGCTGATCCATCGCTTCCCGAGCGTTGCGGACGCGCGGGCATGGTACGAGAGCCCGGCCTACCAGGCAGCGCTGCCCCACCGCCGGGCCGGTGCGGACTACCGCGTGTGCATCGTCGAAGGAGTCGACGCGCCCCACGGCCGCTGAGACGACAAGGTGTCCGTCTGCACCGCCCTCCGGCGCGGACGGACACCGTCCGGGCCGCAGGCTCCGCACCGGTCAGCGGCGACCGGATCCCCTACGCGAACTCGCCGCCGAAATGGCCGGCCACGACGCAGTCGTCCTCCCCGTCGGCGGCCACGGCACCGGCGGACCGGACGACACTCATCGACGGCCGTGGCCCGCAGAAGGCCGCGGACGCAGTCCAGCTCGAACCCGCGCCCCTTGAAGCCGGCCGGGTGGGGCGGGCCGGTCAGGCCGAGGTGCGCTTGCTTGGTGTTGCCTTCTTCGCCGCCGTCTTCTTCGTCGCGGTCTTCTTCGCCGTCGTCTTCTTCGTCCCCGCCGTCGACTTGGCTGCCGTCTTCTTCGCCGCCGTCTTCTTGGCCGCCGTCGACTTCTTGCCGGCCGTCTCCTTGGGGGCGGTGCGGGACGGCTTGCGGGAAGGGGGCTTGCCCTTGAGCGGTGTGACGTCGGCGACGTCCTCGCCGCGGGACTCCTTGGCGGCGCGGACGCTGTTCTCCAGGGCGGACATGAGGTCGAGGACCTTGCCGCCGCGCGCCGGGGCGGGCGCGGCGGGGGGCGCCTCGCCGGAGGCCTTCGCGGCGATGAGTTCCTCGACGGCCTCGCGATAGTCGTCGTGGAGGTCGTCGAGGTCGACCTCGCCGAGGGTGTTCATGAGGGCGTCGGCGAGGTCGAGTTCCTTCTCCTGGACGGTGACGTTCGTGTCCGGGGCGACCTCGTCGGTCGCGCGGATCTCGTCGGGCCACAGCAGGCCGTGCATGGCGATGACGTCGTCGACGACACGGAGCATGCCGAGCCGCTCCCGCCCCCGCAGGGCGAACTTGCAGATGGCGACCTTCTGGCTGCGTCTGAGGGCCTCTCTGAGCAACGCGTACGGCTTGGCGGCCGGCACGCCGTTCGCGGAGAGGTAGTACGCCGCGTCCATCTGGAGAGGGTCGATGCGGTCGGCCGGGACGAACGCCTCGATCTCGATCGTCTTGGCGGTGGGGATCGGCAACGAGGCCAGGTCGTCGTCGGTGATGGGGATGATCGAGCCGTCCGCGGCCTCGTACCCCTTGCTGATCTCGTCCTGCGTCAGCTCGCGGTCCTCCAGCTCACAGACCTTGCGGTAGCGCACACGGCCACCGTCCTCCAGATGGATCTGGCGGAAGGAGATCGCGTGGCTCTCGGTGGCGTTCACCAGCTTGATCGGGATGCTGACCAGGCCGAAGGAGATGGCCCCGTTCCAAATGGATCGCACGGTCATCACGCTAACCCCGGCCGGCTGGGGGCGCCTGCCGAGAGCACGCGGGTGAGGTCGTCGGTATGACCGGGGCGCACGGGCGGGATTTGTCGCATGTGCGTGGGATTCTCGTTGTATGACGCCGATCACGGAGGTGGAGGGCCGGAGGGTGGCCCTCTCCAACCTGGAGAAGGTCCTGTATCCCGCGACCGGCTTCACCAAGGCCGAGGTGCTGCACTACTGCGCGACGACGGCGGAACCGCTGCTGGCGCACCTCCGGGACCGGCCGGTGTCGTTCCTGCGCTACCCGGACGGACCGGAGGGCGAGCTCTTCTTCACCAAGAACGTGCCGCCGGGCACGCCCGACTGGGTCACGACCGCCGAGGTGCCTCGTTCGGAGGGGCCGGCCCGGATGGTGCTGGTGCAGGACCTGGCGAGTCTGATGTGGGCGGCGAACCTGGTGACCGAGTTCCACACGCCCCAGTGGCTCATCGGTGCGCCGGGCGAGGCGGACCGCCTGGTCTTCGACCTCGATCCCGGCCCGCCCGCGACGATCGTCGAATGCTGCCGGGTCGCCCTGTGGCTGCGGGAGCGGCTCGCGGCGGACGGGATCGAGGCGTACGCGAAGACGTCCGGGTCGAAGGGGCTGCACCTGCTGGCGGCGGTGCGGCCGACTCCGTCGGGGCGGGTGACGGAGTACGCCAAGGAGCTGGCCGTGGAGGCGGAGAAGGCGTTGCCGCGGCTTGTCGTGCACCGGATGACGCGGAGTCTTCGGCCGCGGAAGGTGTTCGTGGACTGGAGTCAGAACGCCGCCCGGAAGACGACGGCGACGCCGTACACGTTGCGGGCGCGTCCTGAGCCGACCGTGTCGGCGCCGGTGACGTGGGAAGAGGTCGCGGGCTGTACGGATGCGGGGCAGCTGGTGCTCCGTGCGGGGGATCTCGGGGCTCGGCTTCAGGCGTACGGGGATCTTCTGGCGCCGTTGCTGGATCCGGAGGGGGCGGGGTCACTGCCGTGAGGGGGTGGGGGGGGGTGCGGTGCGGGTGCGGGTTCGATGCGGGTGCGGGTTCGATGCGGGTGCGGGCCGGGTTTTCCTCGCCCCCGCCGCCCCTACCCGTCCCATCCCCAGGGGCTCCGCCCCTTCGACCCCGCACGGGGCTCCGCCCCGGACCCCGCTCCTCAAACGCCGGAGGGGCTGGATGGTGCGGGGAGCTGCCCGGTTTTCAGAGGCGCGGGGAACTGGCGGCCAGCCCCTACCCACCCGCAGACAACCAACCCACCCCAACCACCACTCACCCGGTGGGCCCGTCGCGTCTCACACCCTCGACCACGTGTGCCGGTCCCGCGCCATCGCGTGGAGCGCCTCCACGTCCGCCGGCTTGAGGATGCCTCCCGAGCGGGCGAGCACGGTGAGATCCGTGTCCCGCAGGACGCGGACCTCCCGCAGGGACGCGCCCACGTCGACACCGGACGCGCCGACGGGAACCAGCACCGGCCGCACCTCCGCCGTGAGCGCGTGCGAGGCCCGGGCCGCGTCCGCGCGCACCTGCCGGACCAGGGGCCGGGGCTCGCGACGGCCCACGGTGACCATGGGGTCGGCGACGAGCACACGCTGCTTACGGGCGTACAGGGCGCGGACGCAGAACAGACCGCCCGGCCCGATCACGAGGTGGTGGATGCGGTCGCCGCCCGGCAGCGGGATCGAGTGCAGGGTGTGCCAGCCCGCGCCGTCCAGCCGGTCCAGCGCCTCACCGACCGTCTGCTCGGCGGTCAGGGCCCGGCGCCGCGGGTCGGGGCGCAGCCGGCGCGGCGGGCCCGGATCGCGGTCGAGGGCGATCAGGAGCGCCTCGCCGGGGCGGTTCGGGGCCAGGTCGTCGTCCGGCGGCAGGGCGAGCCGGGCGAGCTCCGCGGGGGTCGGCACGGGGGGTGGGCCCACCGCGACCGGGCCGGTCAGGAAGGGGCCGAGCGCGTCGAGCACGTCCTCCCGCCGGTCCTCGCTGAGCAGGTTGATCCGGCCCGCCTCCCTGTCGTACCAGGCGACGTTACGTCCGTCCGTGAGACAGACGTAGAGCCGCTCCCGTCCGTGCCGTCCGCTCGGTATGACACGCAGTTCGCTCATGCGCCTTCACCCCCGACCATGGGAACAGGCGGGGTGCTCAAGGTGCAAGAACCCGGTTACCGTGGGGATGACTTGGGGGAGGTGCTGTTGCGGACCCGCGGAACGCAGCCCGACGTACCGGCCCCGGACAGCCCGTGGAGCGAGATCGTGCCCGGCCTGTGGATGGGCGGTCACGAGTTCGCCGGGCGCTCCGGAGAGCGGGAGTTCGCCGTGGTGCACGACGAGTTCGACCTGGTCCTGACGCTGCTGCGGCTGCCGGGGCACGGGCCGGACGAGGGCGTCGAGCACCACGTGTGGCCCATCCCGGACGGGCCGCTCGACGGGACCCAGCTCGCGGGCGTGATGCGGCTGGCGCAGACCGTCTCCGAGGCGCTGGAGGAGCGGCGCAGGGTGCTCGTGCGCTGTTACCACGGGTACAACCGCTCCGGGCTCGTGGTGGCCCAGTCCCTGATCCGTGAGGGCCGCTCCCCCGACGACGCGATCCGCCTCGTCCGCTCCCGCCGCTCACGGTGGGCCCTGCACAACGAGCTGTTCGTGGAGTACCTGCGCACGGGCCTGGCCACGGCACGCCTCCTGGAGGAGCTCGCGGAGGACGCGGCCGAGTAGCGGACCAGCGGACCGCCGCACCCTCACCTCTCAGAACCATGCGTGACGGGGATCACACAAGAGGGAAAACCTGCCGTCCGCGTCGCGCGTCTAGCCGGTGTGAGATCAGCAAAGGCAGCGCTGCACGAGCTCGACGAGGAGCGCCTCGTCCGGCTGGTGGCCAGAGGCGACCGCGCCGCGTTCGAGGAGCTGTACCGGCGTACGGCGCCGTGGATGGCGGTGCGGCTGCGCCGCCGCTGTGCGGACGAGCAGATCGTCGCCGAGGTCATGCAGGAGACGTATCTGGCGGTGTGGCGTGCGGCGGGTGCGTTCATCGGGACCGCGGCCGGGGGCAGCGCCGTCGGCTGGCTGTGGACGATCGCGGCGCGCCGGCTCGTCGACGCGTTCCGGCGCAGGGCCCACCACGCGGAGCCGCCGCCCGCGGCCGCTCCGCGGCCCGTGGCGCCCGCCGCCGAGGAGGAGGCGCTCGCGGCGACCGTCGGCGGTGAGGTCGGGGACGCGCTGCGGCGCCTCGCGCCGGAGCTCAGACAGGTGCTGCAGGCCATGGTGCTCGACGGGCTGTCCGTCCGGGAGACCTCGGTTCTGCTGGGACTGCCCGAGGGCACGGTCAAGACCCGTGCCCGCCGGGCCCGGATCGAGATGCGGAAGGCGCTGGCATGAGTGGGGAACACGCGTCGATTCGGATCATCGACGGTTACGCGCGCGGCGACGCGGACCTCGCCGCCGACGAGGTGTGGGCCCTGGAGGCCCATCTGGAGTCGTGCCGGGTGTGCCGTGACCGGCTGTCTGCGGCCGTCACGGCCGAGGCGCCCGTCGTTGACGTGCTGGTCGGCACCGTGTGGTCCGGCCTCGAACCCCAGGTCGCCGGCACCGCCCCGATGCCGCGTCGGCGGCGCTGGTCGGCGCGGCTGTCGAGATGGCTGACGCCCACGATGGTGCCGTGGCTGGCCATGGTCGTCGGCGTGACGCTGCTCGCGCTGCTGCTCGACCTGGCCTACACCGGCTCCGGCGAGGTGCCGCTGGTGCTGCTGCTCGCCCCGGTCCTGCCCGTGCTCGGCGTCGCGGCGTCGTGGTCACGGGGGCTGGACCCGGCGTACGAGCTGACGGCGTCCGTGCCGAGGGCGGGACTGTACCTGGTGCTGCGGCGTACGGCGTCCGTGCTCGCCGTGGTCGTCCCCGCGCTGCTGGTGGGCGGGTGGGTGACGGGGGTGACGGCCGCGCAATGGCTGCTGCCCTGTCTGGCCTTCACCTCGACGACCCTGGCGCTCGGCGGTGTCATCGGCGTGACCCGCGCCGCCGTCTCGCTGGTGGCCGTGTGGGCCGCCGTGGTCGTGACGCCGACCCTGGCGGCCCGTCGTACGACCTTCGTCCTGCAGACGGACGGCCTGCCCGTGTGGGCGCTGATCCTCGCGCTCGGCATCGGTGTCGTGATCGCCCGCAGGGGCGCGTACTCCGTGCTGGGAGCCCATCGTTGACCGGAGGAAAGGAAGCAATGATGCCCGCGGTGAGCGCGGCCGACCTCGCACCGACGACCTACGCCTGGGAGATCCGGGCCACTGGGCTGAAGGTCAGGGCCGGCAGGAAACGGATGGCCGTCGACGGGCTCGACCTGTCGCTGGGCACCGGCGTACACGGTCTCCTCGGCCCCAACGGGGCGGGCAAGACCACCCTCATCCGGGCGCTGGCCACCGTACTGCGCCCCGCCGAGGGCACCCTGGAGCTGCTCGGCGAGTCCGCGGGCGGCATGGGCGAGCACCGTGCGCTGCGCCGCCGGATCGGCTATCTGCCGCAGGAGTTCGGCTACTACAAGCGCTTCACGGTGCGCGAGTTCGTCGAGTACATGGCGTGGCTGAAGGAGGTGCCCAAGGCGGACATCCCCGCGGCGGTGCAGCACGCCGTGGAGCGGGTCGGCCTGGCCGACCGTGCCGACTCGAGGATGAAGACCTTGTCCGGCGGCATGGTGCGTCGGGTGGGCATCGCCCAGGCCATCGTCAACGACCCGTCGATCCTGCTGCTGGACGAACCCACGGTCGGCCTGGACCCGGCTCAGCGGCTGCGGTTCCGCGAGCTGCTGCAGGAGCTGGGCAAGGACACCTGCGTGGTCGTCTCGACCCACCTCGTGGAGGACGTCGCCGCGGCCTGCACGGACGTGGTGCTCTTCGCCGAGGGCCGGCTGGTCTTCCAGGGCACTCCGGACGAACTGGCCGCGGCGGGCGGCCCCGAGCACGTCGGCGACAGCCCCCTCGAACGCGGCTACTCGGCGCTGCTGCAGCGCCCCGAGCAGGGAAGGGGCACCTGGTGAACACGCGTGTCCTGCGCATCGAGCTGAAGCGTTCCGTCGCACCCTGGGCCGGCGCCGTGGTCCTCACGAGCGCGCTGGCGTTCCTGTACCTGGTGAATGCCGGGTGGTGGACGGGCACCGCGGCGTGGACGGCCCAGTGGACGCCCCTGGCCCTGTGGACCCGTGGGCTGCTGTTCTATCTGTGGCCGATGGCCGTGGGGTTCGGCGCGCTGCAGGGTCTGCGCGACCACCGCTCGAAGATGTCCGAGCTGCTGACGACCACACCGCGTCCCGCCTGGCACCGCGCCGCCACGCTGGCGGGGACGACGGCGACCACCCTGGCCTCGGCCTTCGCGCTCCTCGTCCTCGTGGGCGGGGTCCAGGTGCTCGCCCACACCGAGTACACGCACCTCGGGTGGCTGCCGATCTCGCTGGTGGGGGCGCTCTCTCTCGTCGCCGGGGCCGTGCTGGGCATGGGGGTCGGGCGGGCCCTGCCGTCCGCGCTCACTCCGCCCGCGCTGGCCATCGCCGCCTTCGCTTTTACGGCTCTCATGCAGATGTCGTTGGGCCGGACGCAGACGGACACGGCGATGGGGGTCGCGACCACGGAGCCGAACCGCCTCTCGCTGCTGTCACCAGCGGTCGAAGAGGCGCGCGACGCGCTCGTCACGCTCTCCGCCCCCGTGCACCTGGGGCAGACGATCTGGCTGCTCGGCATGGCCGCGACCGGCTTCGCGCTGCTGGTCGCCGTGACTCCGCGCACCCGGCTGCTCGCCCTGGCCCCCGTCCTGGCGGGCGCGGCGATCGCCCTGCTGGTCCTCCCCTCCGACCCGCGCCGGATGTATGTCGTCGACGAGGCCGCCGCGGAGCCGGTGTGCGACGGCCCGGTGTGCGTGACCAGGACGCAGGAAGGGCGGCTCACCGACCTCGCGGGTCCCGGCAAGGAGGCGCTGCGCCTGCTGCACGGCGCCCTCGGCGGCCAGGCGCCGGTGTCGGTCCGGGAGAACGCCGCCGTACAGCCGGAGGGCTCCATGCCGCGGTGGTCCCGCAAGACCGTGCTCCTCGACTTCGACGACGACCTCGTCGCCGCCGCGAAGGGCGAGAAGCTGACCTGGGCCCTGATCGCCAAGGGCATGGTGCCCGGGTGCTCCCCCGTCGGCTGGAGCGGCACGGGGGCGGAGGACGTCGCGCAGTCCGTCGCGGCGGCCTGGGTCCTCGGGGACTTCCGGTCACTGCCCAGCGCGCAGTCTCCGAACATACGCCGCGAGATCGACACCCAGGCCCGCGCGGAGTGGAAGAAGTTCAGGGCGCTGCCGCGGGACAAGCAGCTCGCGCGGATCAACGCGATGCGCACCGCCGCGTTCTCCTGCAAGGGAGACGCGCTGGACGCGCTGACCGGCGGTGCGTCCCGGTGAGATGGCTGACGCTGTACGCGCGCTCGCGCCAGGTCCCGGCGTCACTCGCCGCGGTGGTGATCAGCGCGGTGGCGGTGTGGGCACTCGCCGGGGACGGCAGCGGGGGGCCCGGTGATCCGCGGCTGCCCGCGCTCGTCCTCGCCGCGGGAGCGATGGCGGTCTCGATCGGGCTCAGCGGGCAGGACCTCGCGCTGGACCGGACGGCCGCGATCCGCTGGGCGCCCCGCAGAGCGGCGCACGTGCTGCTCGCCGGCGCGGTCGTCGCCGCGGTGCTGCTGGCGGTGCGGGCGATGGAGAAGGACCTGGCCACCGCCGCGTTCATCGTCCGGGACAGCGCGGGCCTGATGGGGCTGGTGGCCCTGGGCGCGGCGTTCTCGGGCGGCCAGTACGCGTGGGTGCTGCCGTTCGCCTGGCTCTCGTACTCGTTCTTCGCGCCTGCCCCGACGAGTACGGCTATGGAGGTCGCGTCCTGGATGGTGCTGCCACCGGACGCGGCGACGGGCGCCTGGACGGCCGTGGTCCTCGCGGTTGTCGGCACGACGGTGTACGCCGTCGCGGGGCCTAGGTGGTTCGCCTCCGGCGGTTGAGCGGGTGAGAGCTCGGGGGTTCGGGTTGTCTGCCGGGTGCGGGTGTGTTGTGGCTGATCGCGCAGTTCCCCGCGCCCCTAAAAGCACGGGAGCGCGCCCTCTCTGATGGCCCAGCAGGACGGGCGCACCCCACACCCCCCTCCTAATGTGGCGATTAGTCAGCTTCGCCCAGCTTTACGGAGGATCCCCATGCCCCTGCGGTCCACCCTCATGCGCATCGGCATACTCACCGCCGGAGGCGCTCTCGTCGCGTTCGCCGCCACCGGTCCCGTGGCCGCCGGTGACCGGAGTCGCGACGACGACACCACATCGAGCGTCACCAGGGGCCGGGTCACCGCTGTCGGCGGTCTGCGTCTGCACGACGCCCCGACCCGCGACAGCAGAGTCGTCCGCGTCGCCCCCTTCGGCGAGATCGTCAGCATCTTCTGCAAGACACCGGGCGAGACCGTGGACGGCAACCCCCTGTGGTACCTGCTCGCCGACGGCACGTGGGCCTGGGGCGCTGCCCGCTTCATCGACAACATCGACAGGGCGCCCGGCTGGTGCCAGTGACATCGAACACGGGGTCGTCTAGTGCGCCATAATGGCCCGACTGTCACGACATAACGGGACATCACCCCTATCGCTTGCTACGTTCCGGACATGACCAAGGCCGGAACGATCCTGGCGGCGGACCCGTCCCCTCCGGCGGTACGCCTCCCCCGGCGCCGTGGCGTGGAACTCGCCCTCATCGTCGTCGCCGTCCTGCTCTCCGTGTACGGCTACTGCGCTGTCGGTCTCGCGCGCACCGGCACCGTCCCGCCCGGCGCCGCCCGTTACGGCGCCGGGCTCGGCGTGCTCGCGCTGCTCGCGCACTGCGCGGTGCGGCTCCGGGCGCCGTACGCCGATCCCCTGCTGCTGCCCATCGCCGTCCTGCTCAACGGGCTGGGCCTGGTGCTGATCTACCGCCTCGACCTGGAGACCCCGCGCGACCAGGCCGCCCCGGCGCAGCTCAACTGGTCGACGCTGGGTGTCGCGCTGTTCATCATGGCCGTGGTGTGGCTGCGGGACCACAGGGTGCTGAGGCGCTACGCGTACGTGTCCGTCGCCGGGGCGCTGGGCCTGCTGGCGCTGCCGATCCTCTTCCCCGCGGTGAACGGCGCCCGCATCTGGATCCGGGTCGCCGGATTCTCCCTCCAGCCGGGCGAGTTCGCGAAGGTGCTGCTGGCCGTCTTCTTCGCCAGCTATCTGGCGGCGAACAGGAACGCGCTCGCGTACGCCGGCCGCCGCGTCTGGCGGTTCCACCGGCTCCAGTTGCCCACCGGGCGCATCCTCGGCCCGATCGTCGCCATCTGGCTGGTCAGCGTGGGCGTCCTGGTCCTGGAGCGGGACCTGGGGACCTCGCTGCTGTTCTTCGGGCTGTTCGTGATCCTGCTGTACGTCGCCACCGGCCGCACCGGCTGGATCGCGGTGGGGCTGATGCTGGCGGTCGCGGGCGCCGTCGCGGTGGGCCGGCTGGAGCCGCACGTGCACTCAAGGGTCGAGGACTGGCTGCATCCCTTCGCGTCGATCGAGGCGGGCCGGGGGCCCAACCAGATGGCCCAGTCCCTCTTCGCGTTCGCCGCGGGCGGCGTGCTCGGCACCGGCCTCGGTCTCGGCCACTCGATCCTGATCGGCTTCGCGGCCAAGTCGGACTTCATCCTGGCGACGGCGGGCGAGGAACTCGGTCTCGCGGGCCTGACGGCGATCTTCCTGCTGTACGGGCTGCTGGTGGAGCGCGGGTACCGGGCGGGCCTCGCCCTGCGGGACCCCTTCGGCCGGCTCCTGGCGATCGGTCTCGCCTCGATCATCGCCCTGCAGGTGTTCGTCATCGCGGGCGGGGTGACCGGCCTGATCCCGCTGACCGGTATGGCGATGCCGTTCCTCGCGCAGGGCGGCTCCTCGGTCATCACCAACTGGATCATCGTGGCGCTGCTGATCCGGATCAGCGACTCGGCGCGCAGCCAGTACGACGGGACCCGGGCACCGTGAGGGCTCAGGGCCCACGGGAGGTCCGCTCATGACGAAGTACATCCACCGGGCCGCCGTCCTGTCCGCGCTCCTCCTCGTCGCCCTCCTGGTGAACGCCGCCCGCGTGCAGGTCTTCGAGGCGGGCACGTACGACGGCAACCCCGCCAACCGCCGGGGGGCCATCGCCCGCTGGAGCCAGCCGCGCGGGGACATCGTCGTCGGCGGCCGCGCGGTCACCGGCTCGCGCGACACCGGCGAGCAGCTCCGCCACGAGCGGACGTACCGCGACGGCCCGCTGTACGCGCACATCACGGGCTTCGCCTCGCAGTTGTACGGTTCGACGCTCCTGGAGCACACCGAGGACGCCGTACTGGCGGGCACCGACCCGATGATGTCGCTGCTGCCGGCCTGGAACGACGTGACACGGTCCCGCCCCCCGGGCGGCAGGGTCGTCACCACCATCGACCCGGCGGCGCAGCGGGCGGCCTTCACCGGGCTGAGGAACCGCCGGGGTGCGGTCGCGGCGCTCGAACCGGCCACCGGGCGCGTCCTGGCGCTGGTGTCCACACCGTCGTACGACCCCGGGAAGCTGTCCGGGAACGGCCCGGACGCGGCCATGGCGTGGGCGCGGCTGAACGGGGACCCGGCCAGGCCGATGCTCAACCGGGCGATCCGGCAGACCTATCCGCCGGGTTCGACGTTCAAGGTGGTGACGGCCGCGGCGGCGCTGGACTCGGGCACCATCAGGGACCTGGACGCGAGGACCGGATCCCCGGACCCGTTCACCCTGCCCGGCACACGGACCTCCCTGTCGAACGCGGCCGACGGCTGCGAGAACGCCTCCCTGCGCTACGCCTTCGAGTGGTCGTGCAACACGGTCTTCGCCAAGCTGGGCGCGGACGTGGGGCTGAGCCGGATGACGAGCACGGCGGGGAACTTCGGCTTCAACGACACCGGGCTGCGGATCCCGTTCGGGGTCGCGCCGAGCACCTTCGACACCACGATGGACCGGGCCCAGCTCGCGCTGTCCTCCATCGGGCAGTACAACACCCGGGCCACCCCGCTGCAGATGGCCATGGTCACGGCGGCCGTCGCGAACGGCGGCTCGGTCATGACGCCCCATCTCGTGGACCGGACGACCACGAGCATCGGCGCCACGCTCAAGGCGAGGAGCCCTCGGACGCGACGTCTGGCGATGACCCCGGCGACGGCCGCGGAGCTGCGCGAGCTGATGACCGACGTGGTGAGGAAGGGCACCGGCGCCAACGCCGCGATCCCCGGCGCCACGGTCGGCGGCAAGACCGGCACCGCCCAGCACGGCGTCGGCAACTCCGGCACCCCGTACGCCTGGTTCATCTCCTGGGCCCACGCCGACGAGGCGCTGGAACCGGCCGTCGCGGTCGCCGTCGTCGTCGAGGACGCCAATGCCGTGCGCGACGACATCAGCGGCGGGGGTGACGCCGCCCCGATCGCCCGCGCGGTGATGAAGGCCGTGCTGAAGAGCGCGGCCGCGGACCGGCGACGGTGACGGTTGCGGTGACGGGTCGTGAGAGACGGGCCCCGCTCACGTCATGAGACGGGGGCTGGGCGACGGCCCGCGCCCGACCTATCGTTCGGTTCCATGACGACACCCGCCCCGTTCGAACTCGCCCAGGTCAACATCGCCCGCCTCAAGGCCCCGCTGGACTCCCCGCAGTTGAAGGACTTCGTGGACGCCCTCGACCCCGTGAACGCCGTGGCCGACACCTCGGACGGCTTCGTCTGGCGACTGCAGGACGAGTCCGGCGACGCCACGGACATCCCCGTCCTCGGCGACGCGTGGCTGATCATCAACATGTCGGTGTGGCGGGACACCAACGCACTGACCGCGTTCATGTACCAGGGACAGCACCGGGAGTTGCTCGCGCGGCGCCGGGAGTGGTTCGAGCGGGTGCGGGAGGCGATGACCACACTCTGGTGGGTGCCGGCCGGACACCGGCCGACCGTCGCGGAGGCGGAGGAGCGGCTGCTGCACCTGCGGGCGCACGGGCCGACTCCGTACGCGTTCACCCTGCGCACCTCGTTCCCCCCGCAGGGGGCGTTCCCGGTCACGGGAGCGGGCGAGGGGGAGCAAGAGGCCCAGCTGCCCGAGGACCTGGGGTGCCCGGTCCAGTGACTCCCGGTCGCGCGCGACGCAGTAGACGGTTTGTCAACAAGAGCCGCCCAGGGGATTGACGGGCTTGCTGACAAGCGGTCTCATAACCCGTGACCGGCGGTAACACTGGTGTGAGGCGAGGCGGCGACGATGACGACGGTGACCGAGGCCGAGGTGCTGCGTGACGCGCTCGGCCTGATCAAGGACCGGGAACAGGTGGCCGAGCGGCTCCTCGCCTCCTCCGCCAGGCACTCCTTCGACCCGGACACGGAACTGGACTGGGACGCGCCCTACGAGGACGGCAAGTGGTTCTGGCCGCCGGAGCTGGTGTCGCTGTACGGCACGCCGATGTGGCGGCGGATGGGCGAGGAGCAGCGGATCCTGCTGTCACGGCACGAGGCGGCGGCGCTCGCCTCGCTCGGGATCTGGTTCGAGATCATCCTGATGCAGCTGCTGGTGCGGCACATCTACGACAAGGCGGCGACGAGCGCGCACGTCCGCTACGCGCTGACCGAGATCGAGGACGAGTGCCGGCACTCGAAGATGTTCGCCCGCCTGATCGCCCAGGGCGGCACGCCCTGGTATCCGGTGAGCCGTGCCCACCAGCACCTGGGCCGCCTCTTCAAGACGATCTCGACCACACCGGGCTCCTTCACGGCCACCCTGCTGGGCGAGGAGGTGCTGGACTGGATGCAGCGCCTGACGTTCCCCGACGAACGGGTCCAGCCCCTGATCCGTGGCGTGACCCGCATCCACGTGGTGGAGGAGGCCCGCCACGTCCGGTACGCCCGCGAGGAACTCCGCCGCCAGATGCTCACGGCCCCACGTTGGTCGCAGGAGTTCACCCGCGTCACGTCGGGCGAGTTCGCCCGCGTCTTCTCGGTGGCCTTCGTGAACCCCGAGGTCTACACGAACGTGGGCCTCGACCAACGCGAGGCCCTGGCCCAGGTCAGGTCCAGCCCCCACCGCCGTGAGGTCATGCGGACGGGGGCGAAGCGGCTGACGGACTTCCTGGACGACATCGGGGTGCTGCGGGGGGTGGGCCGGCGGTTGTGGAGGTCGTCGGGGCTACTGGCGTGAGGGGGCGTTCGGACCGAGCGCGTCGAGCCGTTCCTCGGTGTCCCGGGCCTTCTCGGTGCGCTGCTGGGAGCGGAACAGGTCGAGGGCCTGTTGCCAGTTCTCGCGGGCGTCGGTGGACCGGCCCAGGGCCTGGTGGATCACTCCGAGGCTGAGCAGGGAGTCCGCGACCTGTGCGGTGTTGCCCGTCTCGCGGCACAGGCGGAGCGCCTGCCGGTAGTGGTCCAGCGCCTCGGTGTACCGACCGGTGTTCCGGGCGACATAGCCCAGGCTGTCGAGAGCGGAGGCCTCGCCCGCGGGGTAACCGATCTCGCGGAACATGGCGAGGGCCCGCGTGCAGTGCCGGCGGGCCGGTTCGTGCTGGCCGAGGATCGCGTGGTACCAGCCCACGGCGTTGACCGCGTTGGCCTCCCACACCGGGTTGTCGAGTGTCCGGTAGCGGCCGAGGGCGCGCTCGGCATGGTCCAGAGCCTGCCGGTGGTCGCCCTGCCGGGCCCGGACCCGGGCGATGCTGCGGTGGGCGTGGGCCTGGCCCGCGGTGTCGTCGGCCTGCTCGAACAGGGCGAGAGCCGACCGCAGATGGTCCAGGCCCAGGGTGTTCTCGCCCAGCTCGGCGCGGGTCCGGCCCAGGAGCCAGTGGGCGGTGGCCCGGGCCTCGGGGTCACCCAGCCGGTCGGCGGCGGTGAGCCCGTTCCGCCAGGACGTGAGCCCGTCCCGGACGTGGCCCCGGTGCCGCTGGAAGCCGTCGAGTGTCCAGGCCAGTTGCCATGCCTGGCGGTCCCGGCCCTGCTCCAGGGCGAGCTCCTGGACGGCGAGCAGGGACGGGTGCTCCGCGTCGAACCACGCCAGTGCCGCCGCTTTCTCCATCGGCAGCGGGCCGGCGCCGGGGGCCGGCGGGTCCAGCCGGATCGGCTGACGGTGCGGGAACAGGAGCCGGTCGGCGGTGGCGGCGGTGTGGAGGTGGAAGTCGACCAGCCGGCGCAGTGCCATGTCGCTGAGGTCGCGGGGCAGGGTGCGGCCTCGTTCGGTGGCGTAGAGGCGGACCAGGTCGTGCATGCGGTAGCGGCCGGGGGTGTGCTGCTGGAGGAGATGGGCCTCCTCCAGCGCTCGCAGCAGCACGCGCGCGCGAGGGACCGGGAGCCCGGTGAGGCCTGCCGCGACGGGCAGACCGATGTCCGGCCCCGGTGCCAGGCCCAGCAGGGCGAAGACCTGTGCGGTCCGGTCGTCCAGGGCCCGGTAGGACGTCTCGAAGACCGCACGCAGATCCGTGGTGAGGTCTCCGGCGGTCAGGGCGTCGAGCCGGTGGGTGGCGTCGTCGATCTCCTCGGCCAGCACGGAGAGGGGGAAGTCGGGTCGTGCGGCGGCTCGGGCGACGACGATGCCCAGGGCCAGGGGCAGTCCCGCGCAGTGTCGGAGCAGGGCGTCCACCGCGTCCGGTTCGGCGATGGTCCGGTCGTGGCCCAGGGCGCGTGTGAGGACCTGGCGGGCCTCGTCGTCCGCGAGTGTGCCGAGAGCCAGGCAGCGGGAGCCGTGGGTGGCGGTCAGGGCGCCGAGGTGGCTGCGGCTGGTGACGACGACCATGCAGGTGGCGCTGCCGGGCAGCAGGGGGCGGACCTGGTCGGCGTCGCGGGCGTTGTCCAGCACGACGAGCATGCGCCGGTCGGCGACCAGGGACCGGTACAGCCCCAGTTGGGCCTCCTGATCGGCCGGTATCTCCTGGGGGTCGGTGCCGAGGGCGTCGAGGAAGCCGCGTACGACCGCCGAGGCGGACAGCGGGGCGGTGATCGGGTCGAAGCCGTGCAGGTTCGCGTACAGCTGGCCGTCGGGGAACCGGTCGAGGTGCTCGTGGGCCCAGTGCAGGGCCAGCCAGGTCTTGCCGATGCCTCCCACACCACCGATGGCGGAGATCACGAGCACTCTGTCCGCTTCGACTGCTCTCTTCAACAGGCTGTCCAGGGAGGCGAGTTCGTCGTCCCGTCCGACGAAGGCCGCGGGAGGAGGCGGTAACTGCCGCGGGACCGGCCTGGAGGAGCCGCGCGCGGCCGGCGCCACGGCGGCCTCCGCGGGAGCGGTGCCGTGGGCGGGGTCGAGGGCGGGGTCGAGGGCGGGGTCGGAGGTGAGGATCTGCCGATGGAGCCGCCGCGGCGCCGGGCCGGGATCGGTGCCCAGCTCCTCGGCCAGCCGGCGCCGGAGGCGGTCGTAGTGGTCGAGCGCCTCGGCCTGCCGTCCGCACCGGTACAGCGCCAGCATCAGCTGCCCGGCCACCCGCTCGTCCAGCGGAAGGGCCTCCGCCCGCGCGGCGCACTCGGCCACCACCCGGGTGTGCTGCCCCAGCGCCAGCCGCACCTCGGTCAGGTCCAGGCGGGCGGCCAGCCGTTCGCCGTCGAGCAGGTCCCGCTGGGCGTTGAACCACGGGGTGTCCGCCCCGGTGAACGCCTCGCCCCGCCACAGTGCGAGTGCCTCCTCCCACAGCACCAGGGCACGCTCGCCACCGTCCTCCGCGCGGGCCCGGCGCACCGTCTCACGGAACCGGAACACGTCCACCGCCTCCGGCGCCACCGCCAGCCGGTACCCGCCCTGCTCCCGGACCGGGCCCACCCCGGTCCCGGCCAGCGCCTGCCGTAATCGGGACACATACCCGTACAGCGCCTCCCGGCCACGGCGCGGCACCCGCTCGCCCCAGACCCGGTCCGTCAGCACGTCCGCGGGCACCACCCGGCCGGCGTCCACGGCCAGGGCCGCCAGCACCAACCGCTGCCGCGCGTGCCCCACGTCGACCGGAGCCCCGTCCCTCCACACCTGGATCGCGCCCAACGCCCCTAACACAACCGTCACGTGACCCCCCGGAGTGCTCACACCACCCCTAGGGATGTTTCTGGTGCCGACCTGCCACTCCAAGCCCGATTCAAGACTTTCCGAGGGTTTCCCCGTGACGGCGACGACACGGTGGGACACACGCGACCCGGCCCACCGATCCGTCGGACGGGCCGGGCCCGCGCCCCCCGCACCCACGAGACCGCGACCGCCACACCGTTACGCTGCCGGTCATGACCCCCCAGGCCCCCACCCCCGCCTACCGACGGCTCAGCGTCGAACAGCGGCGCAGCCAGCTGCTGGCGGCGGCCCTCGAACTGTTCGCCCACCGGGCCCCCGAGGAGGTCTCCCTCGACGAGGTGGCGGAGACGGCCGGCGTGTCACGGCCGCTGGTCTACCGCTACTTCCCCGGCGGCAAGCAGCAGTTGTACGAGGCCGCCCTCCGCTCGGCGGCCGAGGAGCTGGAGCGGTGCTTCGACGAGCCCGCCGAGGGCCCCCTCACCCAGCGGCTGTCCCACGCCCTCGACCGTTACCTCGCCTTCGTCGACGAGCACGACGCCGGGTTCAGCGCGCTGCTGCAGGGCGGCAGCGTCGTGGAGACCTCCCGGACCACCGCCATCGTGGACCGCGTACGGCGCACCGCCGCCGAACACGTCCTGGACCACCTGCGGGTGACGGACCCCGGCCCCCGGCTCCGCATGACCGTACGGATGTGGATCTGCTCCGTCGAGGCCGCGTCGCTGATCTGGCTGGACGAGGGCAAGGACCCGTCGCCGGACGAGCTGCGGGACTGGCTGGTGGAGCAGTTCGTGGCGTGTCTGTTGACCACCGCGGGACGCGATCCGCAGACGGCCGGCGTGGTGCGTGCCGCGCTCGCGACGGAGCGTGCCGAGGGGGCCGTCGGCGGGCTGGCACGGCGGGTGCTGCCCCTTGTCGGGGACGCCGGGCATCTGTGGTGACACTGGTGCCGTGAAGAGCGAAGCCACTCCCTTCGTGGGCGGCCCCCTGGACGGGCGTGTCCTGCCCGTGCTGCTGGGCATCACCGGACATCCGCCGAAGACGTACCGGGTCCCGGTCCCGGACGCCGCCGGCGGGCCCCCGACCGTGCTGGTCTACCGCCGCGTACCCAGACCGAACGCCGGACGGCTCGCCCTCGGCCACAAGTGGCAGTACGAGTTCGACCCCGAGGGAGGCGACGACGGCCCCCGGTGGCCGTGGTCCAGGCCCCGCCAGAAGCCAGGCGCCGCGCCGGGCGCGCGGGGCGAGGCCACGGACGAGTGACCTGGTTGGGCCGATGCGACCTCTCGGCATGCGGCCCCACCGCACGCACCTCAACCTGCCGGTGCGCGGGTGGACGGTCCACCCCCGCTCGGGAGGTGATGACGTGTCAGGAAGGCTGCTGCGCCTGGTCTGTACGGCGGCGGTCGCGGCCGGCGTGGCCCTCGGGCCCGCCCCGTCGGTCGCCGCGCCCGACCCGGTGGAACCACCCGTCACCGACAACCGCTCCACCGGCCACCGCTCCGTCGCCACACTTCTCACGGATCTCCAGCGCCTCTACCGCGAGGCCGAGAAGGCCACCGAGACCTACAACGCCACCGAGGAGAAGCTGAAGCGGCAGCGGGCCCTGGTGGAGCGGATCGAATGGCGGCTGGCCCGGGCCCGGCTCTCCCTGCAGGACAGCCGGGGCAACGTCGGCCGGCTGGCGCGGCAGCAGTACCAGAGCCGTACCGACATCTCCCCGTACGTACGGCTGTTGCTGGCCCGGGATCCGCAGCGGGCCCTGGAGCAGGGCCATGTGATCCGGCAGGTGGCGCTTGACCGGGCTCGGACGGTTGAGCGGCTGGTGCGGAACGAGGAGCGGGCCGACCTCCTGGCCCGGAAGGCGCGCAGGGCCCTCGACGTGCGGCTCTCCCTGGCCGAGCGGCGGAAGAAGAAGCGGGACGACGTCCGCGAGCGCCTGAAGGCGGTCGAGGAACTGCTCGCCTCCCTCACGGACGCACAGCTCGGCGCCCTCACCTCGTTGGAGCGGAAGAAGGAGGCCGGGGCCCAGCGGGAGTTCGTGGCGTCCGGGGCGCTGAGCAGCGTACGGCCGCCGACCGAGGAGGGTGCGCGGGCGCTGCGGTTCGCGGTCGAGCAGATCGGCAAGCCGTACCAGTGGGGGGCCGAGGGGCCGAAGGCGTACGACTGCTCGGGGCTCACCTCGCAGGCCTGGGCACACGCCGGGGTGCCGATCCCCCGGACCAGTCAGGAGCAGTGGGCGAAGCTGGAGCGGGTGCCCATGGAGCGGCTGCGGCCCGGGGACCTCGTCGTGTACTTCCCGGAGGCCACGCACGTCGCCCTCTACCTGGGCAACGGCATGGTCGTGCAGGCGCCCCGGCCCGGGGCGCGGGTCAAGGTGTCGCCCATCGCCGCGAACCCGGTTCTGGGGGCCGTGCGGCCCGACCCCCTCGGCGAGCCCCTGGCGCGCTACACGCCGCCTAAGCTCCCCAAGGGTGCGCTGGACGGAACCGACACGGGTTACGCGTCGGGGGTGGCGCCGGAGACGGAGGCTCCGGTGACGGAAGCCAGATAGGCCTCGGTCTTGGCGGGGTCGTAGAAGAAGTCATCGAAGTCGGCCGGGTCGTTGAAGCCGTTGGCGAAACGGTTCGCCACCGGGGGCAGCGAGCCGGCCGCGCCGATCAGGTTGAGGACGTGCTCCGGGGGCGGGCCGAGCATGGCGTTCGTCCACTTGGTGACGTGCTGGGCGGTGGCCCAGTAGCGGTCGAAGGCCGACCGCATCCAGGCCTCGTCGAACTCCTTCTCGCCGTGCTCCAGGATCGCGCCCAGGTAGGCGGCGGCGCACTTCGACGCCGAGTTCGAGCCCTGGCCGGTGATCGGGTCGTTCGCCACGACGACGTCGGCGACGCCGAGGGCCAGACCACCGCCGGGGAGGTGGGCGACGGGGTTGCGCACGGTGGGGGCGTAGCGGCCGCTCAGCACGCCGCCCGCGTCGGTCAGTTCGACCTTGCCGGCCCGCGCGTGCTCCCAGGGCACGAACTTCTCCATGAGATCCAGGGTCAGGGAGAGGTGCTCGCCCGGGTCCTTGACACCGTTGAAGACGTCGAGCGGGCCGCCGGGTATGCCCTCCCAGAACAGGATGTCGGCGCGGCCGGAGGTCGTGAGGGTGGGCATGACGAAGAGTTCGCCGACGCCGGGGACGAGGTTGCAGCGGACCGCGTCGTAGTCCGGGTGCTCCGGGCGCGGGCCCAGACCGTGCACGTACGCGACGGCGAGGGCGCGCTGCGGCTCGGTGAAGGGCGAGCGGGAGGCGTCGCGGCCGAACATCGACACCAGCTCGCCCTTGCCGGCCGAGACGAGGACGAGGTCGTAGAGGCGGGAGAAGTAGTCGAGGTCGGAGACGGCGGCACCGTGGATGACGAGCTGGCCGCCGCGCTGGGCGAAGGTGTCCATCCAGCCGGCCATCTTCACCCGCTGGTCCACGGACTGGGCGTACCCGTCGAGCCGGCCCACCCAGTCGATCGCGCGCTGCGTCGGGCCCGGGTCGTGCGAGCCGGGCGCCGCGACCGAGACGCCGAGCCCCTCGATCCTCGGGGCCTGGGACTCCCAGAAGTTCAGCCCCAGATCGCGTTCGTGCTGCAGTGCCGTGTGGAACATGCACTGCGTCGACATGACCCGGCCGGTGCGGATCTCGTCCGCCGTCCGGTTGGACATCAGGGTGACCTCGTACCCGTGCGACTGGAGTCCGAGGGCGAGCTGGAGTCCGGACTGGCCGGCTCCGACGACGAGTATCTTCCGCATACGGGGGCTTGTCTCCTGGTCGTGCTGCTTACTCGGGCAGGGCGGTTATCGCGTGGGCGCACAGCGCCAGCAGGGTCTCGGTCACGGACCTCCGCTTCCGGGCGTCCATGACCATGACGGGTACGTGGTCGGGGACGGTGAGGGCCTCACGCACGTCGTCGGGGTCGAACCGCTCGCTGCCCTCGAAGTGGTTGACCGCGACGACGTACGGCAGTCCGTAGCTCTCGAAGTAGTCGAGGGCCGCGAAGCAGTCCGACAGGCGGCGGGTGTCGGCGAGGACCACCGCGCCGATCGCGCCGCGCACCAGGTCGTCCCACATGAACCAGAACCGCTGCTGGCCCGGTGTGCCGAACAGGTAGAGCACCAGGTCGTCGTCGAGCGTGATGCGGCCGTAGTCCATGGCCACCGTGGTGGTCATCTTGCCCGGGGTGGCCGTCAGGTCGTCGGTGTCCTCGCTGGCCTCGGTCATCAGCGCCTCCGTCTGGAGGGGCCTGATCTCCGAGACGGCGCCGACGAGCGTGGTCTTGCCGACGCCGAAGCCGCCCGCCACCACGATCTTCGTCGCGATCGGGGCGCGGGTGACGTCCTTCTGCCAGGGTTTCAGCTCTTCGTCGGACTCGGCGGCCGGGGCGAGTCTCTGGGGGACGACGCGGGGGGAGACAGGATCTTGCGTGAGATCCCGGGCGGCGGGATCTCGGGTGACGCCCGGGGAGGAGACGTCAGAGGCGACGGAGTCCACTCAGCACCCTTTCCAGCAGAGCGCGGTCCGGCTGTACCGGTCCCTGCTCCGTTCCGTACACACGGATCTTTCCCTGGTCCGCGAGATCGCTGAGGAGGACGCGGACCACGCCGAGCGGCATTCTCAGCAGCGCGGCGATCTCCGCCACCGTCCGCATGCGGCGGCAGAGTTCGACGATGGCCCGCAGTTCGGGCATCACCTTGGTGTTGAGTGAACCATTCGTCAGTTCCCGCCGCTCATCGGGGGCTTCGATGGCGGCGACGAACGTCTCCACGAGCAGGACGTGACCGAAGCGGGTGCGCCCGCCGGTGAGGGAGTACGGGCGGACCCGGGCGGGTTTGCGGTCCCCGCCGCGGACCGGGAGCTTCCTCCGCGAGCCGCTCATCGCCTGCTCCCGGCAGTCTCCGTCTCCAGTGACTTGCGTAGCTCACTGCGGAGTTCGGGGGTCAGGACGTGTCCGGCGCGGCCCACGAAGAGCGCCATGTGGTACGCGACCACGCTCATGTCGCAGTCCGGGGAGCCGTGCACGCCGAGCAGTGAGCCGTCGCTGATCGACATGACGAAGAGGCTGCCCTCGTCCATCGCGACCATCGTCTGCCTTACCCCGCCGAAGTCCATCAGCTTGGCGGCGCCGATGGTGAGGCTGCCGATGCCGGAGACGATGGTGGCCAGGTCGGCGGCGGATCCCCTGGGGCCGGTGGGTTTTCCCGTGCCCGCCTGCCGTGCCTGGGCGTTCCTCCCGGGGTCGGAGGAGAGCAGGAGCAGGCCGTCGGAGGAGACCACCGCGACCGACAGCAGGCCCGGCACCTCCTCGACGAGGTTGGTCAGCAGCCAGTGCAGGTTGCGGGCTTCGTTGCTCAGTCCGAAGGTACTGGGCGCGGTCAACTGCTTGCCTCCTCGGATGTGCCCCCCGATGTGTCCACTGAGTCGTGCTCGTGGTGCTCGTCGTGCCGTCGCGCCGCGGGCGTCCGTGTCTGCCGCGTGTCCCCGCTCCGCTCGGCGATCTCCGCCGCGACGTCGCGGTGGCCCTCCCTGGCTCCCTGGTGGAAGCCGCCGAGCCGGCGGCGCAGCTCCTCGGCGTTCACGCCCCCGACACGCGGCCTGGGGGCCGCCGTGGGTGCGGTGATCCTGGGCGTGCGCTTGGGGAGGCCCTTGTCGGTGAGCCTCGGAGCCTCGCTCTGCCCGGTCCCCTCGGCGTCCGGATCCTGGTCCGGGTGCGCCGCTCCCCCCTCGTCGGCGGCGCGCTCGTGCAGGTCGGGCCCGATGGTGTACGGGTCGGCGGCGGGCGCGGAGTCCAGGTTCGGGCCCGGGTCCGGGTCCAGATCCGGATTCGGGTCCGGATGCCGGTCGTCGGGCAGGATCGGGGCGAACAGCTCCATCGTGGTCTCGGAGACCGACTCGGCGGGTACGGTCCCGGGGATCGTGTCGGGCACCGGTTCCTGCACCGGTTCAGCCTCGGCCTCGACGGGATCGTCCGGTCGTACGGCGCCGTCGTACTCGGTGTGCGCCTGCTCGCGGTGCGCCTGCTCGCCGTGCGCCTCGCGCTCCCTCAGCGCCCGCTCGGCCGCTTCGATCAGCGGGTCGCCGTCACCGCTGTCGCCGTCCGACTCGCGGACGGCGCCGGTCGAGCGGCCGCGCAGGACGTTGGAGTTGGCCTCGGCGTCGGCTCCCGGCAGGGACGTGGCCGCGTCGGTCGACACCGGTCCGGACGCGGGGACCGCGCTGGCGGGCGTGGTGGCCAGCAGGGGCTTCGGGACGACCACGACGGCCGCGATACCGCCCTGCTGCTGCTCGCGCAGCCGGACGCGGACGCCGTGCCGGTGGGCGAGGCGGGCCACGACGTACAGGCCGAGCCCGAGTCCCTCGCCGCCCTCCTGGTCGTACGGCTGCTCGGGGTCGAAGTGCTTGAGGCGGGCGTTGAGCCGCTCCAGCCGGTCGGCGGGGATGCCGAGGCCGTCGTCCTGCACGGAGAGCATGACCTCGCCGTTCTCCAGCAGCCAGCCGGAGATCTCGATCGGCTGCTCGGGCGGCGTGGCCGAGGTCGCGTTCTCCAGGAGTTCCGCGACCAGGTGGCTGAGGTCGTCGGCGGCGAACCCGGCGATGTGCGTGTGCGGCGGCAGGGCGGCGATACGGACGCGGTCGTAGCGCTCGATCTCGCTGACGGCGGCCCGGACGACGTCGACGAGCGGGACCGGGCTCGCGTGCTGCTGGCCGTGCTCGGCGCCGGCGAGGACGAGGAGGTTCTCGCTGTGGCGGCGCATGACGGTGGCGAAGTGGTCGAGCTTGAAGAGAGTGGCGAGCCGCTCGGGGTCCTGCTCGCGCTCCTCCATGCCCTCGATGACGGCGAGCTGGCGCTCGACGAGGCCGAGGGTGCGCAGGGAGAGGTTGACGAAGGTGCCGTGGATGCTGTGCCGGATCCGCTCCAGGTGGGCGGTGGCGTCGGCGAGTTCGGCGCGCAGCCGGTCGCGTTCGTCGGCCATGGTCTGGCGCTGGCCGATGAGGTGCTTGCGGTCGCCCTCCAGGGGCGTGAGCCGCTCGTGGAGGGCGAGGGCGTGCGTGTGGAGCGCGTTGACGGAGCGCACGACCTGGGCGAACTCGTCGTTGCGTCCGGTGTACCTGACCGGTTCCTCGGTCGCCGGATCGGCGGCGACGCGTGCCGAGCCGATGCGCAGTGCGGCCAGCGGCTGGGTGAGCGTGCGGGCCATGGCGGTGGCGATGCCGATGGCGACGAGGAGGAGGGCGCCGAGGACGGCGATACGGATCTCCAGCGCGGTGACGTCGTCGTCTCGGAGCTGGGCGAGGTCCTTGGTGCGCCGGTCGTTGAGGGAGGCCTCGACGCCGCGCATCAGCTCCACGCGGGCGGACAGCGCGGCGTCCAGCTTCGTGGTGCCGGTGTTCAGCTCGGAGTCGGAGAGCGTCGGCTGGTCGGTCAGCTTGTCGAGGTAGGTGTCGGCGGAGGTGACCTCGGGGCCGGTGACCGTGGAGTCGTAGGAGGAGCGGGCCTTCGCCGGAGCCGTCTCGCGGAAGTCGTCGAGGGCCGCGGCGGAGCGGACGCGGGCCTGCTGGGCGGCGGCGGTGAGCTCGTCGCGCTGCTTCCGGTCGGCGGCCGAGGTGCTGGTCTCCGTGGTCGGCAGACCGGTCACGGGGTCGGTGACGGTCTGCGTGCTCTTCGGCACGCTCAGCGCGGCGAGGAGCAGTCCGCGGGCGGCGGCGGACTGCTGGACGGCGGTGTCGAGCTCGGCGAGCGCGTGGGAGCCGTCGCCGGCGCGGGGCGGGAGTTTCTCGGCCAGGTCCTCGGCGATGGCGTGCAGCTCGGTGATGGTGGCGGAGTAGGCCTCGTACGCTTCGAGAGCACTGCTCTTGCCCGTGAGCGCCGTTCGCCGGACGGTGGCGATCTCGTTCAGTTCCCGGCCGAGTCCCGCGGGCGCGTCGGCCTTGAGTTCGTCCACCTGCCGGTCGACGCGGGCGCTGCGCTCCTCGCTGGGGGCCTTGGACTTGGGGCGCCCGGCGGCGACGTACGCGGCGACCTCGTCGCGCTCGTCGGCCAGCGCGTGGGCGAGGGTGAGCGCCTGCTGGGTCTGCTCGGCGAGCGTCACCAGGTTCTGTGTGTCGTTCAGCTGGCTGGAGGCGGCGAGGACCGAGGGGGCCCCGGCGCCGGCGATGGCGGCCGCGACGACGGCGACGGCGCCGATGAGCCGGTTGCGGACGTGCGCGGGGCGTCCGGTGCCGACGGTGGGCTGGTCGCCCGCCTGCCCGCCCGGGTTCGGGGCGGCCTTGGGGGCCGTCTGCTTGCCTGTGCGCCGAGGCCGCATTTTCTGCACCGGTGCTCGCATTCCTGACTCGTTTACCCATGGGCCCGGGTGACGTTCCGTCAACCTGTGCGTCTTCCCGGTACGGCTCCCGACCCTCCCAGTGCCGGTGGACGGTGATCTCGCATCATCAGACCCACCACCCGAAGGAGTGAACCCCGGACCGGAGTTGGCGGGCAAGTTTCTCTGGCGCGCGTGGCGCGCCCGCGCGGCGGGCCCATTGGACGTGGGCGGCGGCCTTTGGCAATATTCGCCACCGCGCTTCACCGGACCCGATCATTCCACGCCAAACCCGACGCCTGACCCGGCAGGCCGCACCCCTCCCGCGACCAATGCCGACCTCTCGTGGCCGTTGTGAAGGGCTCATGCAGACTGGCCGAATGCGTACGGAACTCGTATCGGAGCCCGGTGACCCGGACCGCGCCAACGAGGACTTCGCCGCGGTCGCGCTTCCCGCTTCGGGACAGGGCGGCGCGCTGGTCGTCCTCGACGGCGTGACGCCGCCGCGGGGTGAATACGGCTGTCGACATTCGGTCGCCTGGTTCTCCTCCCGCCTCGGTGGCGCCCTGACCGAACTGTCCCTTTCAGAACGGGATTTGACGCTGCCCGAAGCTCTCGCACAGGCCATCTCTCGTACCGCCGCGTCCCATGCCCAAACCTGTGACCTTTCTCACCCGCGCACCCCACAGGCCACAGTGGTCCTCGCCCGCTGGTCCGCGGAGACCGTCGAGTACCTGGTGCTGTCGGACTCGGCGCTCCTGGTCGCGGCCCCGGACGGCACGGTGACGACGATCCTCGACGACCGTCTGTCCCGCGTCCCGCGAGCCACTCTCACCTCGGCCGCGCTCACCGACGCGACCCTGCGCAACCAGGAGGGCGGCTTCTTCACCGCCGCGGCCGACCCGTCGGTCGCCTCCCGCGCCGTGACCGGGACGCTCCCCCGCTCCTCGGTCCACGCCCTGGCCGCCCTGACGGACGGCGCCACCCGTTGGGTGGAGAAGTTCCACGAGGGCGACTGGACCGACCTCCTCACCGTCGTACGGAAGGAGGGGGCGGGGGCACTGGTGGAGCGGGTACGGGCTCTGGAGACGGCCGACACCGACAGGACCCACCTGGGGCGCAGCAAGCGGCACGACGACGCGACGGTGGTGTACGCGGAGTTGTGACCCGGCCATCCAGTCCTTGGGGCGGGCCCGGCGTCAGCCCTCGCTGGTCTCGTTCAGCTGGTGGAGGAGGCGGGCGAGTTCGGCGACCTCCTGGCGGTCCCAGCCCGTCATCTGGCGTACGTACCGCTCGCGCCGCGCGTCGCGCACCCGGCGGAACCGGGACCGGCCCTCGTCCGTGAGGTGGACGAGCCAGGCGCGGCCGTCCGCGGGGTCGGGTTCACGGGCGACGAGACCGAGGTGCTCCAGGGCGCGGAGCTGGCGGGACATCGTGGCCTTGCCGACGCCGATGTAGGCGGCGAGGTCCGTGGCCCGCAGCCCGCCCGTCTCGTCCAGGCGGGCCAGCAGCCCGTACGCCGCGGACTCCAGGTCGGGGTGGACCGCGCGGGCCATCTCGCCGGACTTGGCGCGGGCCCGCCGCAGGAACACCGTCAGCTCCCGCTCCAGCTCCAGGAAGGCGTGGTCCATGCCTGCCTGGGGCGCGCCGGATCCCGTCCGATGCCCCTCACCGTTACCGCCCTCGTGCACGTCAGCGCTCCTGATCCCGTTCCGCGTGGCTGAAGGTTCTGAAGGTTTTGAAGCTTTCAGCCAAAGGCCGCCATTGCCGCAGCCGCGTAAGTATTTCGCAGCGGCGGATCAATGGTGGCCTCCGACCTTGCATCCCACGGGGGGTTCTCCGGGGGCGGCTTCCTTCCCGGGGGCTTCTTCCGCCCCCGCCGCCCCTACCCGTCCCCTCCCCGGGGCTCCGCCCCGGACCCCGCTCCTCAAACTCCCCCAGCTACCGCTGGGAGGTGCCCCCAAGGGGCTGGAATGGGCGCGGGCTGCGCTGAATTGTCCGGGCAGGGCTGCGGCTTTTAGGGGCGCGGGGAACTGCGCGACCAGCCCCCACCCACCCGCACCCAACAAACCCACCCCAGACACCCCCACCCCTGGGGGTCTGGGGGCGCAGCCCCCAGGTAGAGGATGGGACGGGTAGGGGCGGCGGGGGCGAGAAAACCCGTGCCGCCCTCCCCCGCTCACCCCTCCGTCAACCCCGCCACCAGCTCGTCCGCCGCCCGGTAGGGATCCAGTTCCCCCGCCACGATCCGCTCCGCCAACACGCCCAGGTGACGATCACCGTGCAGATCCCCGATCCGTTCCCGCAGGGCCGTCACCGCGATGGTCTCGACCTCGCGGGAGGCGCGGGACAGCCGACGCTCCGCCAGCACGCCCCGCTCCTCCATCCAGGCCCGGTGCTTCTCCAGCGCCTCGACGACCTCGTCGACGCCCTCGCCCCGCGCAGCGACCGTCTTCACGATCGGCGGCCGCCAGTCGCCGGGGCCACGCGACTCACCGAGCCCGAGCATGTGGTTCAGCTCCCGGGCCGTCGCGTCGGCACCGTCGCGGTCGGCCTTGTTGACCACGTACACGTCACCGATCTCCAGGATCCCGGCCTTCGCCGCCTGGATGCCGTCGCCCATCCCCGGAGCCAGGAGCACGACCGAGGTGTCCGCCTGAGAGGCGATCTCCACCTCCGACTGACCCACGCCGACGGTCTCGACGAGGATCACGTCGCAGCCCGCCGCGTCCAGGACACGGATCGCCTGCGGGGCCGCCCAGGCGAGACCCCCCAGATGACCGCGCGTGGCCATGGAACGGATGTACACACCCGGATCCGACGCGTGCTCGGACATGCGCACGCGGTCGCCCAGCAGCGCGCCGCCCGAGAACGGCGACGACGGGTCCACGGCCAGTACCCCGACCCGCTTGCCCTGCTTCCGGTACGCCGTCACCATCGCGGACGTCGACGTCGACTTGCCGACGCCCGGAGAGCCGGTCAGGCCCACCACGTACGCCCCGCCCGTCAGGGGCGCCAGCGCCTCCATGACCTCACGGAGCTGTGGGGACGCCCCCTCCACCAGGGAGATCAGCCGGGCCACGGCCCGCGGCCGGCCTTCCCTGGCCTGGGCGACCAGTGTGGCGACGTCCTGCATCACAGCTCCGTTCAGCGACAGTCCAGAGGAGTCCGGACAGAATCCGGATGGGCGTACAGCGGACCAAGGGTGTACCGGGGACTCAGGACTTCGGTACCCGCACGATCAGCGCGTCACCCTGCCCACCGCCACCGCACAGCGCGGCCGCGCCCACGCCGCCGCCCCGCCGCTTCAGCTCCAGCGCCAGGTGGAGGACCAGCCGGGCGCCGGACATGCCGATGGGGTGGCCGAGGGCGATCGCGCCACCGTTGACGTTCACCCTTTCGGTGGACACTCCGAGGTCCTTCATCGACTGGACGGCGACCGCCGCGAAGGCCTCGTTGATCTCGATCAGGTCGAGGTCCGCGACCTCAAGGCCCTCCTTCTTCAGCGCGTGGTCGATCGCGTTCGACGGCTGGGACTGCAGGGAGTTGTCCGGGCCCGCCACGTTGCCGTGGGCGCCGATCTCCGCGATCCAGTCCAGGCCGAGCTCCTCCGCCTTGGCCCTGCTCATCACGACCACGGCCGCCGCACCGTCCGAGATCTGCGAGGCGGAACCCGCCGTAATGGTCCCGTCCTTCGCGAACGCCGGGCGCAGCTTGCCCAGCGACTCCGCCGTCGTCTCGCCGCGGATGCCCTCGTCCTGGCTGAAAACGACCGGTTCACCCTTGCGCTGCGGGATCTCGACGGGCGCGATCTCCGCCTCGAAGAGGCCGTTCTTCTGCGCGGCCGCCGCACGCTGGTGCGAGAGGGCCGCGATCTCGTCCTGCTCGGCCCGGCCGATGCCCAGCTTCGTGTTGTGCCTCTCCGTCGACTCGCCCATGGCGACGTTCTCGAAGGAGTCGGTCAGACCGTCGTACGCCATCGCGTCGAGCATCTGGACCGCGCCGTACTTGTAGCCCTCGCGGGACTTCGGGAGCAGGTGGGGGGCGTTCGTCATGGACTCCTGGCCACCCGCGACGACCACGTCGAACTCACCCGCACGGATCAACTGGTCGGCGAGAGCGATGGCGTCCAGGCCCGACAGACAGACCTTGTTGATGGTGAGCGCCGGGACGTTCATCGGGATGCCGGCCTTGACCGCCGCCTGGCGCGCCGGGATCTGCCCCGCCCCGGCCTGCAGCACCTGGCCCATGATCACGTACTGCACCTGGTCGCCACCGATCCCCGCACGGTCGAGGGCGGCCTTGATAGCGAAGCCGCCGAGGTCGGCTCCGGAGAAGGACTTCAGCGAACCCAGCAGTCGTCCCATGGGCGTACGTGCGCCCGCGACGATCACCGAGGTGTTGCCGTTCGTTCCAGACATGAGGTGCGATCCCCTTCCAGCTGGTACAGCCGAGGAGTGAACGAGGGTTTACTTCGAATGTACTGAGCGGTAGGCCACCCCGTCATCCGGCGAAGAGTGTGATCGCGCGCACGTTGCGTAACCACCTGAGGAGCGGTGCACTGACACCATGCTGACGCGAATCGACCACATCGGGATCGCCTGTTTCGACCTCGACGCGACTGTCGAGTTCTACCGGGCCACGTACGGCTTCGAGGTGTACCACTCCGAGGTCAACGAGGAGCAGGGCGTGCGGGAGGCCATGCTCAAGATCAACAGCACGGACGACGGCGGCGCCTCCTACCTGCAGCTTCTGGAGCCGACCAGGGACGACTCCGCCGTCGGGAAGTGGCTGGCCAAGAACGGTGAAGGGGTCCATCACATCGCCTTCGGTACGGCGGATGTGGACGGGGACGCCGCCGAGATCCGCGGCAAGGGGGTACGCGTCCTGTACGACGAGCCGCGGCGCGGTTCCATGGGGTCACGGATCACGTTCCTGCACCCCAAGGATTGTCACGGTGTACTGACAGAACTGGTCACTTCGGCGCCGGTTGAGTCACCTGAGCACTGACCTCCGTACATAGGGGCCGGTAGGGTTGGGGTCGGTCGTCCCCTCGCGAGGGGACGGCCGGGGTCCTGCCGCCTTCCGACGACGGGACCCAGGGCGCTTCTGACGGATGGCCGTGGGAGAAGGAGCGGCGTTCGGTGCGTGCTCTCGGCGTGCCGGGCGGAAGTCCTCGTAGCGGAGCTACCAGGGCTTGTGTCCGGTGCGGCGAGATTGCGTGCCGGGCGTCGTGACGCCACGGAGATCCGTCAGAAGCGCCCAAGGGCCGGGGTCCAGGTTTCGGGGGACGAGGGTTAGGGCGGCAGCCCGCGCTCCGCCGTTGATCTGACACCATTCCCCGGGGGCCCCGTTCGACGGTTGGGCGGAGCTCGTTTGGAGAAATTTGCGACCAGGGGACGGATGGGACCGCGCAGTGCGGGGCTACGAACGCCAGGAGCGAGAGCCGGCGGCTGACGTCGACCACCTCTCTCGGTTCGAGGCCGAGATGGAGCGGCTGAAGACCGAGCGGGAAAAGGCGATCCAGCACGCCGAGGACCTCGGCTACCAGGTCGAGGTGCTGCGCGCCAAGCTGCACGAGGCGCGCCGCACCATCATGTCCCGGCCCGCGTTCGACGGATCGGACATCGGCTACCAGGCCGAGCAGATGCTCCGCCAGGCCCAGGTGCAGGCCGACCAGCTGCGCGCCGAGGCCGAGCGCGAGCTGAGCCAGGCCCGGGCGCAGACCCAGCGCATCCTCCAGGAGCACGCCGAGCAGGCCGCCCGTCTCCAGGCCGAGCTGCACGCCGAGGCCGTCTCGCGCCGCCAGCAGCTCGACCAGGAGCTCTCCGAGCGCCGCCAGACCGTCGAGTCGCACGTCAACGAGAACGTGTCCTGGGCGGAACAGCTGCGCGCCCGCTCCGAGCAGCAGGCCCGCCGTCTGCTGGACGAGTCGCGTGCCGAGGCCGACCAGGCGCTGGCCGCGGCCCGTACCGAGGCCGAGCGGGTCGCGAGCGAGGCCCGTCAGCGGCTCCAGGACGAGGCCGAGTCGGCCCGCTCCGAGGCCGACCAGATCCTGCGCCGGGCCCGCGCGGAGGCCGAGCGGCTGCTGAACGCCGCCTCCACCCAGGCCCAGGAGGCCACCGAGCACGCCGAGCAGCTGCGCTCCTCCACCGCCACCGAGTCGGACAGCGCCCGCCGCCAGGCCACCGAGCTGAGCCGGGCCGCCGAGCAGCGCATGGCGGAGGCCGAGACGGCGCTGCAGAAGGCCCGCACCGAGGCCGACAAGGTGGTCACCGAGGCCAAGGAGGCCGCGACCAAGGCCCTGGCGAGCGCCGAGTCGACGAACGAGCAGCGCACGCGGACGGCGAAGGAGCAGGTCGCCCGGCTGGTCGAGGAGGCCACGAAGGAGGCCGAGGCCACCAAGGCGTCCGCCGAGGAAGTCGTCGCGGACGCCCGTTCCGAGGCCGAGAAGATCGTCGCCGAGGCGTCCGAGAAGGCCCGCAGCATCACGGCGGAGGAGTCCGCCTCCCAGCTCGCCAAGACGGCGAAGACGGCCGAGGACGTCCTCAACAAGGCGTCGGAGGACGCCAAGAGCACCATCAAGGCCGCCGCCGAGGAGGCCGAGCGCATCCGCGGCGAGGCCGACGCCGAGGCGGACCGGCTGCGCTCCGAGGCGCACGACCTCGCCGAGCAGCTCAAGGGCGCGGCGAAGGACGACACCGAGGAGTACCGCGCCAAGACGGTCGAGCTGCAGGAGGAGGCGCGCCGGCTGCGCGGCGAGGCCGAGCAGCTGCGGGCCGACGGGGTCGCCGAGGGCGAGCGCATCCGCTCCGAGGCCCGCCGCGAGGCCGTCCAGCAGATCGAGGAGGCGGCCAAGACCGCCGAGGAGCTGCTCGCCAAGGCGAAGGCCGACGCGGACGAGCTCCGCCAGTCGGCCACGACGGAGAGCGAGAAGGTCCGTACGGAGGCCATCGAGCGCGCCTCGACGCTGCGCCGCCAGGCCGAGGAGACCCTGGACCGGACCCGCAAGGAGGCGGAGCGGCAGCGCGACGAGGCCGTCGAGCTGTCCGAGACCATCAAGGCCGAGGCCGAGCGGGCCGCCCGCGACCTGCGCGAGGAGACCGAGCGCGCGATCGAGGCCCGCGAGGGGGAGGCCGCCGAGGAGCTCAACCGGCTGCACTCGGACGCCGAGCAGCGGCTCGCGTCGGCGGAGCAGGCGCTCAGCGACGCCCGCGCGGAGGCCGAGCGGATCCGCCGCGAGGCCGCCGAGGAGACCGACCGGCTGCGTTCCGAGGCCGCCGAGCGGATTCGTACGCTCCAGGCGCAGGCCGAGGCCGAGGCCGAGCGGCTGCGCACCGAGGCCGCCTCGGACGCGTCGGCGTCCCGGGCCGAGGGCGAGGCCATCGCCGTACGGCTGCGGTCGGAGGCCGCGTCCGAGGCGGAGCGGCTGAAGTCGGAGGCGCAGGACACCGCGGACCGGGTCCGGGCCGAGGCGCAGGCCGCGGCCGAGCGGCTGGCGACCGAGAGCGCCGAGACGCTGGCCGCCGCCCAGGAGGAGGCCGCCCGGCGCCGCCGCGAGGCCGACGAACTCCTCGGCTCCGCCCGGCAGGAGGCGGACCAGGAGCGCGAGCGGGCCCGCGAGCAGAGCGAGGAGCTGCTGGCCTCGGCGCGCAAGCGCGTGGAGGAGGCCGAGGCCGAGGCGCTGCGCCTGGTCGAGGAGGCGGACCGGCGCGCGGGCGAGATGGTGTCGGCGGCCGAGCAGCACGCCCAGCAGGTGCGCGACTCCGTGTCCGGGCTGCACGAGCAGGCCCAGGAGGACATCGCCGGCCTGCGCAACGCCGCGGAGCACGCGGCGGACCGTACGCGGCGCGAGGCCGAGGAGGAGTCGGACCGGGTCCGCTCCGACGCGTACGCCGAGCGCGAGCGGGCCAGCGAGGACGCGGCCCGGGTGCGGCGCGAGGCGGCGTCGGAGTCGGAGGCCGCCAAGTCGCTGGCGGAGCGCACGGTTTCGGAGGCGATCGCGGAGGCCGAGCGGCTGCGCGCCGAGGCCGCCGAGCACGCCCAGCGCGTACGCACCGAGGCGTCGGACGCCATCGCGAACGCCGAGCAGGACGCCTCGCGCGCCCGGGCCGAGGCCCGCGAGGACGCGAACCGGATCCGTTCGGACGCGGCCACCCAGGCGGACACGCTCATCACCGAGGTGACGGCCGAGGCGGAGCGGCTCACCAGCGAGACGGCCGCGGAGGTCGAGCGGCGCCGCGCGGAGTCCGTGGCGAAGGCCGACAAGCTCATCTCGGACGCGACCGGCGAGGCCGAGCGGCTGCGCGCCGAGGCGGCCGAGACCGTGGGCTCCGCTCAGCAGCACGCCGAGCGGGTCCGCGCCGAGTCCGAGCGCGTCAGGGCGGAGGCGGAGGCCGAGGCCGAGCGGCTGACCACGGCCGCGCGCGAGGAGGCCGACCGGACGCTGGACGAGGTCCGCAGGGACGCCAACAAGCGGCGTTCCGAGGCGGCCGAGCAGGTCGACAAGCTCATCACGGAGACCGCCGCCGAGGCCGACAAGCTCATCTCGGAGGCGCAGACGAGCGCGCACAAGACCACCGCGGACGCCGAGGCGCAGGCCGACAGCATGGTGGGCGCGGCGCGCACGGAGGCCGACCGCCTGGTCTCGGAGGCGACCGTGGAGGGCAACTCCCTGGTGGAGCGGGCCCGTACGGACGCGGACGAGCTGCTGGTCGGCGCGCGCCGGGACGCCACCGCGATAAGGGAGCGGGCGGAGGAGCTGCGCGACCGCATCACGGGCGAGATCGAGGCGCTGCACGAGCGGGCCCGCCGTGAGTCGGCCGAGACGATGAAGGCCGCGGGCGACCGGTGCGACGCGCTCATCAGGGCCGCCGAGGAGCAGTTGGCGAAGGCACAGACGAAGGCGAAGGACCTGGTCTCGGAGGCCAACTCCGAGGCGGGCAAGGTGCGGATCGCCGCCGTCCGGAAGGCCGAGGGTCTCCTGAAGGAGGCCGAGCAGAAGAAGAACACGCTCGTCCGGGAGGCCGAGGAGCTCAAGGCCGAGGCGATCCGCGAGGCGCGGGCCACGGTCGAGGAGGGCAAGCGGGAGCTGGAGGTCCTGGTGCGGCGCCGCGAGGACATCAATGCCGAGATCTCCCGTGTCCAGGACGTCCTGGAAGCGTTGGAGTCTTTTGAGGCCCCGTCGAGTGGCAAGGACGGCGGCGTCAAGGCCGGCGCCGCGGCGGGCGCACCCAGATCGGGTGGCAAGGCGTCAGACGGCTAGCCAGAAGCGCCGATCCGTGCTGAGCGGAGCGTGTCGGAGCCCTCTACACAAAGTTTCTGACAAGTAACTGCTGGTTCGCCACTCGAAAGAGGTCTCATTCTCCATATCAAACGTGCATCCGCTCGATGACACGCCGCTTCGCCCCCTAGGATTCCCTCTATCACCTCACCGGTCTCATTCGACAGGAACCCCATGAGCGACACTTCCCCCTACGGCTTCGAGCTTGTGCGGCGTGGGTACGACCGCGCGCAGGTGGACGAACGCATCTCGAAGCTCGTCTCCGACCGCGACAGCGCTCTGGCTCGTATCACTGCTCTGGAAAAGCGCATCGAGGAGCTTCACCTCGAAACGCAGAACGCCCAGGCACAGGTGACCGACGCCGAGCCGTCGTACGCCGGTCTGGGCGCGCGAGTCGAGAAGATCCTCCGCCTCGCCGAGGAAGAGGCGAAGGACCTGCGCGAGGAGGCCCGCCGCGCCGCCGAGCAGCACCGCGAGCTCGCCGAGTCGGCGGCCCAGCAGGTGCGCAACGACGCAGAATCGTTCGCTGCGGAGCGCAAGGCCAAGGCCGAGGACGAGGGCGTCCGGATCGTCGAGAAGGCCAAGAGCGACGCCTCCCAGCTGCGGTCCGAGGCGACGAAGGACGCGCAGTCCAAGCGCGAGGAGGCGGACGCCCTCTTCGAGGAGACCCGCGCCAAGGCCGCTCAGGCCGCCGCCGACTTCGAGACGAACCTCGCCAAGCGCCGCGAGCAGTCCGAGCGCGACCTGGCCTCCCGCCAGGCCAAGGCCGAGAAGCGCCTCGCCGAGATCGAGCACCGCGCCGAGCAGCTCCGTCTGGAGGCGGAGAAGCTGCGCACGGACGCCGAGCGCCGCGCCCGCCAGACGGTGGAGACGGCCCAGCGCCAGGCCGAGGACATCGTGGCCGACGCCAACGCCAAGGCCGACCGGATCCGTTCGGAATCCGAGCGCGAGCTGGCCGCCCTCACCAACCGCCGCGACAGCATCAACGCCCAGCTGACGAACGTCCGCGAGATGCTCGCGACGCTCACGGGCGCCGCGGTGGCCGCCGCCGGTTCGCCGGCCGAGGACGAGCCGATCTCCCGTGGGGTTCCGGCGCAGCAGACCCGGTAACGCCTGAGCGGTTCCGCAGGCGGTTCCGCGTCGAGTGTTCGAAGCCCTCTGCCACTCCGGTGGCAGAGGGCTTTGTCCCGTTTTAGCGTGGCCGCATGATCGAGCTCGAGGCACTGACCAAGCGCTACGGCGAGAAGGTCGCGGTCAACAACCTCACCTTCACCGTCAGACCCGGCATGGTGACCGGGTTCCTCGGGCCGAACGGGGCCGGCAAGTCGACGACGATGCGGATGGTGCTCGGCCTCGACCGGCCCACCCTGGGTGACGTCCGTATCGACGGCAAGCACTACGACCAGCTCAGGGATCCGCTGAGGTACATCGGCGCGCTCCTCGACGCCAAGGCCGTGCACGGCGGCCGCAGTGCCTACCACCACCTCCTGTGCCTCGCGCAGAGCAACGGCATCCCGAAGAGCCGCGTGGCCGAGGTCCTCGACGCCGTCGGCCTCACGGGAGTGGCCCGCAAGAAGGCCAAGGGATTCTCGTACGGCATGGGGCAGCGGCTCGGCATCGCGGGAGCCCTCCTCGGCGATCCACGGATCCTGATGTTCGACGAGCCGGCCAACGGGCTCGACCCCGAGGGCATCCACTGGATCCGCACCCTGATGAAATCCCTCGCCGCCCAGGGACGTACGGTCTTCGTCTCCTCCCATCTGATGAGCGAGATGGCGCTGACCGCCGACCACCTCGTCGTCATCGGCCAGGGCCGGCTGCTCGCCGACACCTCCATGGCGGACTTCATCCAGCGCAACTCCCGGTCGTACGTCCGGATCCGTACGCCGCAGCGCGAGCGGTTGCTGGACGTGCTGTACGGGGCGGGGATCACGGCGGTCGAGGCGGAGGGCGGCGCGCTGGAGGTGGACGACGGCAAGCCCGAGCAGATCGGTGAGCTGGCCTCGCAGTACCAGGTCGTGCTGCACGAGCTGAGCCCGCAGCAGGCCTCGCTGGAGGAGGCGTTCATGCGGCTGACGGCGGAGTCGGTGGAGTATCACGCGCACTCGGGTGCCGTGCCGGTCACGAACGAGTCGATGCCGGTCCCCGCGCGCCAGGCGTGGGGCCGCGACTGGCAGAAGAGGGGGGCCTGAGCATGGCGGCGGTACAGGTGGTCCGTTCCGAGTGGACCAAGATCCGTTCGGTGGCGTCCACCGTGTGGACGCTCGCCATCGCCGCGGTCGTGACGATCGCCCTCGGCATGCTGATCTCGGCGCTGGTCAACCGCGACTGGGCGAACATGCCCCGGGAGGACAAGGTCGCCTTCGATCCGACGTACGTGAGCTTCGCGGGGATGAGCCTCGGCCAGCTCTCGATGATCGTCTTCGGTGTGCTGGTGGTGTCGAACGAGTACAGCACCGGCATGATCCGTACGTCGCTGGCCGCGGTACCGCAGCGCGGCACGTTCCTCTTCAGCAAGATCGCCGTGGCGACCGCGCTCGCCTTCGTCGTCGGCCTCGCGATCAGCTTCGTCACCTTCTTCCTCGGGCAGACGATGCTCGGTGAGCACCGCACCTCGCTCGGTGAGCCCGGGGTCCTGCGCGCGGTCATCGGGGGCGGGCTCTACATGGCACTCATCGCCGTGTTCTCCATGGGCGTGGCGGCGATGCTGCGCAGCCCGATGCTGGCGCTGGGCGTCCTGATGCCGTTCTTCTTCCTCGTGTCGAACATCCTCGGCAACGTCTCGGCGACCAAGAAGGTCGCGCGCTACCTGCCCGACCAGGCCGGCAGCAAGATCATGCAGGTCGTCCCACCGGTGGACGACGCCACGCCGTACGGTCCGTGGGGCGGCCTCGGGATCATGGTGCTGTGGGTGCTCGTGGCGTTGCTGGGCGGGTACGGGCTGCTGCGGCGCCGCGACGCGTAGCCGCTGCGCTGGACTTGGGCGGGTGAGCGTCTGCCGGGTTCTGTCGGTGGTCTGGTGCGCGTTGTGGGTGGCTGGTCGCGCAGTTCCCCGCGCCCCTTAAAAGCACGGGCTCGCCCGGAGGTCTTCAAGGGGCGCGGGGCTGTATTGGATTTGCGGCTCCGCCGCGTGGGCGCGATCAACCACGACGGACCCGCAGCCGCCCAGAAACCGAACCCGGCAGACGCTCACCGCGCCACCCCCGGAGGGAACCGTCAGCGGCTCGATATGCTCCTAACTCTTACGGGGGGCGTGTGCCCCGACGTCCTGACCTTGCTGGTGGGTGCGGAGCATGATCGAGGCAGTCGGCCTGACGAAGCGCTATGGCGACAAGACAGCCGTGTACAACCTTTCCTTCCAGGTGCGGCCGGGTTCCGTCACCGGCTTCCTCGGGCCGAACGGCTCGGGCAAGTCGACGACCATGCGGATGATCCTCGGCCTGGACAACCCCACCGCGGGGCAGGTGACGATCGGCGGCTATTCCTACCGGAAGCTGCCGAACGCCCCCCGCCAGGTGGGCGCCCTGCTGGACGCCAAGGCCGTGCACGGCGGACGCAGTGCCCGCAGTCACCTGCTGTGCCTGGCGCAACTGTCCGGCATTCCGGCGCGCCGCGTGGACGAGGTGCTGGGCGTCGTCGGTCTGCAGGACGTGGCCAAAAAGCGTTCCAAGGGGTTCTCGCTGGGCATGGGACAGCGGCTCGGTATCGCCGCCGCGCTGCTCGGTGACCCCCAGGTGCTGCTCTTCGACGAGCCGGTCAACGGGCTCGACCCCGAGGGCATCCTGTGGGTGCGGAACCTGATGAAGGCCCTGGCGGCGGAGGGGCGGACCGTGTTCGTCTCCTCGCACCTGATGAGCGAGATGGCTCTCACCGCCGATCACCTGATCGTGATCGGGCGCGGGCAGCTGCTCGCCGACATGAGCGTCAAGGACTTCATCTCGCACAACTCGGCCGACTTCGCACGGGTCCGCACCCCCGACACCGAGCCGCAGCAGCGGGAGAAGCTGACGGCCGCGCTGACCGAGGCGGGCGGCCAGGTGCTGCCCGAGGCGGACGGCGCGCTGCGCGTGACCGGTCTGCCGCTGCCGCGCATCAGCGATCTCGCGCACGGCGCCGACGTACGCCTGTGGGAACTGTCCCCGCACCAGGCCTCGCTGGAGGAGGCGTACATGCGGATGACGCAGGGGGCAGTGGACTACCGGTCCACCATCGACCAGAAAGAGGGGCTGATGCAGCAGCTGCCGCCCGGTGCGCAGCCGCCGATGCCGGTGCCGGGGCAGGGCCAGCCGGGGTGGTACGCCCCGCCGCCGCCCCAGCAGGGCGGGCAGCCCTTCGCGATGCCTCCGGGGATGCCGCAGGGACAGCCGCCCGCGGGGCCGTACGGCGCCCCGTCCGCGCCCGGTGCGCCGGCGCAGGGTCAGCCCAACCCGTACGCCGCACAGGCCCCCGTGGCGCCCGCGCAGCCCCCTGCCGCTCCCGCCCCCACCAAGCCCGAGGACAACCGATGAGCACGCCCCAGCCTCCCGTGAGCCAGCAGCCCGCGCCCAACTGGCAGGCGGCGCCCGGCGGTTCGTACACCTCGCCCATCCCGGTCACGCCCACCCACCTCGGGCACGCCCTCGCCTCCGAGTGGACGAAGATCAAGTCCGTGCGCTCCACGATGTGGACGCTGGGCGTCTTCCTGCTGCTCGTCGTCGGCATCGGCTTCCTCGTCGCGACGCAGACGCAGGACGAGAGCTTCGCGGACGTCCCGTACACCATCCCGGCCTTCTTCGGCCTGATCCTGGGTCAGATCTGCCTGATCACGCTGGGCGTGCTGGTGATCTCGTCGGAGTACGGCACGGGCATGATCCGTACGACGTTCACGGCCTCGCCGCAGCGGCACCGGGTGCTCACCGCCAAGCTGATGATCTTCTTCGCGGTGGCGTACGTCGTGTCGGCCTTCGCCATCGGGCTGGTCGGCCTGTTCACGCAGAGCCTGCACGACGACGGGTCGGGCAACAGCTGGGTGGGCACGGTCTTCAAGGGCGCGCTGTACGTCTCGCTGCTCGGTGTCCTGGCGCTCGCGGTGGGCTCGATGCTGCGGCACTCCGCGGGTGCCATCACCGCGATGCTCGGCCTCGTGCTGGTGCCCGCGATCCTGCCCGCGTTCCTGATGATCTCGGAGAGCATGCGCAAGATCGGCGAGAAGATGGCGGAGTACAGCGCCCCCAACTCCCTGGCCAAGATCTTCGCTCTGGACAACGAGAGCGGTGGGGGCAACGCCCAGCTCGGCCTCCTCGCGGGTCTGACGGTGGCCGCGATCGTGGGCGCGTTCGTGCTGCTGGAGCGGCGGGACGTGTGACCGCGGTGACCGGCCGGTGAGCCGGCCCTAGAAACGTGGCGCGTTACGGGACCGCTGCACCCTCGTGGTGCGGCGGTCCTTCGCGTTCCAGCAGGCCTTGTGCCAGTGCCGGCGGTCGTCGACACCGGAGTGCTCGGGCCAGGCCACCACGTGCGGGACCCCGGAGGAGATCATCTGGTCGCAGCCCGGGCAGCGGTACGTCTTGCCCTCGGCACTCGCCCCGGCCACGTGGCGCACGCTCCACTGCTCGCCCTGCCAGCTCTCCGTGGACTGCCAGCCGCCGTAACGGCCGTTCCGGTCCTCTTCGGCGCTCCGGCCGGACGTGCCGGCATCCTTGGGTCGGTTGCGACGCGGGGACACAGAACACCTCACGGGGCTATACAAGGGGGGACGGGTCGCATCCAGCCTACGCGCGCCGACCACGGGTACGCGTACTCCACGAACCGTCGCAGAACCCCCTCCGCCAGACGCATTCTGCAGACAATCGGCAAATCTCGCCGCCAGGCCGTGTCCTCGGCACGTGTCAGGAGGTTATGCCGGGTGGGGGAGCTCCGGGTCGGAGCGCCGAGAAAGCAGGAAATGCCATGCACGTTGGAACTTTTGTACTGGCGGCCCAGTTCCCGGGGCAGGGCCAGGGGGAGGCGCTCCACCGCGCCGTACGGACGGCGGAGGTGGCCGAGGAGGCAGGCCTCGACGCGGTCTGGCTGGCCGAACACCACTTCGTTCCGTACGGGACCTGTCCGTCGGCGGTCACCCTCGCCGCCCTGCTGCTGGGGCGCACGCGGCGCATCCGCGTGGGCACGGCGGTCAGCGTGCTCCCCACCGTCCACCCGGTCGCCCTCGGCGAGCAGGCCGCGCTGCTGCACGTGACGTCCGGCGGCCGCTTCTCGCTGGGGGTGGGACGCGGCGGGCCCTGGGTGGACCTGGAGGTCTTCGGGACGGGGATCGAGGCGTACGAGAAGGGGTTCCCGGAATCACTCGATCTGCTGGTGCGCTGGCTGCGCCACCCCTCGGTGGCGGCGTCGGGGGAACGATTCGCCTTCCGTGAGGTCCCGGTCGTCCCGAGGCCCTCGGAGGTGCTGAGCGGCGCACCGGGCCCGGAGGTCGTCGTCGCCTGCACGTCCCCGTCGAGCGTCCGGCTCGCCGCCGAGCGCGGACTGCCGATGCTCCTCGGGATGCACGTCGGGGACGAGGAGAAGGCCGACATGGTCGCACTGTGGCGCAATTACGCGCGCGCGGCGGGCCGTTCGGCGGACGAGATCGCCGTCGCCGGCCATGTGTCGGCCGGTGTCTGCCAGATCGCGGACCGGCGGACGGACGCGGTCGAGGCACTCACGAAGGCCATGCCGGGCTGGCTGAAGCACGGACTGGACGCCCATGTGACGGTGGACGGCCGCGCCCGTTCGATGCGCGACCCCCTGGCGTACACCGAACTGCTCTGCGGGCTGCACCCGGTGGGCCCGCCGCGCCTGTGCGTGGACCGGCTGGCGGCGACCTCGGAGCGGACGGGCATCTCGCGCTTCGCCCTGCTCGTCGAGGGCACGGGCGATCTGGCGGCCACCGAGGAGAACGTCCGCAGGCTCGGCGCCGAGGTGCTCCCCCACCTCGACTGAGAGCCACGCCACGACCATGCGCTGCGGGAAGCCTGCCGCCCCGGTACAGATAGATGCACCTCCCGCGTACGGAGCGGCAAGCAGTGCGGCATGGCCGCCTCAGCAGTCCCGGAACTCCGGGGACTGGTTGAGCAGCTGGTTGCGCACCGAGGTGAAGCGAGCCAGCGTGTCGTCCACTGACGGGTCCAGCGGGAACACGGCCACCCGGTGGCAGTTCTGGAAGGCCAGCCGCACACCGAAGTGTCGCTGCAGCGCGCCGCGTATCGCGTCACTCGCGAGCGCACGCAGCAGCTGGCCACGTGCCTGCTCGTCCGGCGGGGGCGTCTGGTTGTCGGCGAAGTCACCGCCGTCGACCTTCAGCTGGGCCACCAGGGAGCTGACCATCTCCCACGCGTAGGGCAGGGAGGTCCGGACGCAGTCGACGAAGGCGGCTTCGTCGACCTCGCCTCGCTCGGCCTGTTCGAGTAGGGCCGGTGAGACGTCGAGCGACATGGGTTCTCCTCTCGCACCCCCGCGGAGGCGGGGGTTGACGGACAGGGTGGGGGTTCGCGATATCGAACACGCTGCGTACACGCACCGCGACCTCCCGTTTATACGGTAAGCAGCGGACGGTGACCGCACCAGGAGAATGCGGATACGGGACACTCCCACTAGGAACACAATCAGCCATTGCCGCACACGAGTTGCCTCCGGCACATGCCCACCGGTGGCGCACGCCCGGAGCGGGCGGCGCACTTCGAGGCCGGGGGCGCTCAGGAGGGGTGGTGAGGTGGTCGAATCGCGTGCGGTGGCGGGTGTCGAGTAGCGTTTGCGACCATGCGTCTCGTCATTGCCCGCTGCTCCGTGGACTACGCAGGGCGGCTCACGGCCCATCTCCCCTCAGCCCCCCGCCTGATCCTCGTGAAGGCGGACGGCAGCGTCTCGATCCACGCGGACGACCGGGCCTACAAACCGCTCAACTGGATGTCTCCGCCCTGCACCCTGAAGGAGGGTTCCGGGGACGACGAGGGCGTCTGGACCGTCATCAACAAGGCGGGCGAGAAGCTCATCATCACGATGGAGGAGGTCCTCCACGACTCCTCGCACGAGCTGGGCGTGGACCCGGGCCTGATCAAGGACGGCGTGGAAGCACACCTCCAGGAACTGCTCGCCGACCGCATCGAGACCCTGGGCGAGGGCTACACGCTCATCCGCCGCGAGTACATGACCGCCATCGGTCCCGTCGACATCCTGTGCCGGGACGCCGACGGGCAGACCGTGGCCGTGGAGATCAAGCGCCGGGGCGAGATCGACGGCGTGGAGCAGCTCACGCGCTACCTGGAGCTGTTGAACCGCGACCCGCACCTCGCGCCCGTACGCGGCATCTTCGCGGCCCAGGAGATCAAGCCCCAGGCCCGCGTGCTGGCCACCGACCGCGGCATCGGCTGCACGGTCCTGGACTACGACGCGCTGCGCGGTATCGAGGACGACAAGCTGCGGTTGTTCTGAGCGGTGACACACGGAGGGCCGGGTCCGATGACGGACCCGGCCCTCGTGTCGTTCTTCAGATCACCGGCGAGCCGGGGACGCGGCTGTCCGGGGCGCCCGCCGAGGTGGTGGTCTCCGTGGGCTCGCTGGGCGCGGGGCCGCTGGCCGAGTTGCTCGTCTGCGGCGGGGTCGGGTCCTCCGAGCTGGGCGACTCGGACGGCGTCTGCGAGGGCGTCTGGGACGGTGTCTGCGAGGGCGGCGTCTGGGACGGCGTGTGCGACGGGGTCCTGGTCGGTGTCCTCGTGGGCGACTTGGACGGCGACTTCGTCGGCGTGCCCGGCTTGTCCGTGCCGCTCGGGTTGTCCGAAGGCGAGCGGCTCGGCGTCGGTGTCGGGTCGTCCGCCGTTCCGTACGTCCCGTCGGGGCCCGGGTCGGTGGGCGCGGGCAGGTCGCCCGGGGCGTCGCCCGAGCCCTTCTTCGCGCGGTCCGCGTCCAGGCCGCCGTCGTCGACGCCGGCGCTGGCCGACGGGTTGACGCCGACCTTCTCGGACGGGGGGTCGTCGTTGTTGCCGGAGGTCGCGCCCAGGGTCACCACCGTGCCGAGCACGGCCGCGAGCAGCGCTCCCGCGCCGGCCGCGACCACGTTGCGCCGGGCACCGCCGACCAGGCGGCCCCTGACGCCGGCCTTGTGGGCGGGGCCGGTCCCCGCCTGGTGCGTGACCAGGGTCGAGGTTTCGCCCGACGTCCGGGGCGGGCCGAACCCGGAGCCGGAGCCGGACCCGGCACCAGTCCCGGCGCCGAAGCCGGACGGTACGCCACCGGGTGGCGACGCCGACTCCTCGTGCCGGGCGTCCGGCACCTCCTCCCCCGCCGCCGTGCGCCCGCCGGGCGGGGTCGCCCCGGACCGGTCGGCGACCAGCGCCAGCGCGCGCCGGCCCGCGACCGTGCCGCGCTTGTCGGCGAGGGCACCGCGCAGCCCGATGGAGGCCTCCAGCTCGGCACGGGCCCGGTCGAGTTGTCCGGAGCAGAGCGCGAGGATGCCCAACTCATGGTGGAAGTACGCCTGATCGCCGACCTCACCGGCGAGCCGGGCCGCCTCGGCGCCGGAGCGCAGCGCCCGTTCCCAGGCGCCCCACTGCAGCCCCGCGGCGAACGCGGGTGCGGCCTGCCGGGCCAGCTGGACGGCGACGCTCTCCTCGTCCTCGCCGGGCGGGGTCGTCAGGGGTACGACGGCGGTCAGCGCGGCGAGCACGGCGTCCGCCTCGGCCGACACCCGCTCGGGGGTGACCGAGGGGTGGCCGGACCACCAGGAGTAGTGCCGGGCGGCGCTGACGGCCTTCTCGTCGGCGTCGTCCGCGTACCCGGCGGCCTCCAGCTGGGTCTGCACCCCGGCCGCGAGCCGGTAGCGCGCGCCGACCGGGGTCACCAGGGCGCAGCCCACCAGTTCGGCGAGGGCGGCGTCCGCGTGGGTGTCCCCCACCAGCGCGGGCAGATGGGCCTGGTGCGGCACCTCGCCGCCGAGCGCGACGGCGAACCGCAGCGTGTCGCGCGCCGACTCGCTCAGCCGGGACGCGAGCAGCGCGGCGGGCGCGGCACCCTCGGCGAGGGACGGCAGCGGTACGTCGTGGCCGTCGCCGGCGTCGAAGGGGGCGTCCACGGGCGCGTCGTGGAAGATCCCGAACTCGTCGAAGGCGTCCGTGTCGCCGCGCATCCGGTCCCGCTGCCTGAGCAGCGCCCCGGCCTGCACGAACCGCAGTGGCAGACCCTCGGACTCGAACCAGAGGTCGCCCGCCCAGTTCGACTCGTCCTCGGTGAGGACGCGCCCGACCCCGCGCTCCAGCAGCTCCAGGCCGCCGGCGCGGTCGAGGCCGCCGAGGAACATCTCTTCGACGGGTGAGTCGGCGGACGGCGCGGGGACATCGGGCGTGGCGGCGAACAGGAAGGCGCACTCGGGGGTCGCGTCGAGCAGTTCGTCGAGCGCGTTGCCACCGAACTCCATGTCGTCGAGGACGACGACCGCGCCGATCTCCCGGACGAGGTCCAGCAGCTCGTCGTGGCCGGGCCGGTGCAGCGGTGTGCTGTGGACGGTGGCGCACAGGTCGTGGAGCAGCTCGCCTGCCGTGCGCCGGTAGCCGGAGAGGCGTACGACACCGTCCGGTGCGAGGTCCGCGCAGTCCTCGGCGACGAGGTCGAGGAGCGCGGTGCGGCCCGAGCCGGAGGAACCGGTGAGGCGGACGGAGCGGCCGCGTGCGAGGAGCCGTACGAGCCGTTCCCGCTCGTCGTGGCGCTCCAGGAGCGGCCGCCGGGGTTGCGCGGGTCCTGGCGGGACGGGCGGGCGGGTGGCGCGGTCGGTCTCCGCCCGCTCGGCGGCCGGGTGCTTCTCGGGCCGACCGGGGCGCTCCTGCGGCGGGCAGTTCTCTATCTCGCTGCCGTCGACGGGATTGACGGTGAGCAGAAAGTCGCCCGAGACGAGTTGGACGGTGCGGGCGAGTGCCGGAGCGGGCTGGCCGAAATCGGCCGTCAGGGAGTCACGTGGCGGACGCGACCGTGGCGCCTGTCCTGTGTCGTCATGACCGTGCTCTTCGGGTCCCCGGTTCATCGGGTCCATTGGTCCTAGCCCCCCAAAAGCGTCGTGTGCCGGGTCCTGTCTCCGGACGTGCCGCACACCGCGCTGTCGCTTCTGGTCCGGTGCCCGTCGAGGGTTTTTCAGGGCGGCGGGCAGCCGAACCCTAAACCTTTGCACAGTATCCACGGAATGCCAGGGTCCCGTGCTGTCCGAGACATCACAGTCCCGTGAGGATCGTGCGGGTGGTGCGTTTCGCCCAAGACGGCCGGGTGTCCCCCGTCCACCGCGTCACACGTGAACCCGTACGCGCATTCCCGCACGTCCGTTCACTTCCGGGCCGTCCTGATCGGTGGAGTACCGATTCGCCCCGGCCGTGGTCCGGTGTCACACGCGGGGCAGCGACTCCACTCCGATACCGCCCTCGATGGCCAGGATCCGGTGCAACCGGGTGGCCACCAGCAGGCGTTGCATTTGCGGAGGCACTTCGCGCAGCACCAGCCGCCGCCCGCACCTCCCCGCCCGTCGGTGGACCCCCATGATCACCCCGAGTCCGGTGGCGTCCCACGAGTCCAGCTCTGACAGGTCGAGCACCAGGTCGCCGACTCCGTCGTCGACGGCCGTGTGCAGGACCGTACGGGCGTCCGCCGCGCTGCGGACGTCGAGGCGGCCCCCGACGACCAGCTCGACGTGGTCGCCCCTGATGTACATATGCGCTCCCCGAGAGTGCGTCTTCGTACGCCGGTCGTTATCTGGTGATGCAACTTCTGACGGTTCGGGAACCCCAGAGGTTGCCGTCTGTAAGCGAACCGATACCGAATTCACCTCAACGGGTGATACCCGTGAGGCTCATGCGGTTCCCGCAGAGCGTCAGTGCGTGTAAAAGCCCTGCCCGCTCTTTCGGCCGATGTCACCCGCGTCAACCATCCGGCGCATCAGCTCCGGCGGGGCGAACTTCTCGTCCTGGGACTCGGTGTAGATGTTGCTGGTCGCGTGCAGCAGGATGTCGACGCCGGTGAGGTCGGCCGTGGCGAGCGGCCCCATGGCGTGACCGAAGCCCAACTTGCAGGCGAGGTCGATGTCCTCGGCGGTTGCCACGCCCGACTCGTACAGCTTCGCGGCCTCGACGACGAGGGCCGAGATGAGCCGGGTGGTGACGAAACCGGCCACGTCGCGGTTGACGACGATGCAGGTCTTGCCGACGGACTCGGCGAACTCCCGCGCGGTGGCGAGGGTCTCGTCGCTGGTCTTGTAGCCGCGGACGAGTTCGCAGAGCCGCATCATCGGCACCGGCGAGAAGAAGTGCGTACCGACGACCCGTTCGGGGCGCCCGGTCACGGCCGCGATCTTGGTGATGGGGATCGCGGAGGTGTTGGAGGCGAGCACGGCCTCGTCGCGCACGAGCTTGTCGAGCGCGCGGAAGATCTCGTGCTTGACCTCCAGCTTCTCGAAGACGGCCTCGACGACGACGTCGGCGTCGCCGACGGCGTCGAGGTCGGTGGTCGCGGTGATGCGGCCCAGGGCGGCCTCGGCGTCGGCGGCGTCCAACTTGCCCTTGCCCACGAACTTCTCGTACGACGCCTTGATGCCGTCGGTGCCACGGGTGAGCGCCTCGTCGGTCACGTCACGCAGGACGACGTCCCAGCCCGCCTGGGCGGAGACCTGGGCGATGCCGGACCCCATGAGACCGGCTCCGATGACGGCGAGCTTCCGTGTCACTGTGCGACTCCCCTGCTGACCCTGGCTGACACGCTTTTTATGTATGCCTCTCGGGCGGACCCTAGCGCCCGTGAAGGGCTGTGTGACCGGTAAGTAACGCGCGTCACGTCTCAACTGACGGACATCACACCGGCACGGGTCACTCGGCCCCTCGTACGGCGTAGTTGAGCACCTTCTCGCTCAACAGCCCCTCTATGTCATCCAGCAGCACGAGCACCTCCCGGGACACTTCGTCCGGATTGCGCCCGGCGATCATCTCGCGCGCGATGACGCCCATCACGGTCTGGTGGACCCAGTTGATCTGGCCGGCCATGAGGGTGGGCATGGGGTCGTCGGCGGGGACGCCCGTCTCCTCACGCAGCGCGCTCTCCAGGTGGTCGTGGACCTCCTGCTGGATGCTCCACAGCCGGGAGCGCAGGGTGGGTGCCTCGTGGACGACCTTCATGAAGCGGTCGTAGCCCTCGATGAGGCCGACGCGCGGGGAGACCGCCTCCACCTCGTCGTGCAGTTCCCGCAGGACGGCGGCCACGGCCGACTCCCCGACGTCCCGGCCGCGCACCCAGCGCGCGAGCCGGTCGACGACCCCCCGGCTGCGGTCGAGGAAGAGGTCCTCCTTGGTGGGGAAGTAGTTGTACACGGTGTTCGTCGAGACATCGGCCGCGTCCGCCACCTCCGCGATCGTCACGGTCACGAAGCCGTGCTCGACGAACAGCGCGGTGGCGATGTCCGAGATCCGCTGCTTCGTCTCGCGCTTCTTGCGCTCCCTGAGCCCCTCCGCCATGGCCTCATCCTAGGTGGGTCCAAGATCCTTGGCTTCACTGAAATTTTGGTGTCGTTGCAAAATTTCAGTGACTCTGTTTTTCTGTGAGCATGGCAATCATCAGTGCGGCCGGACTGGCCCGCACCTTCCAGACGAAGCGCGGCCCCGTGGAGGCCGTGCGCGGCATCGACCTCACCGTGCGGCCGGGCGAGATCCTCGGCTTCCTCGGCCCGAACGGCGCGGGCAAGACGACGACCCTTCGCATGCTCACGACCCTGCTCGCCCCCACCGGCGGCGCCGCCACCGTCGCGGGCCACGACCTGGCCACCGACCCGGCCGGAGTGCGCCGGGCGTGCGGTTACGTGGCCCAGTCCGGCGGCGTCGACCCGAACGTGACCGTGCGGGAGGAGCTGGTCACCCAGGGACGGCTCTACTGGCTGACGAGGGATCAGGCAGCCGAGCGCGCGGCGGAGTTGGCCGCCGACCTCGGCCTCACCGATCTGCTCGACCGCAAGTGCGCCGCGCTCTCCGGCGGTCAGCGCCGCCGCCTCGACATCGCGCTGGCCCTCACCCACCGCCCGCAGGTCCTCTTCCTCGACGAGCCGACGACCGGACTCGACCCGGGCAGCCGCGCCGACCTGTGGGACCTCGTCCGCCGCCTGCGCGACGAGCACGGCACCACGGTCTTCCTGACGACCCACTACCTGGACGAGGCCGACGCCCTCTCCGACCGGCTGGTGATCGTCGACCAGGGCGTGGTCGTCGCCGAGGGCACCCCGGGCGCGCTCAAGCTCCAGTACGGCGGCTCGATCGACGCCACGCTCCAGGACACGTTCCTCGCGATCACCGGACGCGGCCCGGCACCGGCCGACTCCACCCCCGTAGCCGTATAGAGACCCATAACCGGACAGGAACCCGATGCTTCTCCACGACACCGCGCTGGTCTTCGGCCGCTACCTCCGCCAGACCCTGCGCTCGCGCTTCGCGATGCTCTTCGGCGTGCTGATGCCGCTGCTGTACCTGCTGTTCTTCGGTCCGCTGCTCACGGACCTGCCGCTGAGCTCCCAGGGCAGTTCCTGGCAGGTCCTCGTTCCCGGGCTGCTGCTCCAACTCGGCTTGTTCGGCGCCTCGTTCGCGGGCTTCACGATCATCATCGAAAAGGGGCAGGGAGTCGTCGAGCGGATGCGGGTCACGCCCGTGAGCCGGCTGGCCCTGCTCATCGGCCGCGTGCTGCGCGACGCCGCGGTCTTCGTCTTCCAGGGGGTGCTGCTGGTCCTCGCCGCCGTGGCGATGGGGCTGCGGGCTCCCCTCGCGGGTGTGCTGATCGGCTTCGCCTTCGTGGCGCTCCTGACGATCTCGCTGGCGTCCCTGTCGTACGCGCTGGCCATGAAGGTCGCCACACCCCAGGAGTTCGGCCCGACGATCAACGCGCTCACCATGCCGTCCATGCTCCTGTCCGGCCTGATGCTGCCGATGACGCTCGGACCCGGCTGGCTGGACGTGCTCTCGCACCTCATGCCGTTCCGCTATCTGGTGGACGCGATGCGCGACGCGTACGTGGGCGAGTACGCGACGGCGTCCATGCTGTACGGGGTGCTGGTCGCCCTGGGGCTCGCGGCGCTGGCCGTGACGGTGGGCACACGGGTGTTCCGGACGGCCGGGGCGTAATTAGGCTGGTCACCATGGTCAATCTGACGCGCATCTACACGAGGACCGGCGACCAGGGCACCACGAACCTCGGCGACATGAGCCGGGTGCCCAAGACCGACCTCCGCATCGCCGCCTACGCCGACGCCAACGAGGCGAACGCGGCGATCGGCACGGCGATCGCCCTCGGCACCCTGGACGAGGAGGTCGTCACGGTCCTCACCCGCGTCCAGAACGACCTCTTCGACGTCGGGGCCGACCTGTCCACGCCCGTCGCCGAGAACCCCGAGTTCCCGCCCCTGCGTGTCGAGCAGTTCTACGTCGACAAGCTGGAGGCGGACTGCGACCGGTTCAACGGGCAGTTGGAGAAGCTCCGCTCCTTCATCCTCCCCGGCGGCACCCCCGGGGCGGCCCTGCTGCACCAGGCGTGCACGGTCGTACGACGCGCCGAGCGCTCCACGTGGGCGGCGCTGGAGGTGCACGGGGACGTCATGAACCCGTTGACCGCCACCTACCTCAACCGTCTGTCGGACCTGCTGTTCATCCTGGCCAGGACGGCGAACAAGGAGGTCGGGGACGTGCTGTGGGTGCCGGGCGGGGAGCGCTGAGGCGCTCACCGGGAGCGGCTCCCGGCCGACGTGCGCGTCACCTGGTACAGGCCCGTCGCGGTCTGCACGCCCCCGACGCACATCATCACCACGCCGACCTTCGTGAGAGTGACGACCGGGACCTCCACGTCCTCGGTGAACAGCCACAGCACCAGGCCCACGAGCAAGGTGCCGACGCCCTCCAGCAGGTTCTTCCGCGCCTTGCTCATCGGCGGGCACCTTCCTCGGCTTCTTTGTCCGACGTGATCAGGTCGGGGTTCTCGGTGTTCTCGGGCTTCCCCGGCCCGCCCGGGTCCTTCCTCGGCCAGATGGTGTACGACAGGGCGATGAGGCCGTAGATACCGACCGTGCGCACCGCCACCCACTGGAAGGCGCGCAGCGAGCTGACGTCGCCGGAGTCGCCGACATACCAGACGGCGAGCTGGAGCAGCACCAGCGCCACCGCGCCCGCGACGACCGCCCGTAGCCAGAGCTTGGCCTCGTGGCGGGCGCGGGCGCGGCCGTAGCGGGGCGGCTTTCGCGGGGGCGGGCCGCCGCCCAGGCGGTGCGCCGCGTGGCCGTCGAGCCAGCGGATCGTGTAGTGGCCGAACGCCACCGTGTAGCCGATGTAGAGCGCCGCCACACCGTGCTCCCAGCCGGGTTCGGCGCCGTTCTTCAGGTCGATCGCCGTCGCGACGAACAGGACCAGTTCCAGCACGGGCTCGCCCAGCAACAGCACGACGCTCGTACGGCGCCACTTCAGCAGATAGCGGACGGCGAGGCCCAGGGCCAGCAGCACCCAGAAGCCCACCTCGCAGGCGATGATCAGCGCGACGATCACGGTTCGCTCCCTCCAGTCACCTTTCAAGGCTCCCGTCGGGACCGGCCGCTTTCGTCGTCGTCGGTGACGAACCCGCGGTACATCGAAAGATGCAGTCCACGACCCGTCCCGGGCATTACGCGGCGGGCGTCCGCGCCGTGTTGGATGGAGTCATGGCCGTACGACTCCCCCGACCGCACAGCGACGACGTGCGCATCGCTGTGGGCGGGTTACTCGGCGGGCTGCTGCTGTGGGGCCTCGGCCTCTTCCCCCGCCCGCCGGGGGACGACGGGCTCGTCCTCTGGTCCCCGGAGTGGGCCGCGCTGGTGCCGCTCACCGTGACGGCCGCCTGCGAGCTGCTGCGCCGGACCCTGCCGCGCACGGGGATGCTGATCGGCGTCCTCATGCTGACCCTCGACACCGTCACGCGGGGCAACGTGATCACGGTCGTGCTGTTCACCGACCTCGTGTACGCGGCCGTCCTGTACGGCACCCCGGCCTCCGCCCGGCGTATCCCCTGGATTTCCGGGCTGCTCACGGTGCTCGGCGCGGTGGTACCCCTCGCGGTCTGGCAGAAGCCGGAGGCCATCCTGATCGGCGTGGCCGTCGGCGTGGTGGCACTCGCGCCCGCCACCACCGGCTGGTTGGTCCGCAACCACCGCGACGCCGCCGAGACCGCCCGCCTGCGTGCCGAACAGACCGCGCTGCTCGCCGAGATGGACCGTGCCCAGGCCGTGGGTGCCGAGCGGGCCCGGATGGCCCGCGAGCTGCACGACATGGTCGCCAACCACCTCTCCGCGATCGCGATCCACTCCACGGCCGCCCTCACCCTCGACGACCCGAAGACCTCCCGGGACGCCCTCACCGTCATCCGCGAGAACAGCGTCGAGGGGCTGTCCGAGATGCGGCGGCTGATCGGCATCCTGCGCGACAGCAGCGGAGATCTGGAACCGGTCGCGGCCCCGACGCTCGACGGGCTCGACGCCCTGGTCGAGGGCGCCCGCACCAACGGCCTCGACGTCACCCTCGACGCCGGCCACGGCACGCTGCCGACTCCGGTCGAGCTCGCCGCCTACCGCATCGTCCAGGAGTCCCTCACCAACGCCCTCAAGCACGCGTCCCCCGGCCGCGTGACCGTGGCCCTCGCCCAGCAGGACGGCTCGCTCACCGTGCGCGTGACCAGCCCGTTCGGTGACCGCGGCGGACCCCGCGCCCCCGGATCGGGCGCCGGCCTGGTCGGCATGCAGGAGCGGACCGCGCTGCTGGACGGCACCTTCGAGGCGGGTCCCGAGGACTCCCCCGACGGCAAGATCTGGGCCGTGCGCGCCACTCTCCCCGTGATGACGAACTGAACCCAAGGAGACACCTCGAATGATCCGCGTGCTCGTCGCCGAGGACCAGTCCGCCGTACGTGCCGGGCTCGTCCTCATTCTGCGCAGCGCGCCCGACGTCGAGGTGGTCGGCGAGGCCGCCGACGGCGAGCAGGCGGTGGCGCTGGCCCGTGAACTCCGGCCGGATCTCGTGTTGATGGACGTGCAGATGCCGCGCCTCGACGGGGTGTCCGCGACCCGGCAGGTCGTCGCGGAGGGGCTGGCCGACGTACTCGTGCTGACCACCTTCGACCTCGACGAGTACGTGTTCGGGGCGCTGCGGGCCGGTGCGTCCGGGTTCCTGCTCAAGAACACGGACGCGAAGGACCTGATCACGGCCGTCCGGACGGTCGCGGGTGGGGACGGGCTCATCGCGCCGGCGGTGACCCGCCGCCTGATCGCCGAGTTCGCCGCCAAGCCCGTACGGGAGCCCACGGCCGATCCGTCCGTCCTGGATTCCCTCACCCGCCGCGAACGCGAGGTCCTCTCCTGCATCGGGGAGGGGCTGTCGAACGCCGAGATCGCGATGCGGCTGGAGATGGCGGAGGCCACCGTGAAGACCCATGTCAGCCGTCTCCTCGGGAAGCTGGAGCTGCGCAGCCGGGTCCAAGCGGCCGTGCTGGCACAAGAGTTGGGCGTGTAGCCCGGACGGGCCCGCATGACGGACGCACTGGTCCAGACCTCTTGACCGCTGGTCCAGACCTTTCTATTCTCGCCACACCGCGCCACGTCATGCTCATGCTCATGCTCAACCCCACCCCACACCCCACAAGGAGGCGCGCATGCGCTTCAGGCACAGAGCCGCGGCCGGCTTCGCCACCCTGCTGCTCCCCCTCGCGGGCCTGGTCGGCCTCGCCGGCCCCGCCCACGCGGCAACCGAGACCACCGCCACCTACACCAAGACCCAGGACTGGGGCACCGGCTTCGAAGGCAAGTGGACCGTCAAGAACACCGGCACCTCCACGGTCAGTTCCTGGACCGTCGAGTGGGACTTCCCCTCGGGCACGTCCGTGACCTCGGCCTGGGACGCCGACGTCACCTCCTCCGGCACCCACTGGACCGCCAAGAACAAGTCCTGGAACGGCACCCTCGCCCCAGGCGCCTCCGTCTCCTTCGGGTTCAACGGGAGCGGCTCAGGCTCCCCGGCCAACTGCAAGCTGAACGGCGGCAGTTGCGACGGCGGCGGCACCGTCCCCGGTGACGCGGCGCCCTCCGCGCCCGGCACCCCCACCGCCTCCGACGCCACCAACACCTCGGTGAAGCTGTCCTGGCCGGCCGCCACCGACGACAAGGGCGTCAAGAACTACGACGTCCTGCGCGGCGGCACCAAGGTCGCGACCGTCACGACGACCTCGTACACGGACACCGGCCTGACCGCCGGCACCGACTACTCGTACACCGTGCAGGCCCGCGACACCGCCGATCAGACCGGCCCGGTGAGCGGCGCCGTCTCCGTACGGACCACCGGCGGCGGCAACACCGACCCCTCCCCCGGCTCCAAGGTCAACCTCGGCTACTTCACCGAGTGGGGCGTCTACGGCCGCAACTACCACGTGAAGAACCTGGTGACCTCGGGCTCCGCCTCGAAGATCACGCACATCAACTACGCCTTCGGCAACGTCAAGAACGGCCAGTGCGCCGTCGACGACACCTACGCCGCCTATGACAAGGCCTACACCGCCGACCAGTCCGTCAGCGGCACCGCCGACACCTGGGATCAGCCGCTGCGCGGCAACTTCAACCAGCTGCGCCAGCTCAAGGCCAAGTACCCGAACATCAAGGTGCTGTACTCGTTCGGCGGCTGGACCTACTCGGGCGGCTTCGGCCAGGCCGCGCAGAACCCGACAGCGTTCGCCAAGTCCTGCAAGGCCGTCGTCGAGGACCCGCGCTGGGCCGACGTCTTCGACGGCATCGACATCGACTGGGAGTACCCGAACGCCTGCGGTCTGAGCTGTGACACCTCCGGTGCCGCCGCCTTCAAGAACGTCATGCAGGCCCTGCGCACCGAGTTCGGCTCGAACTACCTGGTCACCGCCGCGATCACCGGTGACGGCTCCTCCGGCGGCAAGATCGACGCGGCCGACTACGGCGGCGCGTCGAGCTACGTCAACTGGTACAACGTGATGACGTACGACTACTTCGGCGCCTGGGCGAACACGGGCCCGACCGCCCCGCACTCACCGCTCACCTCGTACTCCGGCATCCCCACCGCCGGCTTCAACTCCGCCGACGCGATCGCCAAGCTGAAGTCGAAGGGAGTCCCCTCGGCCAAGCTGCTGCTCGGCATCGGCTTCTACGGCCGCGGCTGGACCGGCGTCACCCAGTCCGCGCCCGGCGGCACGGCGACCGGCGCGGCCACGGGCACGTACGAGGCGGGCATCGAGGACTACAAGGTGCTCAAGAACTCCTGCCCGGTCACCGGCACCGTCGCGGGCACGGCGTACGCCCACTGCGGGAGCAACTGGTGGAGCTACGACACCCCGTCGACCATCGCCGGAAAGATGACCTGGGCCAAGAACCAGGGCCTGGGCGGGGCGTTCTTCTGGGAGTTCAGCGGAGACACCAGCAACGGAGAGCTGGTGAGCGCCATCAACAATGGCCTGAAGTAGTGACCGCGGAAATCACGCGACGTTGACGCGAATCACGCAACGTTGACGCTCCCCCAGACTTCGTCCGGGGGGACCCCCACCCGGAGAGTGAATGTGGCTACGCCACATTCACTCTCTGTCCGGGCGGGGCTGCCTCAAGCCACGCGAGGAAACCGGTCAGCGCGTCCTCGCTCATCGCCAGCTCGAGCCTGGCCCCCCGGTGGAGGCAGGCGAGGATCACGGCGTCGGACAGCAGGGCGAGTTCCTCCTCGCCTTCCGGAGTGCGGCGCCCGGCCACCTCGATCGCCGAGCGCTCCAGAATGCGGCGCGGGCGCGGGGAGTACGAGAAGACACGGAACCACTCGATGCGGTCGCCGTTGTAGCGGGCGATGCCGTAGCCCCAGCCCTTGCCGTTCTCCTCGCCCTTCTCGGGTTTCTCCGGAGTGTTCCACCGCAGGCTGCAGTCGAAGGTGCCGCCCGAGCGCTGGATCAGCCGTCGTCTCACACCGAAGACGAAAAGACCCACCACCACGAGCGCGACCACCAGCCCGCACACAGTCAGAGCGAGGACCATCGGCACCGACCTCCTCGTCTCCTAGGTAACGGAACGGAAAAAACTCCCACATTCGCCTCAGCCGCGACTCGGTCCGGATTGGTTCTCTCCGGACCCAGCCGCGGCTGAGGTACAGCATCACATGGCGGGCTTGGTCAGCGCGCCGCCACCGCACGCAGTCGGACGTCCGCGCGACGCTCGGCGTGGGCGTCGCCCTCCGCCTTCGCACGCTCGAGCTCCCGCTCCGCGCGCTGGACGTCGATCTCGTCCGACAGCTCGGCGATCTCGGCCAGCAGCGACAGCTTGTTGTCCGCGTACGAGATGAAACCGCCGTGCACCGCGGCGACGACCGTTCCACCATCACTCGTACGGATGGTCACCGGGCCCGACTCCAGCACACCGAGCAGCGGCTGGTGACCGGGCATGACGCCGATGTCGCCGGACGTGGTGCGCGCGACGACCAGGGTGGCCTCGCCGGACCAGACCTCTCGGTCGGCCGCGACCATCGCGACGTGCAGCTCAGCAGCCAAGGTGGCTCCTCGGGTCACCACCCGGCGGTTCTGCCGGGTGTTGGGTAACAAGTCTAGTGGGGCTCCGAGTACCAAGTGTCTCGGGGCCCGCCGCGGCCTCTCGGCCGGGGGTCCGGGGGTTGTCCCCCGGGAGATGCAGCGTGGGAGTGGAGAGAGGGGCGGGACGCACCCCTTGCGAGGTGCTCACCCGCCCCTCTCACACAGTCGAGCTCGGGGTCAGGAGACGCCCAGCTCCTTCGCGTTCTTCTTCAGGTCCTCGATACCACCGCACATGAAGAACGCCTGCTCCGGGAAGTGGTCGTACTCACCGTCGATGATCGCGTTGAACGCGGCGATCGACTCCTCCAGCGGCACGTCCGACCCGTCGACGCCGGTGAACTGCTTGGCGACGTGGGTGTTCTGGGACAGGAAGCGCTCCACGCGACGGGCACGGTGGACGACGAGCTTGTCTTCCTCGCCGAGCTCGTCGATACCGAGGATCGCGATGATGTCCTGCAGGTCCTTGTACTTCTGCAGGATGTTCTTCACGCGCATCGCGGCGTTGTAGTGGTCCGCCGCGATGTACCGCGGGTCGAGGATGCGGGACGTCGAGTCCAGCGGGTCCACGGCCGGGTAGATGCCCTTCTCGGAGATCGGACGGGAGAGAACCGTCGTCGCGTCGAGGTGGGCGAAGGTGGTGGCCGGGGCCGGGTCGGTCAGGTCGTCCGCGGGGACGTAGATCGCCTGCATCGAGGTGATCGAGTGACCACGGGTCGAGGTGATGCGCTCCTGGAGGAGACCCATCTCGTCGGCCAGGTTCGGCTGGTAGCCCACCGCGGAGGGCATACGGCCGAGCAGGGTCGACACCTCGGAACCGGCCTGCGTGAAGCGGAAGATGTTGTCGATGAAGAACAGCACGTCCTGCTTCTGCACATCGCGGAAGTACTCCGCCATGGTCAGACCGGCGAGCGCCACGCGCAGACGGGTGCCCGGGGGCTCGTCCATCTGACCGAAGACCAGCGCGGTCTTGTCGATGACGCCGGACTCGCTCATCTCGTCGATGAGGTCGTTGCCCTCACGGGTGCGCTCACCGACACCGGCGAACACCGACACACCGTCGTGGTTGTTGGCGACGCGGTAGATCATCTCCTGGATGAGCACCGTCTTGCCGACGCCGGCGCCGCCGAACAGACCGATCTTGCCGCCCTTGACGTACGGGGTCAGCAGGTCGATGACCTTGACGCCGGTCTCGAACATCTCGGTCTTCGACTCGAGCTCGTCGAAGTTCGGGGCCTTGCGGTGGATCGGCCAGCGCTCGCCGTCGTACGTCTCGTCGACGTTGAGCACCTCACCGAGGGTGTTGAACACCTTGCCCTTGGTGAAGTCGCCGACCGGCACGGAGATGGAGTTGCCGGTGTTCACGACCGTGGCCTGGCGGACCAGACCGTCGGTGGGCTGCATGGAGATCGTGCGGACCAGGCCGTCACCCAGGTGCTGGGCGACCTCCAGGGTCAGCGTCTTCTTGGCACCGTCCTGCGCCGGGTCGTTCACCTCGACGTGGAGGGCGTTGTAGATGTCGGGCATCGCGTCGACGGGGAACTCCACGTCGACGACCGGGCCGATGACCCGGGCGACGCGGCCCGTAGCCGTGGCCGTCTCAACAGTGGTGGTCATTAGCGGTCACTCCCCGCGGTCGCGTCGGCCAGGGCTGCGGAGCCTCCGACGATCTCGCTGATTTCCTGGGTGATTTCGGCCTGGCGGGCCGCGTTGGCAAGACGGGAGAGCGTGTTGATCAGCTCGCCCGCGTTGTCAGTGGCCGACTTCATCGCACGGCGGGTGGCGGCGTGCTTGGAAGCGGCCGACTGGAGCAGTGCGTTGTAGATGCGGCTCTCGACGTAGCGCGGCAGCAGGGCGTCGAGGACGTCCTCCGCCGACGGCTCGAAGTCGTACAGCGGCAGGATCTCGCCCTTGGTGGGCGACTCCTCGGCGACCTCTTCGAGGCTGAGCGGAAGCAGTCGGGCATCGACCGCGTTCTGCGTCATCATCGAGACGAACTCGGTGTAGACGATGTGGAGTTCGTCCACGCCGCCGTCCGCCGTCTCCTGCTCGATGGCCTCGATCAGGGGCGCCGCGACCTTCTTGGCGTCCGCGTAGCTGGGCTCGTCGGTGAAGCCGATCCACTGTTCCGCGATCTTGCGCTCACGGAAGTTGTAGTGGGCCACACCGCGCCGGCCGACGATGTACACGTCGACCTGCTTGCCCTCGGCCTCCAGGCGCGCCGTCAGCTGCTCCGCCGCCTTGATGGCATTGGAGTTGAACGCGCCGGCGAGACCGCGGTCGCTCGTCAGGAGCAGCACCGCGGACCGGGTGACCGTCTCGGCCTGGGTGGTCAGCGGGTGCTTGGTGTTCGAACCGGTGCCGACCGCCGTGACCGCGCGGGTCAGTTCCTGCGCGTACGGCGTGGAGGCCGCCACCTTGCGCTGCGCCTTGACGACGCGCGAGGCGGCGATCATCTCCATCGCCTTGGTGATCTTCTTGGTCGCGGTGACGGATCGGATGCGACGCTTGTAGACCCGGAGCTGGGCTCCCATGAGTCAGGTCCCTTCCTTACGTCACTTGGCGGAGGCCGGGGCGTCCTCGCCGAGAAGCTTGCCGTCCGAGGTCTCGAACTGCTTCTTGAACTCGACGATGGCGTCGGCGACAGCGGTGAGGGTGTCGTCCGACATCTTGCCGCCCTCCTTGATGGAGGTCATGAGGCCCTGCTCCTTGCGGTGCAGGAACTCGAGGAGCTCCTTCTCGAAGCGGCGGATGTCGGCGACCGGCACCTCGTCCATCTTGCCGGTGGTGCCGGCCCACACGGAGACGACCTGGTCCTCGGTGGCCATCGGCTCGTACTGGTTCTGCTTCAGCAGCTCGACCATGCGCTGACCGCGCTCCAGCTGCGACTTCGACGCGGCGTCCAGGTCGGAACCGAAGGCGGCGAACGCCTCCAGCTCACGGAACTGGGCGAGGTCCACGCGCAGACGCCCGGAGACCTGCTTCATCGCCTTGTGCTGGGCGGAACCACCGACTCGGGAGACGGAGATACCGACGTTCAGCGCGGGACGCTGACCGGCGTTGAACAGGTCCGACTCCAGGAAGCACTGGCCGTCGGTGATGGAGATGACGTTGGTCGGGATGAACGCCGAGACGTCGTTGGCCTTGGTCTCGACGATCGGCAGACCCGTCATCGAGCCCTTGCCCATGTCGTCGGAGAGCTTCGCGCAGCGCTCCAGCAGCCGGGAGTGCAGGTAGAAGACGTCACCCGGGTAGGCCTCGCGGCCCGGCGGGCGGCGCAGCAGCAGGGACACGGCGCGGTAGGCGTCGGCCTGCTTCGAGAGGTCGTCGAAGATGATGAGGACGTGCTTGCCCTCGTACATCCACTGCTGGCCGATGGCCGAACCGGTGTACGGCGCCAGGTACTTGAAGCCGGCCGGGTCGGACGCCGGGGCGGCGACGATGGTCGTGTACTCCAGCGCGCCGGCCTCTTCGAGGGCACCACGCACGGAGGCGATGGTCGAGCCCTTCTGGCCGATGGCGACGTAGACGCAGCGGACCTGCTTGTTCACGTCACCGGAGCGCCAGTTGTCGCGCTGGTTGATGATCGTGTCGACGGCCAGGGCGGTCTTGCCGGTCTGGCGGTCGCCGATGATCAGCTGACGCTGGCCACGGCCGATCGGGGTCATCGCGTCGACGGCCTTGTAGCCGGTCTCCATCGGCTCGTGCACCGACTTGCGCTGCATGACCGTGGGGGCCTGCAGCTCCAGGGCGCGGCGGCCGGTGGTCTCGATCTCGCCGAGGCCGTCGATGGCCTGGCCGAGCGGGTCGACGACACGGCCGAGGTAGCCGTCACCGACGGGCACGGACAGGACCTCGCCGGTACGGGTGACCGGCTGACCCTCCTCGATGCCGCTGAACTCACCGAGGACGATGGCGCCGATCTCGCGCTCTTCCAGGTTCAGCGCGAGGCCGAGGGTGCCGTCCTCGAACTTCAGCAGTTCGTTGGCCATGGCCGAGGGAAGGCCCTCGACCTTCGCGATGCCGTCGCCGGCAAGGGTGACCGTACCGACCTCCTCGCGCGAGGCCGCGTCCGGCTTGTACGACTGGACGAAGTTCTCCAGCGCGTCCCGGATCTCCTCCGGCCGGATCGTGAGCTCCGCCATCTGGGTTCCCTGCTCTCCTTGTTGGGCCCGAAGTTTCACTTTGGGGGTCTGGGGGCGACCCCCAGGATTCTTCTGCACGGCCCAACCAGGGCCGTAAGGACGACTTGCGTGTTCAGTTGCCGCGGTGCCGCTAGCTCGCCATGCGGCGGCCGGCGTCCTCGAGTCGGTCCGCGATCGAGCCGTTGATGACCTCGTCGCCGACCTGCACCCGGATCCCGCCGACGACCTCGGGGTCGACGTCGATGTTGAGGTGCATCCGACGGCCGTAGAGCTTCGCGAGGGCGGCGCCCAGGCGCTGCTTCTGCCGGTCGCTCAACGGAACCGCCGAGGTGACGGTGGCCACCAGCCGGTCCCGACGCTCGGCGGCGAGCTCGGACAGGGACTCGAGTCCCGCCTCCAGGCTACGTCCACGCGGCGCGGTCACAAGGCGCGTCACCAGACGCTCGGTCGCCACGTTGGCGCGGCCGCCGAGCAGGCTGCTCAGCAGCTCGCTCTTGGCCGGGACGCTCGCGGCACGGTCGGTCAGGGCGGACCGCAGCTCGGTGTTCGAGGAGACGATCCGGCCGAACCGGAACAGCTCGTCCTCGACGTCGTCGAGCGCGCCCGCCTTCTGGGCCGCGGTGAGGTCGGCCGTGTCGGCCAGCCCCTCCAGCGCGTCCACCAGGTCGCGCGACTGCGACCAGCGGGAGCGCACCATGCCGGCCACCAGGTCGGCGGTGGTGCCGCCGACCTGACCTCCGAAGATGCGTCCGGCCAGTTCGGCCTTGGCGTCAGCGGCCTGCGCCGGGTCGGTGAGGACCCGACGCAAGCTGACCTCGCGGTCGAGCAGCGCGGTGACGGCGGCCAGCTCGCCGGCGAGCTGCGCCGCGTCCACGGACGTGGAGTCCGTCAGCGCGTCGAGACGCTCACGTGCGGCTGCCAGGGCCTCGCGGCTCGCTCCGTTCATCGCGCGGCCTCGGCCTTCTCCTCGAGCTCGTCGAGGAAGCGGTCGATCACGCGGCTCTGCCGGGCGTGGTCCTCGAGGGACTCGCCGACGAGCTTGCCGGCCAGGTCGGTGGCGAGCTTGCCGACGTCCTGACGCAGCGAGGACGCGGCGGCCTTGCGGTCGGCCTCGATCTGGGAGTGGCCCGCGGCGATGATCTCCTCACGCTGCCGCTGACCCTCCGCCCGCATCTCGGCGATGAGCGTGGCACCCTGCTCCTGCGCCTCCTGGCGCAGACGCGCGGCCTCGTGCCGGGCCTCGGCGAGCTGAGCCTTGTACTGCTCGAGCACGCTCTGGGCCTCGACCTTCATGGCGTCGGCCTCTTCGATACCGCCTTCGATCGCCGCGCGGCGCTCGTCCAGAACCTTGTTGATGTTCGGGAGCAGCTTCTTCCAGAAGAAGAAGAACACGATGGCGAAGGCGATGGTGCCGACGAGCAGCTCGGGGCCCGGAGGCAGGAGCGGGTTCTGCTCCTCCTCGGCCGCCAGCTGTACCAGGTTGGCGATCACATCAGTGCCTTTCGTCGAATACGTGTCGGGGTAAGGGGTGTCTTACTGACCGAACACGAACGGCATAACGATGCCGATGAGGGCGAGCGCCTCACAGAACGCGAAGCCGAGGATCTGGTTGGCACGGATCAGACCAGCGGCCTCGGGCTGACGGGCCAGGGCCTGGGTGCCGTTACCGAAGATGATGCCGACGCCGACGCCGGGGCCGATAGCCGAGAGGCCGTAGCCGATGGAGCCGAGCGAACCGGAGACGGCGGCGAGGGTCTCAGTGGCAGCCATGCTGATTCTTCCTTCTCTTTACGGACCGGTGGGAGTTGGCCACCGGACGATCAGGGGTGGGTGGGGCGGGGCTCAGTGGTGCTCGGCGAGAGCACCCTGGATGTACGTGCAGGAGAGGAGCACGAAGACGTACGCCTGGACAGCCTGCACGAAAAGCTCGAAGCCGATCATGACGATGGTCATCACGAAGGAGACACCGGCGGCCGGGATCATCCAGCTGTTCAGCAGGTACCAGGACGCGACGGTGAACATCACCAGCATCAGGTGACCGGCGAACATGTTGGCGAAGAGTCGCACGGCGTGGGTGAAGGGCCGGACCAGCAGGTTCGAGAAGAACTCGATGACCATGACCAGCGGGAGGACCCCGCCGAGTTCCTTGTCGTAGCCGGTGACGTTCTTGAAGAAGCCGACGAAACCGTGCCGCTTGAAGGTCAGCGAGACCCAGGTGATGTAGACGATGACGGCCAGGACCGCGGGGAAGGCGATGACCGACGACACCGGGAACTGGGCCAGCGGGATCACGGACCAGATGTTCATGATCCAGATGAAGAAGAACAGCGAGACCATCAGGGGGACGTACTTCTCGCCCTCCTTCTTGCCGAGGGTCTCGTAGACGATGCCGCGGCGTACGAAGTCGTAGCCGGCCTCGCCGACCATCTGCAGCTTGCCCGGCACCACCTTCGCCTTGCCGAAGGCGAGGGTGAAGAAGGTGACGACCAGGAGGGTGGTGATGATCGCGAGCAGCATCACCTTGTTGAACTCGAACCCGCCGATCGTGGCCATCGGCTTGAAGAGGAACGAGTGCAGGCCCGGCGCCGGGAAGCCACAGCCGTTGTCGGACATGATCCGACAGTTCCACTCGAAGGCGAGCTGGGTCTGGTCAGCACTCACCGCGGGCTCCTTCGGCATGACGCATGGGTACGGCAACCTCGTTGTCTCGGCGCGGCGCGCAGCCGCGGGTCGGCACCGGACTGGTGTTTCGGATGTGGGGGCGGCTGGGGGGCATCAAGCCTCGCGATTGAGCAGGCGTCAGCTCAGATGCCCGCGCCCGCGATGCCGCAGTTGGCACCGGACGATAGCAGGAGATCTCGCATCCCTTTATTCCGCCCCTACCCCTCACGACGAGGACCCCGTCTTCTCGGGCTTCTCGCTCTTCTCCGAGGCCGGATCCACGTAGAAGATCTTGGCCTTCATGTGCGCACGGGCCTGGGCGGCCATCCACACGACGGTCGCGACGACGAGCGAGACCGCGAACGCCTTGGGGTTGAAGAGGGAGGTGTCCTTGAAGAGGGCCACGAAGATCAGGAGCAGCAGGAGCTGGGCGACGTAGAGCATCAGGCCCATCGCCTGGAAGAGCTGCGGGAGCGTTTTTGCCGTCCACTGGAGCACGTACAGGCCGATCCCCATGAACAGGATGGCGAGCAGGGCGCCGACGGCCGCGCCGATCGCGCCCTTGCCTCCGGCCACCGCGCCACTGACAGCGACCGCGAGCACACCGGCAGCCGCTGTGGGTACAGCGGTCTGCAGAAGATTCCGGGCGTCATTGGACGGCATGGCGGCAACTCCGCTCAGTAAACGGGGGCAGGGTGTCGTCATGGACGAGCGTAGTCCCGGGGCGAGAGGGAGAATTCCCCGCCGTCGGACCGTCGCATTGCGGCCCTTCGGCTCTATCCCGGGTTCTCGTGAACCGTATCACAAACTATTTGATGAGGTCTTTACCTGGTTGGTGTGCCAGCTGTCACACATGAGGGTGAACCTGCACTTCTGCGCAAAAACCGCACCCTTTTGTCTGGTATAAGCCTGGTTTGCGTCTTGAACAGCGAGTCAAGAGTTAGTCAGATTCTTACCTTCGGGTCAGCGCGAGGTTTCAGCCTTGCGCCCGTCCAGGAGACGCGAACGGGCGCCGAGCGCGGTAGCGCCGTTGACGCGTGAGGCTCCCGCGGCCACCGGGGTGCGAGAGCCGGCGGGCTCCTCCACGTCGGAGTCCACGTCCGTGTCCGTCGTCCCGTACGCGGCGCTCGACGCGGCCGGGGCGACCGCGACGGCCTCGTGAGCGCGCCGGCGGCGGTACCGCGGGGGCACGAAGGCCTCGGCCCAGCGCGGGGCGCGCGGCGTGAAGCGGGGCAGCAGGAGCAGCACAAGACCGACGAAGCTGAGCGCGACGACGCCGAGGACGATCCACATCGAGGCCGAGTTCACCGAGTACGCCAGCGCGCCGAAGGCGATCAGCGCGGACCAGAAGTACATGATCAGCACGGCCCGGCTGTGCGAGTGGCCGATCTCCAGCAGGCGGTGGTGCAGGTGGCCGCGGTCGGCGGCGAACGGGGACTGGCCGCGCCAGGTGCGGCGCACGATCGCCAGCACCAGGTCGGCGGCGGGGATCGCGATGATCGTCAGCGGCAGCAGCAGCGGGATGTAGACGGGAACGGTCTGGTGGACCGTGTTGCGCTCGGAACCCGAGAACAGGTTCATGGCGTCCGGGTCGATCTGGCCGGTGACGGAGATGGCGCCCGCGGCCAGGACGAGCCCGATGAGCATCGAGCCGGAGTCACCCATGAAGATCCGCGCCGGGTGCATGTTGTGCGGCAGGAAGCCCAGGCACATGCCCATGAGGATGGCCGCGAAGAGGGTGGCGGGGGCGGCGGCCTCGATGCCGTAGCTGTACCAGATGCGGTACGCGTACATGAAGAACGCGCACGCCGCGATGCACACCATGCCCGAGGCGAGACCGTCGAGGCCGTCCACGAAGTTGACCGCGTTGATGGTGATGACGACGAGGGCCACGGTGAGCAGGGTGCCCTGCCACTGGGTCAGCGCCACGTTGCCGACGCCGGGGATGGGCAGCCACAGGATCGTCAGACCCTGCATGACCATGACGCCCGCGGCGATCATCTGACCGCCCAGCTTGATCAGCGCGTCGATCTCGAACTTGTCGTCCAGGACACCGATGAGCCAGATCAGCGCGGCGCCGGAGAGCAGGGCGCGCGGTTCGTTCGAGTTGGCGAAGACCTCGCTGAGGTTGGTCAGGTGGTCGGCGACCAGCAGGCCCGCGCACAGCCCGAAGAACATGGCGATGCCGCCGAGGCGGGGCGTGGGTTCACGGTGGACGTCGCGCGCACGGATCTCCGGCATGGCACCCGCCACGATCGCGAACTTCCGTACCGGCCCTGTCAGCAGGTACGTCACCGCGGCCGTGATGCAGAGTGTCAGCAGGTATTCACGCACAGGCTTCCCCACAGGTCTCGCTGGCCATCTCAGCCCCACACCCTAGCGATGAGCGCATATGGTTGGGGACTTCCGGGTAGCGACGATGGTTGCACGTGTGGCTGTGTACGGTGATGCGCCTACCCCACCTCGGCCGGTATACGGCGGGGATCTTCCGGGGCATACCGTTCCGCTTCCGGCATTCCGTCACCGCGGGTAGGGCGGAAATCTCCCGGTCAGCTCCCGTACTTCTTCACGCGCCCGCCTGCCGTCGACGTCCTCGCGCAGCACCTCCGCGAACAGGACGGCGATCCGGGCCATCTCCGCCTCGCCCATGCCCTGTGTGGTCAGTGCCGCCGTGCCGAGCCGCAGCCCGCGGGCGTCGCCGTGCGGCAGGGCGCAGGTGTCGAGGACCATACCGGCCGCGGCCAGCCGCCCGCGCGCGGTGTGTCCGTCGAGGCCGAGCGGCGCGGGATCGGCGACCACCATGTGGGTGTCGGTACCGCCGGTGGTGACGACGAGCCCCTCGCCGGCCAGCACGTGGGCGAGCACCCTGGCGTTGGCGACCACCTGATGGGCGTACGCCGCGAAAGCCGGTGTTGCCGCCTCGCCGAACGCGACGGCCTTGGCGGCGATGGTGTGCATCTGGGCGCCGCCCTGCGTGAACGGGAAGACCGCCCGGTCGACGCGCTCCGCGAGCTCGCTCCCACACAGGATCATGCCGCCGCGCGGGCCGCGCAGCACCTTGTGCGTGGTGGCGCAGACGACGTCGGCGTACGGCACCGGGGAGGGCGCCGCGCCCCCGGCGACGAGCCCCATGGGGTGGGCGGCGTCGGCGATCAGATAGGCCCCGACCTCGTCGGCGATCTCGCGGAAGAAGGCGTAGTCGATGTGGCGCGGATAGGAGATGGACCCGCACACGACGGCCTTGGGGCGGTGGGTAAGGGCCAGGGTGCGCACCTGCTCGTGGTCGACGAGCCCCGACTCGGCCTCGACGCCGTACCCGACGAAGTCGAACCAGCGCCCGGAGAAGTTGGCGGGCGAGCCGTGCGTCAGATGCCCTCCGAAGGGCAGGCCCATGGCGAGCACGGTGTCCCCTGGCCGCAGCAGCGCCGCGTACGCGGCGAGGACGGCCGAGGAGCCCGAGTGCGACTGCACATTGGCGTGCTCTGCGCCGAACAGCGACATCGCCCGCTCGACGGCGATCCGCTCGGCCACGTCGACGATCTCGCACCCGCCGTGGTGTCGCGCCCCCGGATACCCCTCCGCGTACTTGTTGGCGAGCGGCGACCCGAGTGCCGCGAGCACGGCCGGCGAGGTGAAGTTCTCGGCGGCGATGAGCTGCAGCGTCGTCGACTGCCGGGCCAGCTCACCGGTCAGGATCTCGGCGAGTTCCGGGTCCTGCCGGCGCAGGAGGTCCGCTTCGAGCGTGGGTGTGACCGACATGGTGGGCTCCGGGTGTCGGTGGGTTCGCTAGGACCAATGTAGGACCGCGCCCCACGAGGTGCCCGGCGTCGCGTCCAACCGGGCCGCGCCCTGGCGCGCCACAAGCCCTCAGGCCCGCGCGGGCACCCCCGTCAGCGCCGACCTCTCCTCGACGCGCCTCTCGCACTGCTCGGCCCTGGCGGGCCTCCCAGGCTTCGAGCCGCTGCGCCGGACTCCGTCCGTCGGCGCACCGCCCTCAGGCCCGCGCCGGCACCCCGGTCAGCGCCGTCACCACCGGGTCCAGTGCCTGGTGTATCTCGTCCCCCACCGAACGGAAGAACGGCAGCGGCGCCCCGTACGGGTCGTACACCTCGTCCGCCTCCGCCGTCGGAGCCAGAAGCCACCCGCGTAGAGCCGCCGCAGCACGCACCAGCGCCCGCGCACGCGCGACCAGGCCCTCCTCCAGCGGAGGCAGGGTGGCGGGGTCGATCGCTCGGACGAGGCGGGTGAACTCCTTCAGGGTGAAGGTGCGCAGGCCCGCCGAGTGGCCCATGGAGATGACCTGGGCGCGGTGGTCCCGGGTCGCGGTCAGGACCAGGTCGGCCATGATGACGTGCTCGTCCAGCAGCTCCCGGCCGAGGAAGCCGGAGGCGTCCGCGCCGAAGTCCGCGAGGACCGCCTCGGCGTTGGTCTCCATGGGCGCACCCTCGTGACCCCAGGTACCGGCGCTCTCGACGACGAGGCCGCCCCACAGCGGGTCGCCGAGCCGGTCCGCCACGGCATGGCGGGTCAGCCGCTCGGTGATCGGCGAGCGGCACACGTTGCCGGTGCTGACGTGGAGGATGCGGAAGGTGTCACGCGGAAGCCCTGTGAAGGTCCTCGTCTCTTCCCCGTTCCCTATGCCACGCCCCGCGTCAGGGGACGTCAATTCGCCACCTCGAGGTCGGGTACCACCTTGCGCAGCTCGTCGGCCGACAGGGCACCCGCGCGCAGCAGCACCGGCACCTTGCCCGTGACGTCGACGATCGAGGAGGGCACGTTGCCCGGGGTCGGGCCGCCGTCGAGGTAGACGGAGATGGAGTCGCCGAGCATCTCCTGGGCGGCGTCACAGTCCTCCGGCGCCGGATGCCCGGTCAGGTTCGCCGAGGACACCGCCATGGGGCCGACCTCGGTCAGCAGCTCGATCGCGACCGGGTGCAGTGGCATGCGCACGGCGACCGTGCCACGGGTGTCCCCGAGGTCCCACTGGAGCGACGGCTGGTGCTTGGTGACGAGCGTGAGCGCGCCGGGCCAGAAGGCGTCGACGAGCTCCCAGGCCATCTCGGAGAAGTCCGTGACGAGGCCGTGCAGCGTGTTCGGGGAGCCGATGAGGACGGGCGTGGGCATGTTGCGGCCGCGACCCTTGGCCTCCAGCAGATCGGCCACGGCCTCGGAGGAGAACGCGTCGGCGCCCACGCCGTACACGGTGTCGGTCGGGAGGACCACCAGCTCGCCGCGGCGAACCGCGGACCCGGCCTCACGCAGACCCGTCGCGCGGTCGGTCGCGTCGTTGGTGTCGTATCGCCGTGCCATCTAGCGGGCCTCCTCGTACACATACTGCTGGGTGGAAGTCTGTGGCGTGCTCACGGCAGCGCCTTGCGGGCGGTCGCGAAGCGCGGCCGGTTGTTGAGGTCGGGGTGATCGGCCGCGTCGGCCCAGCCCCGCTCCTCGGCGAAGATCCACGGCACCTGGCCGCCCTGCGTGTCCGCGTGCTCGATCACGACGACACCGCCGGGACGCAGGAGCCGGTGTGCGGTGCGCTCGATGCCCCGGATCAGGTCCAGGCCGTCCTCGCCCGAGAAGAGAGCGAGCTGCGGATCGTAGTCCCGCGCCTCGGGAGCGACGTACTCCCATTCCGTCAGCGGGATGTACGGAGGGTTGGAGACGACCAGGTCGACCTGGCCGTCGAGGTCGGGGAAGGCCTCCAGGGCGTTCCCCTGACGCAGGTCGACCCTGGAGCCGTCCATGTTCTTCCGGGTCCACACGAGGGCGTCCTCGGACAGCTCCACGGCGTGCACCCGGGACCGCGGCACCTCCTGGGCGAGCGCGAGCGCGATGGCGCCGGAGCCGGTGCACAGATCGACGATGCACGGCTCGACGACGTCCATGGCCCGTACGGCGTCTATCGCCCAGCCGACCACGGACTCGGTCTCTGGGCGCGGCACGAACACCCCTGGCCCGACCTGGAGTTCCAGGTACCGGAAGAAGGCCCGCCCGGTGATGTGCTGGAGCGGCTCGCGCTGCTCACGGCGCGCGATGACCTCCCAGTAGCGGGCGTCGAAGTCCGAGTCCTTCACGGAGTGCAACTCGCCCCGCTTCACGCCGTGCACGAACGAGGCGAGCTCCTCCGCGTCGTTGCGCGGCGAGGGCACGCCGGCGTCGGCCAGCCGCTGGGTGGCCTGGGCCACCTCTGCGAGCAGCAGGTTCACGCAAGTCCTCCGTCTGGTACTCGTACGTGCCTTACGCGGCTGCCAGCTTCGCGGCGGAGTCCGCGTCCACGCACGCCTGGATCACCGCGTCGAGCTCGCCGTCCAGCACCTGGTCCAGGTTGTACGCCTTGAAGCCGACACGGTGGTCCGAGAGGCGGTTCTCCGGGAAGTTGTACGTGCGGATCTTCTCGGAGCGGTCGACGGTGCGGACCTGGCTGCGGCGGGCGTCGGCTGCCTCCCTCTCCGCCTCCTCCTGCGCCGCCGCGAGCAGCCTGGAGCGCAGGATACGCATCGCCTGCTCCTTGTTCTGCAGCTGGCTCTTCTCGTTCTGGCAGGAGGCGACGACTCCGGTGGGAAGGTGCGTGATGCGCACCGCGGAGTCGGTCGTGTTGACGGACTGCCCGCCGGGCCCTGAGGACCGGTAGACGTCGATCCGAAGGTCGTTCGGGTTGATCTCGACGTCGATCTCCTCGGCCTCGGGCGTGACCAGCACACCGGCCGCGGAGGTGTGGATACGGCCCTGGGACTCGGTCGCGGGCACCCGCTGCACACGGTGCACGCCGCCCTCGTACTTCAGCCGCGCCCACACGCCCTGCCCGGGCTCGGGGCTCTGGCCGCCCTTGGTCTTCACGGCGACCTGGACGTCCTTGTAGCCGCCGAGTTCGGACTCGGTGGCGTCGATGATCTCGGTCTTCCAGCCGACGCGCTCGGCGTACCGCAGGTACATGCGCAGCAGGTCACCGGCGAACAGGGCCGACTCGTCGCCGCCCGCGCCCGCCTTGATCTCGAGGATCACGTCCTTGTCGTCGCTGGGGTCGCGCGGGATGAGCAGGAAGCGCAGCTTCTCCGTCAACTCCTCGCGCAGCTTCTCCAGCTCCTTGACCTCGGCGGCGAAGTCCGGGTCGTCGGCGGCGAGTTCACGCGCGGTCTCGATGTCCTCGCCGTTCGCCTTCCAGAAGCGGTACGTGGCGACGATCGGGCTCAGCTCGGCGTAACGCTTGTTCAGCCTGCGTGCGTTGGCCTGGTCCGCGTGGACCGACGGATCGGCGAGCTTTTTCTCCAGGTCGGCGTGCTCACCGACCAGTTCCTCGACCGCCTCGAACATCTCCGGCTCCCTGAACTGTCCCCACTCCCAATGATGAGCCCGGGGACATGCGTACGACGAATGGGTGGGCTGCTGTTACCGCAAAACGCCGGTCCCGGAACCCCCGGACGGGGGTCACCAAGGACCGGCGCCAGGGCCTGTCCGACGGATCAGGCCCTAGAGGCTCGCTACTTCTTGGCAGCGGCAGCCTTGCCGAAGCGGGCCTCGAAGCGGGCCACGCGGCCACCGGTGTCGAGGATCTTCTGCTTGCCCGTGTAGAACGGGTGGCACTCGGAGCAGACGTCGGCACGGATGGCGCCGCCGGTGATCGTGCTACGGGTGGTGAACGACGCGCCGCAGGTGCAGCTGACCTGGGTCTCGACGTACTCGGGGTGGATGTCGCGCTTCAAGGGGGTCTCCTAGTTTCGGGAGGGCGCCGGGTCGCTGCCGCGGGGTGCGGGAACGTGAACCGGGGCCGACGGTCCAGTCTGCCAGGACTGGTGCCATCCTCCCAAACCGGGGGTTGCGGTTGAGTATTCCCTGGGGGTGGGAGAGGGGTTCGAGGGAGGGGGTGGGGGGTGATCGCCATGGGCGGGTGCGGGTTCGTTGTGGCTGGTCGCGCCCACGATGGGGGTCCCCCCGCTCGAGCGAAGCCGAGAGTGGGGGAGGAGCCGCACATCGACACAGCCCCGCGCCCCTTACGGGGCGCGTGCCCTCAGGACGACTCCACCACGCCCTTCGCCTCGCCCTGGGCCGTGCCCTTCGTGGCTGACTTGGGGATCGGCTTGTCGGCCTTGAGGGCCTTCCAGACGAGGTCGGCCTTGGTCTTGGCCAGCAGGACGCGGTTGGGGTCCGCGGGGTCGTACTGGACGGGCATCGTGACCATGGTCATGTGGGACGCGCTGATGCCCTTGAGGCCGCTCGCGAAGGACGCGAGGTCCGCGACGGAGCCGAGCTGGGAGTCGGTGGTCACCGTCTTGGTGGCCGTGTCGGCGAGGTCGTACAGCTTCTTCGGGCTGGTCAGGATGCCGAGCTCCTTGACCTGGTTGACCAGGGCCTTGATGAACGCCTGCTGGAGCTGGATGCGGCCGAGGTCGGAGCCGTCGCCGACGCCGTGCCGGGTGCGCACGAGGCCGAGGGCCTGCTTGCCGTTCAGGGTGTGCGTGCCGGCCTTCAGGTTCAGGTGGCTGTCGGGGTCCTCGATGTTCTTGGTCGTGGTGATCCCGACCCCGCCGAGCTCGTCGATGAGCTTCTGGAAGCCGGCGAAGTCGACCTCGAGGTAGTGGTCCATGCGGATGCCGGTGATCGACTCGACGGTCTTCACCGCGCAGGCCGCGCCGCCGGTGGAGTACGCGGAGTTGAACATCACGCTCCGGGCGGCGGGGTACGTCCTGCCCTTGCTGTCGGTGCACGCGGGGCGCTCGACGAGGGTGTCGCGGGGGATGGAGACCACGCTGGCCCGCTTGTGGCCCTCGTATATGTGCACGATCATCGCCGTGTCGGAGCGGGCGCTGCCGTCGTCGACGCCGCCGCCCAGCTTCTTGTTGCTGCCGGCGCGGGTGTCGGAGCCGAGGACGAGGATGTCCTGCGAGCCGTTGTCGACGTTCTGGGGCCGGTCGGTGCCGAGGGCCTGGTTGATGTCGACGCTCTTGATGTTGCCGTTGAGCTTGAAGTACAGGTAGCCGAAGCCGGTGCCGCCGAGTACGACGATGCCCGCGGCGGCCCAGGAGGTGACCCGGAGCACCCTGCTGCCCCTGCTCCTGGGCTTGCGGCGGCGGCCCCTGGCGGCGCGGTGGCGCGGGCCCGTGATGCCGGCGCTCCCTGGTGTGGCTGGTTCCGGCGTGCTCTCGGCAGACATGTGCTCCTCTGTCCTCTTGCGGGTCGGTTACCCCCTGCTGTTCAGACGCAGGTCCGGCCGACCGTGGCCAGTAGCGCTCCGGTGGCCACTCCGTACGGTCAGACGGCAGATCGGGAAAAAGGGTTGCACACGGCATTGTGCCCATCGCGTGGACGCGATGGGCACAGTGCGTGATCGGCCGCTCCGGTGAGCGCGGGCTCACCTGCGGTTTCAGCCGAAGAGGTCGTACTGGTCGTAACCGGTGCCTACCGAGATCCTTGTGGCAAAGATCTCGCTGGTGGCCTTTCCGGTGCCCTTGTACAGATAGAGCGTGCCGCCCCTCGTACGGGCCAGGAAGTCGGCCTTGCCGTCGCCGGTCACGTCACCGACCGCGTCGAAGGCGTTGTAGCTGGTCCAGTTGCGGACCTTGATCCGGCTGGAGAACGCGCCGGTGCCGGCCTTGCCGGTGCCCTTGTAGAGGTAGATGTCCGAGGTGCTGCTCTTGCGGACGATCAGGTCGGCCTTGCCGTCGCCGGTGAAGTCGCCGTGGCCGCGGACCGAGTTGTACTGGTTCCAGCCGGAGCCGACCTTGACGCGGGACGAGAAGGAGCCGTTGCCCTTGCCCGGGTAGATCCACAGGTAGCCGCTGGAGTCGACCGACAGCAGGTCGGGCAGGGCGTCTCCGGTGACGTCACCCGGGGCGACGATCCGGGTCCGGCTCTTCCAGTTGTCGAAGATCTGCTTGTTGGCCCAGCTCTGGGTCGAGGGCACGTAGTGCATCCAGAAGACGTCGCCGTCGGAGCTGCGGCGGATCACGAAGTCCTGGTAGCCGTCCCGGTTCAGGTCGGTCTGCAGGACGACGTTGACGCCGGCCCAGGAACCCCACGACTCTCGCGTGGCGAACGAGGTGCCCTTGGAGTCCTTCTCGTAGCCGACGTTGGTGGAGTCCTTGCGCAGGAACAGGTCGGCCTTGCCGTCACCGCTGAGGTCGGTGTCGTCGACGCGCGGGTAGGCCGCGCCGACGTACGTGCTGACCTTGCTGAAGACGCTGTAGGCGCCCTTCTCCACGCAGTCCTCGACGCCCCAGGAGACGACGCCCACGATGCGGTTGTTGACGACGAGCGGACCGCCGGAGTCGCCGTTGCAGGCGGAGGTGGTGCCCTCGTCGCTGCCGCTGGCGGGCTCGCCCGCGCACACCATGTGGCCCTTGATGAACCAGTCGGGGTATTCGCTCGCGCAGGTGGCGTCGGTCTGGATGGGCAGCGTCGCCGTCTTCAGCGTCTGGGAGATGTCGCTGCTGGTGGAGCTGGTGCGGCCCCATCCGTACACCTTGGCGCTGGTGCCCTCCGCGTACGACGCCGTGTCGCCGGACGTCGTCATCCTGATGGGCGTGGCCTTGATGGGGTTGGGCAGCGTGAGGACCGCGATGTCGTTGTCGATCGTGTCCGCGTTGTACGACGGGTGGTCCCACTGGCGCCAGACGCCGGAGACGGTGCCGTTGGTCTCGCCCGCGTCGTCGGGCAGCTGCGAGGTACCGGTGATGACGGCGCCGTACTGCTTCCAGTCATACCCGTCGACGCAGTGCGCGGCGGTGAGGATCTTCGTCGGCGCGATCACGGCACCGCCGCAGAAGAAGCCGAGGTCCTGGCTGTCGTCGTAGTACCAGAGCTGCGCCATCCACGGCGCCGTGGTGATGGTGGTCTCGGAACCACCGATGATCTTCGGGTCGATCGACGAGGCGGAGCCGCTCGACGTGCCCGTACTGGCACTGAGTGACTTCCTCTTCGCCGTCTCTCCGGCGGTGTCGTCACTGGCGACCGCCCCCGCGACGCGCTCGGTGAGCTCGTCGAGCGACGGCGCGCTGGTGCTCGGCTTGGCGGTCGGCGTCGGCAGCGGCGTGGCCGCGTTCGCGGACGACACGAACAGCGCCCCCGCGACAGCCGCCGCGACCGCGGCCGCCCCCACGGGCAGCCCGATCCGTATCCGGCGTCTGTGACGACCACTGCCGGACATACGTGTACTCACTCAAGTCCCCCCTGAGCGTCAAGAGTTGAGATGTCGAAGGTCCGCCGAACATCAGGCGACATTTACCTCGACACAACATGAAGACCGTGATCGTACACCTGTCCCAAAAAGCACTGGGGGCCGCCCTCGTGAGAGGGCGGCCCCCAGAGGTTTTAATGGGCGCGGGGGGTTGTAAGAAATAGGGCACCT
>NZ_JBEYXP010000041.1:0-112801 GCF_040704615.1 Streptomyces sp. NPDC046862 | reverse complement strand
GCGGGCGGTCGAGTGCGCCCCCGGGGTTCCCTTCGTCGTGGGGCACGCGGGGCCCCCCCCCCCCCGCGGCCCCGGGCCCCCCGCACCGGGAGGTGCGGCAGCAGTGGGTCACCGGTCCTGGGAGAGCGCAAGGAGCCGAGCGAACTCCCCGCCCTCGGCGGCAAGTTCCTCGTAGGTTCCCTCTTCGGTTATCCGGCCCTCCTGTATCACGATGACCTGGTCAGCGATCTTGGTGTTCTCCAGCCGGTGGGTCACCACGATCGTGATGCGGTCCTCGGCCAGCGCCTTGAGCGTCTGGAAAATCTGATGCTCGCCAGCCGGATCGACCTGGGAGGTGGGCTCGTCCACGATCAGAAGTTCCGGGAGCCGGTACAGGCCACGCGCGCACGCGACGCGCTGCCACTGCCCGCCGGACAGCTCCACGCCGCTGAAGATCTCCCGGGCCAGCAGGGTGTCGAGTCCGTCGGGCAGGTCCTCGACCGCCTCGCGCAGGCCCACGGCGTCGATCGCGTCCCACACCGGTTCGTCATTGCCGGTGCGGGGCTGCCCGAGGGTGACGTTCTCACGCAGCCGCAGCGGCCATTGCGCGAAGTATTGCGGAACGAGCCCGGTTGCGGCCCAGACGGTCTCCGGGTCCACCTGGGCGAGATCGGTGCCGTTCCAGGTGACCTTGCCCTCGTCGGCCACGAGGATCGCCGCGAGCAGACGGGTGAGTGTGGTCTTGCCGGAGCCGTTGACCCCGACGAGCGCGAGGATCTGTCCGCGCCGCAGGGTCAGTGAGACCCCGGCGACGGCCGGCTTGTCCTTGCCCGGGTAGCGGTAGACGGCGTCTTCCACCCGGACCTCGTGGATCGGTGCCTGCACCGCCAACTCACCCCGGTGCGGGGCTTTTTGCCCCGCCTCGTCGATGAAGTCGGCCATGTCGCCAAGGTAGAGGCTGGTGTGGAAGACGGCAGCAGCGCTGCGGACAACCTGGGTGAGCGCGCCCAGGATGGTCTGAACGGCGAAAACCGCGGTGGCGGCGATCGCCAGCGCGATCCGCCCGGTGGTCGCCAGCCAGTACAACGCCGCCCATGTGGCCATCAGGAACACGCCGCCGCACGCCGCCGAGGCCAGCGCGATCCGCAGGGTCCGGGGCGCCGCCGCCAGTGTCCGGGCGTCGGCCCGCTCGGACAGCGTCCGGTACCAGTAGAGCAGGTAGCCGGTCATGCTGTTGGCGCGGACCTCGTCACTGAATTTGGGGCTGGTGGCCCACCAGCGCATCATCCCGCGCGCGTTGCGGTTGGCCACGTTCGCGTAGTGGATCTCGTAGTCCACCCGCGCGGTGAGCACCGAGCCGATGCCGGCCGGGAGCACAGCCAGCAGCAGGAAGGGCAGCAGCCGCCAGTCGAACACCGACAGCACCCCGCAAGCCGTGACCAGCTTGATCAACGAGGACATCAGCTGCTGCGCGTCGGCGACCATCACATGCGTGCGCATCACCCCCATCTCGGCGGCCTCCTGCCGATCGTGGAAGCCGTCCTCACTGTGGGTGGCCGCCTCCACCCGGCACACCGAGGCCACCAGCGTCGTGTCGGTCTCCGTGGTCAGCTTCGGTGTGATGCGCCGCTCGCCGTAGGCCGAGACCGCACCGGCGGCACGGGCCAGGGCGGCCATCACCGCCACGAAGATCAGCGCAGGCAGGGCCACATGCAGCCGCTCCTGGACAGTGCCGCCGTTGAGGAGCGGACGCATCGCGCGTGACGTGGCGGCCAGCTGACCGGCCGCAGCCAGGCCGACGGTCACCTGGCAGACCAGCAGTAGCACGACCGCCGTCCGGTCGACCGCCCAGGACATCCGGGCGATCCGCCGCAGTACCGAGGGAATCCGGGCGCACAGCGCGCGGAAGGACACCTGGTCCATCGGGTTCACGGAATATTGCCCGGTGTACTTGATCTCAGCGGGCGCGGGCGGCGGCATTACCCGCCTGGACACGGCTGGATTGGATCCAGAGCCCTGCGTAGGCACGAGCGGTCGCGTCATGCCGCACCCCCACTCGCCGTCACGGTGATAGTGCTGTACAGCCGCCCGGCGGTGAAATTGACCAGAACCTCTCGGGTGTAGGGGTGGCAGCCGGCGGGCGGATTTCCCGGGTCGATCCACACGATCGCGTCGTGTTTGAGGGGTTCGGCGTTGCGCGGCTCGCCCTGCCACCGCTGCGCGGTGAACGCTACGCCGATCACCCGGACCCCGTCCGTGTCCAGGTAGTGCACCAGCTGGCAGAACTCCAAGTCGTCGGCCGCAACGTGGACACCGGTCTCCTCGGCCAGTTCGCGGAGCGCGCCCTCATCGAGGAACTCGCCCTCCTCCAGCTTCCCGCCGACCACGGTGACCTGGTTGGGGGCGGTTTTCGACGTCTCGCTGTGGCGGACGGCCAGGATGCGCCCGTCGTCGCGTTGCAGCAGCACGATAACGTTCGCCGGGCTCATGTGCTGCTCGCTCACGCTGCCTGCACCTCCAGCCGGGCCAGCGTCGCGCGTCCACGCTCGACGATCTCGCGATCTCCGTTGGGCACGCCCCACGAGATAGCGCTCGCCGCGTCCAGCGCGGACAGGCAGCGCAGCGCCCGCTCCTCCTCAGCGGTGAGCACGCAGCCGTACCCGTCCAGGAATGCCTCCTCCAGGTCGGGTCGACCGGGCCAGGAGCCGCAGGCCAGGGGGACGAAGTCGGCGACCACGACGTGTGGCCGAGCACGTTCCAGGTCCACCGCCCCGAACGGACTCGTCCCAGGGCCGGTCCCCACTAGCCAGTTGCGTTCCTGAAAGTCGCCGTGGATGTATCCGGAGGGCAGTGGTCCAAGCCGGCCGAGGTCGGCGGCATGCCACCGTACGGTCCGCCCTTCCTCGTGGCTCATCAGATCCTTTGCCCGCTCCAGGTGCTTCTCGACGCCAGCGGCGGCGCGGGACATCTCGGCGGCGGCGTCCCTGCGGTCCTGGGCCGACAGATCGCCCGGGCCGCCGTGGAAGCGCCGCAGCCAGCTGCCCGCCTGCCGGTGCAGGGTGCGCTGGTCGGCGGGTTCGAGGGTCAACGACTTCGCTGGGCGGCCGGGGACCGGGGAGAGAAGCAGGGCCTGTTGGTGCGGGTCGGCTGCCAGCAGGAGGGGTGCGGTGCCCGGCTCCAGGCCAGGCGCCACCTCGCGCAGGGCACGGGTTTCCCGGCCGAAGAACTTCGGGCTCGGCGCCAGCTTCGCGAAGGCCAGCCCGGTGTCGCAGGTCAGCTCCCACACACGGGAGTTGGGGCGGTCGTGGGAGACATCGCGTACGGAATGAACTGGGCCGACAATGCTCTGGGCCCATTCCCGCAGGGCGGGCGAAATCGGTTTGGCGACGCTCATGCCCCCCACCTCGGTTCCGCACGTGAGGTATCCGCGGTGATCACTCGCAGAGTGTCAACACCGTGCACGGGACGGGCCTGAGTGGGTGTAGCGACACGGAGCCTCTGTTCGATAGCAGGAGGAAGAGGGGTGACGGCGGGGACGGGATTCATGGAGTCCTCCTGTGCAGGGGCGGGCGGATTCAATGACTCAACAACTTCCCTGTTAGGGAAGCCGTTACGGGTGACGGCGGGCGATGCATCGTTCGAAGGTTCGACTTTGCGGGAGAGCCCTTGGGGGGCTTGAGTTATGTCACGGTGATGCAGTGTTCGATCACTCGCACAGGGGGTCGTCACCCGATCGAGGGATTGCTCTGGGGGCACGGATCCAGCGCTCGTCGCGGCCACCCTTGGCGAGGGTGACGAAGGCAGGGTGCGCGACGAATATCGCCGGTGTCGGTGTCCAGCTGAGTTCAGGTGCTTGTCCCGCACCGGGTGCGGTTTCGGCGCGGCCGTCCCATTAGGTGTGGGAAGCGGTCGAGTGCCTGGTCAGCTCCCCCAGGCCGAGCAGTTGTTGAAGTTGCTCGATCGTCCGGTTAGGGTCCGCAGCCAGGATGGTGGTCATGCCGAGGTCACGTGCCGGTTGGAGATTGGCTTCGATGTCGTCCACGAAGATGCACGCCTCCCCACGGATACCGAGGCGCATGAGAACGAGCTGGTAGATCTCTGTATCGGGCTTGCGCATGCGGACTTCTTCGGACAGCACGACCACGTCGTGAGTCGCACGAAGGCGCCACGGCTCGTACGGGTTGAAGGGGTGCATGCCCATGCTGTTGGACAGCACCGCCGTTGTGAGCCCGGCTGCCCGGATGGCCCGGGCTGCGTCGACCATGGCTGGTTCGGGCTTGAGCGTGGCGAGCGCTCGGCGCATGAGATCCGTGCCGTCGATGCCCAGCAGGGCGGTGATACCCTCGTTGCCAGATCTCCTGGGTGATGTCGCCGCGTTCGAGCTCGGCGTACAGGCGGCGCCCGGTGGGGTGGACGGTGATGGCGTGGAGGTATGCGCCTTCGGGCAGTCCCGATTCCAGCGAGAAGTTGCGGGCGCAGTCGTCAAGGTTGGTGGTGAGGACTCCGCCGAAGTCGAATATGACGGCTTCGAAGGGCACGTGGGCTCCTTTGATCATCGCGTCGTCGTGATGCGGGTGGGTGCGGGGATGTGGAGCGTGGCGGCGCGGTTGATGGCGTCGATGAGGTAGACGATGCGTTCCGCGCGGTACGCGGAGCATCGTGGTTCGCGGCTCTCGCGGAGCGCGTCGGCAAGGTCGAGGACTCCCATGCCACGACTCGCTGGTCCGGTGGTCGGGGCGGGAGGGATGGTGTCCCAGTTTCGGGCACCGTGGGCGAGGTGCAGGACAAGGCCGTCGTGGAAGTTCGGGTCGGGCAGGACGAGGGTGCCCTCGGTGCCGTGGATCTCCAGGTGCGGCGTTTGTGAGCCGACGGCATCAAAGCTCGTGATCAGCGTGACGGGGATCCCTCTGTCGGTGTCCAGCAGAGCGGCCACGTAGGTGGGTGCACGCGCGATGAACTGACTGCCGGCGCGAGGCCCTGAGCGAACGAGCCGGGCTGTCCGGGTGCGACTCGTGGCCGCGCGAACGTGCAGCGGACCGAGGAGGTAGTCGAGCGCGGCGAGGTAATAGGGTCCCATGTCCCCGAGCGGCCCGGCGTGTTCGGAGTAGAAGGGCTCGGGAGCCGGGTGCCACCGTTCGGGCCCCGTGCTGAACAGGGTGGCCGTGGCCGAGAGCACGTCGCCGACAAGGCTCTGCTCCAGAGCCGCGGCAGCTGTCTGCAGGGCGGGCCCAAGCAGGGTGTCTGGGGCTACCCCGATGAGTGTGCCGGCCTGCTGCGCAAGCCGGAGCAGCGCAGTCGCGCCGTCAGGATCGGTGGCGAAGGGCTTCTCGATCCAGACAGCGCGAAGACCTGCGGCAACCGCTTGTTGGGCCAGCGCGGAATGCGTGGACGGCGGGGTGAGAATGAGCGCCATGTCGAGCGCGGCCGGGTCCATCACGTGGTCGACCGACACTGCGGGGATGCCGTACCGGTCTGCGAACGCCTGAGCGCGGGCGTCGTCGAGGTCAGTGCACGCCCGCAGTTGAACGTGGACGCCTTCGGCGGCGGCCAGTGTCGCGGCATACTCGGCCGCGACCATGCCACAGCCAACGATGCCCGCGCGGACGAGGGCCGCGTTCATCGTGCGTCCATCAGGCTGCGTCCGATGTGCGCGGCCAGCTCAGCAGCCCAGTTGTGTTGCTCGCTGACTGGCAACCACGGGATTTGGACATCGAGGTAGCGGCGTGGGTCGATAAGAGGGTGCTCGGCCTGGACGGGCCAGGCGGCAGCGGTGTGCAGATCGCCCGGACCGGGCCACCAACTGCGGTATCCGGTGCGGAAGAGAGCGCTGGCGAGCTGCTCGGCCGCTGCTGCGCTGGGCAGGCGCAGGCCGACGATGGTGCCGTTGCCAACCGCCGTGGTCCCCTCAGGGACAAGTGTGAGGTCAGGCCGGTCGGCCAGGGCCTCCAGTACCTTCTGTTGAAGGGTCCGTAGCTCGGTCACGAGGGTGCTCAGGTAGTCGAGCTGCGGCAGAGCGAGGCCTGCCGCCAATTCCGTCATCCGCGCCTTGGACCGCCACACAGCACGCGGGGTCGGCTGCCGGGTGTCGCCCCCTATGGCCCGCAGCAGCGCCACCGTGTCGGCTTCGTCGCCGACGATGACGCCTCCCTCTCCGGAGGCCACGAGCTTGTAGGTGTGGGTGGAGAAAGTGGCCAGAGTGCCCCAGCCTCCAGCCGGCCGTCCCTCGACGTCGACGCCCCAGGCCTGGGCGCAGTCCTCGACGAGCGCGATACGCCATTCCCGGAGGCGACGGGCGATCTCGGCGGTACCGAGGGCCGGGCGACCTCGCAGATGGGCGATGACCACTGCGCGGGTGGCGGGGGTGATCAGCGGTTCGATCTGGTCCCAGGTGGGCGTCAGCGTGTCGGTTACGGGAGCCACGCGGACGGTGGCGCCGAGCATGTCGGCAGCGGCGCCGATGGAGACCCAGCCGACTTCCGGAATGATCACTTCGTGTCCGTGGCCGATGCCCAGGCCCCGCATGGCCAGGCGCAGGGCAGAGGATCCGGAGTCGACGGCCAGTGCCTGGGCGCGGCCGGTGAGGTCGGCGACCCGCCGTTCGAACTCGGGCAAGAGTTTCCCGTCGAACGTGGCGATCTCACCGGACAGTATCCCGTTGCCGACGATCGCGTTCTGCCGCTCGGCGGTGAGCTGGCTGTACTGGTACAGGGGTGTGGTCTGACCTTCTTGACGCACGGCAGTGCATCCCTTCGCATCAGAACGTCTCGGAGGCGAGCGGTTCACAGGTGCGCGGCGGCCGGCAGGCGTCCCAGGATCGGCAGAGGGAGGAATGCCTCAGCGCGGGCCGTACCGATACGCGCGCCCCATAGGGCGCTCAAGGTTTCGGCCATAGGGCCGAAGTGCTCGGTGATCGGCTGGGAGCGGTGCTCGGCAAGCGCTCGCATCTTCTGCTCGTACGTCGTGGTGACGTCGATGATCACCGATGCGGTGACCGGCCCGTTCAGGGTGAGGGAGTTGTAGCTGTCGCAGGTGTAGAGCCTGCGGGGGAAGCCGGTTGCGATGTGCGCCTCGGGCAGTCCGGCCAGGACTGCTTTGGCAGCCGCGCGGTGGTCGGGATGGACATCGTCCATGGGGTGGGTGATGAGCACGTCCGGCCGGTGCTGGCGGATCAGAGCTCCGATCGTGGCAGCATCCAGGCGCGGGTGGAGTCCGACGTCGATGCCGAGGACCTTGGCGCTGGCCTGCGCTTCCGCATCGCGTATGGGGTCGTGTGACTGAACGGCGCCGACGACGGTTGCGTGCTGGGCGTGGAGGGCGAGGGTGCCGCCGACCCACAGTTCGAGGTCGTCGGGGTGGGCCGTGACGGCTAAGACGGATCCGGGCATGGCTACCACAGCCCCAGCTTCTCGATGACGTCCGCGGGCTTCGGGAGCGCCGGGCTCGCCTGGCCGGTGGCCTGCCACGCTACGGGGACGTCGCGTCGCATCCGGCTCAGGTCGCGCCAGCGCAGCACGTCGGTCCAAGCTGCCTCGATCGCGGCGCCTTTGGTCCCGGTCAGACGGCCGCTGGCGCGGAGGCGATCGAGGGTGAGACCGCCTGCCAGCAGGTCGGCGGCGGTCTTGGCGCCGATGCCCTTGACGCCGGGCAGGTTGTCCGACTTGTCACCGGTCAGGGCGCGGTAGTCGGGCCACTGGTCAGGGGTGACGCCGTAGCGCTCGTGGACCTCGGCGTCGGTGATGATGCGCTTGGACGCCTTGCGGGAGCGATTGATGATCCGGACCTGTTCGCCAGCCAAGAGCTGGTAGTAGTCCTGGTCGGCGCTCATGATGCGGATCGTGCGGTCCGTGTAGCGGTGTACCAGGGTGCCCACGACGTCGTCGGCCTCGGCGTCGTCGATCTCCACCCAGGCGATCCCGTACGCGTCGAGGGCTTCCTTCATGGGCGTGAGGAACTGGAGCGGCTCCAGTGCGGCCGGTGTGCTCTCTCGGTTGGCCTTGTAGTCGGCGTCGGTGTCCTTGCGCTCGACGCTGCCGTGCTCGCCGTCGAGGACCACACAGATCTCGGCGGGAGCCGTGTCCAGGTCGTCTCTTAGGGTCACCCGCAAGAGGGCGAAGAAGGCGAAGAGCCCGGTCAGGTTCCGCTGCTTGTCCCGCGAAAAGATCGGGGCGGGGAAACCGAAGTGGCCGCGCCACAACACGTTGAAGCCGTCAACGAGGAACAGCGGGGCTACCGAGGAGGAAGACGGGGCTACAGCACCCATCACGACACCGCCTTCAAAAAGAGATCAGCGATTCGGTCGGGCCTGTAGTCCTGAGCCAGGTGGTACATGGCCTTTGAAGTTCGCCCGTAGGCTACCGGATCGGCGAGGATGCCATCGACCGCTTGGAGGAGCGTGTCGGGCCCCCGGCGGGGGTCGCCAACCAGCCGCCCGGCGTCGGTGGAGCCCGCTTTGAGGGCGGGCAGGTTGCCGACCGGGTAGCTGACAACGGGCACGCCAGCGCTCATAGCCTCAAGGGCCACCAAGCCGAATGTCTCCTTCAGGGAAGGAACGATCACCGCGGCAGCTGCGCCGAGCCAGCCGGGCACTTCACGCCAGGTCAGCTGTTGGTCGAGCAGGGTGATGTTGGGTGCGGCGGAGGCGAGGGCCTGGCAATAGTCGAGAAGTTCCGCCTGGGAACCGGCGGCTGTCTCAAAGTCGGCGTGGGCGACTCTCACCTCCAGGCGGCGAGTCCAGCCGGCGGCGGCCACCAGCAGCGGAACGAGTCCCTTCTCGTGACCGAGACGGGCTAGCACCCGGACGGGAGCGAACTGGCGCCGCTGGATGCACTCGTCGTCCGGTGGGGCGGACGACGGGTATAGGAGTGCGTTGGGTACCACGCGCCAGGCGTCCGCCGGCCAGCCCGCCGCCCGGGCTTCGGCCTGGACCACCGGCGACGGAATGATCACCGTATCCGCTCGGGCCAGCGCGGCGGGGGTGTCCTGCGGGTTGGGCAGGACGTGGGCGGCCAGCACCCGGCGGACGCCGTCGGGTAGGCCGTCGGCCAGACGTCCCAGTCCCCACAGGGCGTCGGTGAAGACGACGGTGTCGGCCCGGTGGCGGGCGGTTATCTCACGCAGCTGGGCCTGGAGTTTCTCCTTGGTCTGCTCGATCGCTTCGCGCAGGACGTAGTCGTCGCACGGAAAGGTGACGGGAAGGTCGAGGGGTTCGATGGCCACGCCGTCGAGTCCGGGGCCTGGCTGCGGCAGGGCAGCGGTGGCGATGGCCACCCGGTGTCCACCCGCGGCAAGTCCGACGGCGAGGGCGGCGGTGGCGCGCTCGATACCAGCAGGTGCGTCCATCTGCCAGGACGCGAGTATGAAGACGATGCTGCGGGTGGTGAGGTAGGGATCGGTCATGGCGTGAGGACCCTTTCGGGCAGGGCGAGGGGGCGGACGGGAATGTCGGGGCGTGGCTCCCAGGGGAAGACGACCCAGTCGTCGACGTCCCAGACCCACCAACTGGGTCGCGTGGGGCTGCCGACGTTGCGACACAGCGCCACCGTGTCCACGCGAGCGTCTGAGGTGAGCCGGGCTGCGAGGGCGTTGGTGACAGCGGTGAACGTGGTGCCGGTGCCGCAGATGTCGTCGACCAGGACGACACGGCCGGCCAGTGCCTCAGGGAAGCTGGCTGGGACGGTCACCGTCACCGTGCCCGTGGCTTGGACGTACAGTGCGTCGGAGCTGTTGTGCCGGGCGGCGAGGTGGGAGACGGGTACTCCGAGCTGGGTAGCGAGCTGTTCGGCGGGCGCCGTCCCACCGCCTGCGATGCCGATCACCGCGGCGATTGGCCCACCGTGTGCGATGGCGGAGCTGAGCAGCTCGATTGCGGCCTCGTACTTCGGCTCGGTGAGCGCATAAGGGCTGCGATGACGGAAGAGCCGCTGTGCTACTGGGGCTGAGGTCTGGGTCATGCCCGGACCTCCTGCGGGAGCGGCAGGTGCAGGTCGGTCGCGGACCGCAGAGGACGCGTGGGCTGGATGTCGGTCGCGCCGTGCACGTTGCGGTACACCTGCCCGTCGGCGCGCACCACGGTGAATCCGTCGGCGAGTTCACGGGTCCGCAGCCGTACCCGCACCCTGTCCGGTGCCTGGACTGCCGTGACGTAGCGCTGCGCGTCGGTGTCGCTGACCATCTCGGCCGAGGCGAGGTTGGCGCCGTCCCCGATCGGCAGCATCTGCAGGAAGGTCACGCCGACCGCTCCGAGCTCGGCGGCCAGGTCGACGACGGACTGGGCCCGTTGGACGGTGGACTGCATCAGCACGGCGTGCACCTGTACCGGGAGGTCCTTGGCGACGGCGGCGCGGACGCCGGCCACGGCGCGGTCGAAGCTGCCCGCGCCTCGCCAACGGTCGTGGGAGACGGCGTCGGGTCCGTCGAAGCTGACTCGGACCGCGTCCAGGACCTGTGCGAGTTCGGCCGCACGGCGCTCCAGGTGCCAGCCGTTGGTCGTGCAGCTGACCGCAGCCGCGCCGCTGCCGAGGATCTGCAGCAGCTGAGGGAGGTCGCGCAGGAGCAGCGGTTCCCCGCCGGAGATGTCGTTGCCGAGCGTCCCGCACCCGGCGAGGAGGCCCGCGATGCGTCGGCGAGCAGCTGCGTCCACGCCCGTGAGCGTCTTGTCGTCGAGGCACTGGGGGCAGGCCAGGTTGCAGCGCACGACCGGGGACCAGCAGATGTTGAACGGCAGGTGGGTGCGCACCTGTCGCTGGGCGACGGTGGGCCACGCGGCCACCTCCATGTCGTCCAGCAGCAGCCGTCCGGAGGACAGGCGGCGGCCAGGTACGTGGGTGAGTTCGGTGGCCGGGTCGTACACCAGGTGCGTATCGCCGAGCAGGGCGGACGCGAAGATCCGTACGGTCATCGGGTGATCACCTCGGAGTCGGCCAGGAGCCGCTCGGTGTGGGCGTGGAACGCGTGGGCGTGGCCCGTCGGGGCAGGGCCTTCGAGGAGCATCCGGTAGTAGGCCAGCGTGTCCGGCCAGCCGGCGAGCTTGGTCTGCCACTGGGCGTCGGCGTCCGGGGGGTCAAGGTGGAAGCCGACGCACTGCCGCAGTGGGACGACCAGGCAGCCGGAGGCGATGAGGGCTGCGCCGAGATGGGTGTCCTCCATGCCCCAGCCGATGCGGCCGAAGGTCGGGTCGAAGCCGCCGGCATCGATGACCTTTTCGCGGGGCACGGCCAGCAGGGCGGTGACCACCGTGCGCGGCAGGTCCCAGTCCAGGTAGGTGGCCCCGTGACCGAGTTTCTGGAAATCATCGGTCTCATCCAGGGGGCGGCCGGTGGTCGGTCCGTCCAGTACGACGCCGGTATACAGCTGCGTGCCGCCGTTGCTGCGCCAGGTCACTCGGTGGTCGGCGGCCAGGTCCGGCCGTGTGGCGGGAACCTGGGCGCTGCCATCGAGGCTGGGCGTGTAGGGGATGTTGTGTCGGAAGCCCACCAGCACCGCTTCCGGGCGGGAGCGGGCCGCCATGTCGGCGAGGATGTGCGGGGCGATGACCATGTCGGCGTCCAGGTAGACGATGGTGTCGGCGCTGGCTAGCGCGGTTCCGGCGTTCCGAGCGGTCGCTGCGCCGCCCGGCTCGCGCAGGCGGATGAGCGTGTCGACGACGGGGTGGGCGGCGGCTATGTCCGCAGTTGCGTCGGTGGATGCGTCGTCCACCACGATGACCTCGACGGATCCGTGGGTGTCCTGCGCTGCGATGGCGTCGAGGACGGGCCGTAGCGAGTGCGTGGTGTTGCGAGCGGGCACCACCACTGACAGGGCGTGTCCGGCCGCCAGGGCGGCGGGGGTCGGGGCGTGCCAGGAGAGGCTGGCGGCCCGTTCGAACTCCGCGCGGAGGGCACGGTGGTCGTTGGGCCGGGCTGCGAGTGCCTCGGACAGTGTGTGGGTCACGGCCAGTTCCATTCGTCGAGTACGGCGGCAGCCTGGGGCCAGCCGTGGGGGTCGGGGATCCAGTGCACGAGCGGGCGATCGTCGTCGGCGAGCACGTCGGCCACCAGGACCAGATAGAGCGGTTCGGCCACGACCAGGAGCCGGGCGGGGGCACCGAGTTCGTCGAGGCGCCAGCGAAGCCGCCGGGATACCTCTGGGCGCAGGGCGTTGGCCTGCTCAGCGGTGAGCGCCTGGTCGTAGGGCAGCAGCGACGTATTGGCATCGACCAGGCCGTGTCGGGCGGACAGGAAGAAGACGCGTTGGCGCAGGTCTGGGAGGTGCCCGACGCGCGCTCGCAGCTGCGGGGCGATGCCGCCGGCGTACAGCTCCAGGGCGGGCACGGGAGTGTCCGTGGGTGTCTTCCTGCGTGAGCAGCCTGCGAGTATCAGGGTGCCGGGCAGCGGTGTGGTCATGGTTCGCGCACCACCCGGAAGCCGATTCCGGGCGACGCGAGTTCCGCCGGCGCTGCGTTGAGGAACGTCGATCTGGCATACAGGGCCGGGGAGTCGTGGGAGGCGCCCCGCAGGACGAAGCCTTCGCCGAGAGTGGGACTGCTGGTCCACTCCCAGACGTTGCCGGCCATGTCGAGCAGGCCTTGTGGCGTCGCGCCGTCCGGGTAGGCGCCGACGGGCGTGGTGCGTCCCGGACCGCCGCGCAGGTTGGCGCGCCGGGGCGTGGGCTCGTCGTTGCCCCACGGGTAGAGGCGGCAGTCGAGGCCGGAAGCTGCCCACTCCCACTCCACCGAGCGGGGCAGCCGCCCGCCCAACTCCTGCGCAAGCTGAGCGGCATCGCCTTGGCTCAGGCCTGTCAGCGGCCGGTGATCGGTGCTGTAGCCGAGTTGGGCCGGGGTCAGTACAGTCCGGGTCCACTCCAGGGCGCGCACCGTGATCGGCCGCTTCTGATCTCCGAAACGGCACGTGCCGCCCTCGATCCGGATCCAGCGGACCATGCTTTCCTCTGGAGCGGCATCGGACGTTGTGGAAGACAGGGACATGAGGGTCACCCACTGATCAGGAACAGGTCCTCGGCGTGCGCCGAAGGGCGGATACGGCTCTTGTCCGGGTGCGCATGCAGTCCCACAGTGGCGAGGGCTTCTGTCAGCGCGTCGTAGGCCGCGTCGGCCTCGTGGCGGCTGGAGGTGAACAGGCAGTAGTTGTCCGCGAAGCGGACTGCGGAGAAGCCGTTCACCTTGGCGTCGACCTGGGACAGGCGCAGGTTGATGAGCAGCGGGCTCAACCCGCACCCCGGCGCGATCGGGTCGGGTAGGACGTTGAGAGCGGTGCGGACCCGGGCCAGGAACGTGCCGTCGTAGACGTGCTCGGCCAGCCAGTCGATGACCTCGTCCGTGGTGGCTCCGGCCGATGCCTGCTGAACGTCGACGTCGACGACCCAGGTCCGGCCCTGGTCCAGATGTGCGGCGGCCTGCCGTACAGAGGTGAGCCGGTTACGGCCTCTCCTGAACCCGGAGACCCACGGTGCCAGCGCACTGGCGTCCAGGACGGGCTCGATGGCCCGGCGCATCGCTCGGTGGACCACGCGGTCGCGGACCGTGGGGATTACCGTGTCGATGCGCTTGCCGGTATAGGCGACGACGTGCGATGCCCGCAGAGGGCCGGGTTGCCACGTCCCGTCGCGCAGCTGCTCGGCCAGCTCCTCTAGCCGCTCGCGCAGCCCGGAGCGGAACCCCGCCCAGCTGAGCCCGTCGGCGCCCGGAGACGAGGCCCGCCTCATGCACTGACGTGCCGCACGGGTGAGATGGATTGGCTGAATCAGATACGGCATGAGTGAATGTGCCGCCACAGAGGGCGAGTTGGGCGCTACAGTGGCAGGAGCCTGGGTGGCTGGAACGATCCCGCCCTCCTTCAACGGACCGCTTCCCAACACACGCGGTCCTGGAGAGTCGGAAAGACGGCCCCACCCAGGCGTCGTCATGTCAGCAGTCATGCTCGGCCTCCTGACGTCGTGACGTCCAGGCCCTGCCTGCGAGCGGGAGCACTAGCCCTCATCAGTCCTGCTGGCATCGGGGTGGCGGGGGTGGTCTGGGGCATCGCCCATGCTGCGGCGCCGGGGGCCCGTTCGATGCCGGTCACCGGGACACTCCTTTCAGCGCGACCCCGCGGAACAGCTGCCCCATGGGCTCGCTGAAGGTGAAGCGACCGCGGGTGGTGACGGAGGTGGTGACCGCGCTGGTCGCGCGGACACCGCGCATGCTCATGCACGCATGCGTGCCTGTCGCCGCCACCGCCACGTCCGGGGCGCCGGTGGCCATGGCGAGATCCTCGGCGACGCCGTTCACGATGCGCTCCTGGAGCTGCAGGCGGTGGCCGTGCGCCTCGGCGATCCTGGCGATTTTCGACAGGCCCAGGACCTGTCCGGCTGGGCAGTAGGCCGCAGTGACGTCGAGTGTCATCGGCAGCAGATGGTGCTCACAGAGCGATGCCACGACGATGCCGGAGACGATCACGATCTCCTCGCCGTCCGCGCCGGCCTGCTCGTGGGTGAAGAGCGTGTCCGTGCGGCCCGGGTCGTACTCAAGGAACTCCGACCACCAGCGTGCCACCCGCGCGGGGGTGCCCTTCAGGCCATCCCGGTCGGGATCCTCGCCGAGCGCGAACAACAACTGCCGGTACAGATCGGCGACTTGCTCCTGGTCGATCACGGGTCGGCCAGGCACGGCCTCGGGTACGAGGTCGGTGGTCATGCTGTGCTCACCGCCGTTCGCTCCACGGTGGCGCGGGATCGGAAGCTCACCTGCCACGCTCGTCACCCCACAGAAGGACGTGCAGGCGGGTCCCCAGGCGCCAGCCTCGCTCGACGACCGGCTTCACCAACGTCTGCATCCCGTTCAGGACGGCCTCGGGGGTCCTGCCCTCCGGCATGACGCATATCGGGGTGAGCCCGAACGCCGACTCAAGCTCGGCGATCTCATCCAACTCCCCGAGCTCCTGGACAACGAACTTCCAGCGCGCCTGTCCACTGGCAGCCAGGGCCCGTAGCGCGCCGGGCACGAGGCGTTTGCTCTCCGGTATGCCACAGCCGAAACCGGACAGCTTGGGCGAGACGTTGAACCACGGCCCGGCCGAGACCAGCTCAGGCACCGGAGCGATGGTCCCGTTGGTCTCGATCTCCACGTCCCGGCCGGCTGCACGCAGGCCTTGGACCAACGGGAGCAGCCCTGGCTGAAGGAACGGCTCGCCACCGCTGACGACCACCAGCTTCTCCGGACGTTCCAGGGCCCAGCCGACGAGGTCGTCGACCTCGCACCACATCGACTCGGCGCGCAGGTCGAACCGTGCGGTGTCCCAGGTGTAGGGGGTGTCGCAGCCGCGACAGGTGAGGTTGCAGAGCGAGAACCGGATGAAGGCCGCCGGAACCCCGGTGCTGATCCCTTCGCCTTGGACGGTACCGGCGAACGTCTCCGCGATCCTCAACGTGCGGCGCTGGCGCGGCACGTCGACCAGTACGGCTGTCATTCCGGCCTCCCCTGATACTCGCCCCAGGTGCTCTCCGTCTCGGACACCCGCACCGTGACAGGGCACCCGTCGGGGCCGGTGACGTCCCGCTCGTGGAGCCAGCGCGCAAAGTAGGCGGCCAGGTGCTCGCAGGTGGGGTTGAAAGCGAAGACGTCATTGAGCAGGCGGCCGTCGACGTCGCCGACGAGGTAGTCCGCGAAGAACGGCGGCATGTTGGCCGGAGCGGGCCACGCCGGTTCCTCGGCCGGGAGTATGACCCGGTAGGAGTGCCCGTGGAGCCGGGCGCACTGATGGTCTGGGGGCAGGCCGTCGAGGCGGTGGGAGGCGTCGAAGTCCACCGCCGTACGCGCAGGGAGCGACGCCGGCCGGCCCGTGTGGATGCGGACACGCTGGAGGACCGAGCAAGCCTCGGGCGGCAGATGGTTCCGGGCCCATGTGGTCAGATGCTGCGCGAGACCATCGTCGCTGGGGTCAGGAACGACCTCGTTGAGCAGTTGGTGGTCAAGCACGGCGCCGATGTACTTCTTCACTGGCGACAGCACACCGAAGTCGACGACGAAACCGGGACTGGACAACGTCTCGGAAGCCAACACGACCTCCGCGGTGAAGGTACGGCCGTCGAACCGCCCGCCTACCTCGCGGGTTGCTTCGAAGGGGAACCTCTTCCCGATACGCCACAGGCCGCTCATCGGGGCTCCTCAGTGGCTGCAGCCTCGTAACGGGTGGGGTCCTCAACGCTGGCGAGCTGGAACGCCTCCCTGCGTTCCCAGCAGGTCCCACAGGTGCCGCAGTGCAGGTCGCAGCCCTTGTAGCACGACCATGTCTGCTCGAATGGCACGCCGAGTTCCGCCGCGGCCGTCACGATGTCCGCCTTCGTGGCGTTAAGGAACGGCGCCAGGAGCTGGAAGTCCTCCGCGAGGAAGCCCTCGTTGCCCACCCGGATCGTGCGGGCGAGCTGTTCCAAGAACTCGGGCCGGCAGTCAGGGTAGATGGCGTGGTCCCCTGCATGAGCGCCGAAGGCGACGGTGTCTGCCTTTGACGCGACCGCGACTCCAGCCGCCACCGACAGCATGATGGCGTTGCGGTTGGGGACCACCGTGATCCGCATGCTGTCGTCGCTGTAGTGCCCGTCCGGGACGGCCACCGTCGTGTCGGTCAGCGCCGAACCACCCAGGAGGCGCCCCAGCCCCCTAAGGTCGACCACCTCGTGTGACGACCCGAGTTGTTTGGCGATGAGGGCCGCATGCTTCAGCTCCTTGCGGTGACGCTGTCCGTAGTCGAAGGACAGCAAACTCACGCTGGCGCCTTGGGACGCCAGTAAGTACGCCACGGCGGAGCTATCCAACCCGCCGGAAGCGATCACGACCGCGTGGCGCGGTATATGTCCAGTCATCTCCCATGAACCCTTCGAAGTCCCCCGGGCCATTCGGCGCCGGAGCAGTGGAGTGAGTCCGCCCACGTGGATGGGACGGCAGTCGGACGAGGGTCGCCGCAGCGACAGGTGGAGGGCGGCGGGCGCGGAGCACCCGATCGCGACCGCAGCCACCGCCTAGCACCATTGGGCTCCCGGCGGGCAGGATGAGGCGACGGTGAGGAGCACTCACTCACGATCACGATCTTGCCGAACTCCCGGAAAGGACGGGCACCTTGGAGAAGGCGGACGGTGAGGAGCGCAGCACCTTCGCGGCGGAACTCACGCACTGGCGCAACGTCCGTGGTCTGTCCAAGCGAGGTCTTGCGGAACGGCTCACCATCGACCCCTCGTACGTCAGCCATCTCGAAGCCGGCCGCGAACACGGCAGCGCCACCCTGGCCCGCCGGGCTGACACGCAGCTCGATGCGGGCGGTGCCCTGTGGAAGGCATGGCAGGGCACCGACACGTCGTCCCCGACGGCCGAGCCGGCAGAGGCCCCCTCCGTCAGCGGGCTTCTGGTCTTGGAGGACGAGGCGGCACTCACCTTCGGCGACGGCAATTACCGCCTTCGAATGCGCCGATTGCTGCGCAACGACGGCACCGAGCCCATCACCCGCTACCTGGTACGCATCGCCGTGGACCGCTACCCCTCCGAACCGGAGCGCTCCAACGCGCTGTACAGGCGCAACCCGCTCACCTGGGAGGAACTCAACCTTGAGGCCTACTGCGCCAACGAGCCCATGGGCTGGACCGTCAAACACGACCGCGACGCGTTCAAGGAACTCTGGCTGCAGTTCCAGAGCCCCACCAGCCGCTTCCCCCTCTATCCGGGCCAAGAGGCGGAGATCACCTACTCCTACAGCGTCAGCGCTGAAAAGTGGGGTCCGTGGTTCCAGCGGGCCGTTCGGCTCCCCACCCGCCACCTGTCCGTGGAGCTCGCGTTCCCGCGGGAGTTGGAGCCGACAGTCTGGGGCACCGAGACGTCCTTGAGTGCGGACTTCGCGCCGCTGCGTACCCCGCCCCAGCGGACTGGAAGGGGCGACCAGACGATCTTCACCTGGGCCACGATGGACCCGCCCCTGCACGCACGATTTCGCCTCGAATGGCGCTTCAAGGCCGACCCCGACACGAAAGAGAACGCCCCAGTGAACACCCCCTCCGCGAGCCAGGCCATGGCGAACGCAGGCATCGTCCAGGAAGGCGCCCCCGTACTCGCCCGCCGCGTCCGCCCGTTCGACCTTCCCGCTGAAGCCGACGAAGCTGAGCGCGTGATCCGTGAACTCCTCGAAGCCGTTGACCGCGTACGGGAGTTGCACACGTTCGGCAAGGGCATGGGCATCGCCGCCCCCCAGCTCGGCATCGACCGCTCCGCCGCCGTTGTCATCCCGCTGGAGCCCGACGCCGAGCCGGTGGTGCTGCTGAACGCCACCGTCGAGGAAGCATCTGCTGACCAGGATGAGCAGTTCGAGGGCTGCCTCAGCTTCTTCGACGTTCGTGGCCGCGTTCCTCGCCCCCTCAGCATCGTCGTCGCCCACCGTGGACTCGACGGCAGCACGAGGTTGTCGCGCTTCACCCAGGGGATGGCCCGCCTCGTCGGACATGAGATCGACCATCTGGACGGTGTTCTCTACCGCGAACGCATGCGCCAAGGTGTCCTTCCGATCCCGGTCGAGGAGTACCGAGGGACCGGTACGCAGTGGAAGTACGGCTGAGCCGTGCTGCAGCTGGCGGGGGATCGGCGGCGTGACGGTCGCCTCGTGGACGTGGACGCCGCCGTGGATGGCCCCGGCCTGAACGGCTGGCCCGTAGAAGGTGCCGTCCGAGATCGTGTTATCGGTGGTTGCCCCGAGCGTCGGTGAAAGCCTCGTCGCGGTCACAGGCCCATCACCGGCTGCCGGGCTGACAGGGGTCACAGCGCACCTGCCAGAGCTCGGACCCGTTCAGCGTCCGCCGGGCGAATCGGGAAGTACAGGTCTGCGGCCTGCCGGTAGCAGTTCCCGGCGAGCGTGGCGTCCCCGCGAACTCGGTGTGCGCCGCCGAGCATCTCCAGCGTGCGGGCCCGCCATCGGGTGCTGCCCGCCTCGACAAACGTCCGCAGCGCCTTCTCCAACTCGGCGACACCGGCCTCCAGGTCGCCGAGCACGACGAGGGCGTGTCCGTGCAGGGCGAGCGCGCGGGCCGCGTCGTAGGGGTCCTCCACGTCCACAAGGAGCTCGTGGGCACCGGCGAACTGCTCAAGTGCGCGCTGCGTGTGTCCTTCAGCCAGGTCGATCTCACCAAGGAGGACCGAGACCAGGGCGACGCCTCGCTGGTAGTCGCACGACAACCACCGCTCTGCTGCCAGCGTGAGGTGCGGCCGGGCAAACTTCGCATGTCCGCTCTCGAAATGACACGCGCCCAGTCCGAGCAGCGCCTGGCCCTCATCGCGCACGTCACCCGCAGCCTGCGCGGCCTCCACCGCCTCGGCATACCAGCCGATGGCCTCGTCCAGACGACCGGCCGAACTCAACCCGATGGCACCGGAGTTCAGCATCTGCCGGATGGCAGGCCCATGGCCTGCACGCCGCGCGGCGGCGAGACCCATCTCGTGCGCCGCGACCCACAGCTCGTACGGGTGCTGGCGTAAGAACAGGGGCCAAAACGCATCGACGAGCTGCCAGACGAGCTCGTCCCATTCCATCTCCTCAGCGGCCCGCAGGACGCCGAGGAGATTCCCCTGTTGGGACGCGAGCCACGCAATCGCCCCTGCTTCGTCCTCGAAGGGGAGACGCACGGTCAACGAGGGCAGCCCCTCCGCTTTGCGAAGAGTGGCCTGAGCGGGCGTGAGCCGGATCTGTGCATGCGCGGCTACCTCCAGCACCCATTTGCTCAGCCGCCGGAGTACGCCATCGCGGGTCGGCTTGTCGTCGTGTTGCATGGCCAGGCGCCGAGCGTGCTCGCCGACGGCTTCGCCCATCCGGTAGCGCACCGGCCGGATCTCGTGGGGTTCGATCGCCGCCAGCAGGTGCTCGTCGGCCAGGACCTCAAGCAGCCAATCCGCGTCGCCCCATTCAAGGCGGCAGGCGGCGGCCACCATGTCGGGGTCGAGGTCGTCGACGGGCAGCAGGCTGAGAAATCGGTAGACCTGTTGCGCGGTTGCATCCAGGTTCGCGTAGCTCTCGTCCAGTGCGGCATGCATGACCATATGGGCGTGGTCCTTATGGTGTGAGGTCTCGGACGTACGGCGGGTGAGGGCGTCGGCGGCTACCGAAAGGCTGTGCTGGGGGCGGGCGGCCAGGCGGGCGCCGGTCAGGACGAGCGGGAGCGCCAGATAGGCACAGGCTCGCGTCAGGCGGGACGCGGCCTCGGGATCCGCCGCCACTCGGGCCTCGCCAGCGAACTTGGCCAGGAGTTTGAGAGCCGCGCTGGGAGTGAACGGGCCGAGTGGGTGGAGTTCGGCGCCGTCGACGCCGAGCTCCCACAGAAGGCAGCGGCTCGTCACGACGGTCATGCTGGAATCGCCAGCGGGCAGCAGAGGCCTGACCTGTTCAGGCGCGACGGCGTTGTCGAGGAGGACCGCGACGTTCCGGCGAGCGGAAACCGACCGCCACAGTGTGGTCAGCTCCATCAGATCTGCCGGGGGCTTGTCCAGACCGAAAGCGTGGAGCCACTGCTGGAGAACCATCTCCGGCGGCCTCGGCTCTGTCGTACTGCGCAAGTCCGCGTACAACTGCCCGTCACGGTAGGACCCGTGGTCGCGAAGCCATCGGGTGGCAAGCGCGCTCTTGCCGACCCCCGCGATCCCGGAGAGCACGACGAGGGTGGCACCGCCCTCGCGAGCAGCGTCCAGAGCACAGACCTCCTCCTGACGGCCGGTGAAGTGGCGCGGGACCCGCGGAAGCTGACGCGGCTCAGGGACAGAGCTCGCCGAGACCGAGGCGTAGTGATGGATGCCGCCGGAAACGGATCCGGCCTGCACGGCCACCCCGCTCAGGTGGGCTGAGCCGCCGATCTCATTCGCCGTCATCGCCGCCCCCAAGGTGAGCGGACCTCCGAAGTCCGAGTGCCGCTCGGAGCCTTCGGCGTAGCCCACCGGAATCGAGGTCGGAGAGCGCGCCGCACAGGCTCCGGGCTGGGGTAAAGAGCTGCCCGGTGGGCTCTTGGGCGATCCACCGCAAACCGACAGCCGTATCGCGGGCGTGGCGGGGCGGCACGTCCACAGGCGGCCCGCTGACGAATGTGGCACAAGCCGGCCACCGGAGACTGACGGCATCCGGCCGAACCACGAAGTGCCAGACTCTGTCCGAAGCCCAGACGGCTCCCCGCTGGGCGCCGGATCGGTCGAGGTGGCTCAGAGCAGCAGCGCCGTACTGCTGTGTAGTGAGCACGACGGCGAAGCCCCGGCCGGTGCCTACGCGGCTGGTAGCCGTGCTGCACCAGGCCTTGCCCAGCGCGTTGTAATCCTTATGCCCTGGTTCCTCCCCTGCATATACGGGCACTTCCCATGCCGAGGGCAGTACGGCGGGATGCCGTGCGGACATGGCGGTTGCATCGGCCCATGGCCGAACGGGCGTGGAGGTCAGGACCACGGACCGCTCCTTGCTGGCTGGCGGAGAAACTCTTGGCGCGGGTCAACTGTGGGAACGGGCCGGATGACCCAGGCGCTGAGATTGCGGAGTGCCGACGCTGTACGGCGTGTGAGTTCCGGGCGCTTGCTGAGTTCCCTCGGGGCCGTCAGACGTGTCATCCGCTCGGCTTCCCGAGCGAAATGACGTCGGATGGCGCCTGGCGGACCTCCGTCCAGGCCCAGACGGCTCCCGCGAGCATGAGTCCGCTGACCACGAGGAGATGCGGCATGCCGAACAGGATGTTGACGACGTTGTAGGTGGCGTGGGCGAGGACGAGCGGGATCACTCGGCCGTAGCGGTGATACAGAAAGCCGGCCGTGACACCGAGTGGCACGAGCGCGAGCGCGGGCCACAGCCCCAGGTAGCCGTGCGGGAGAGCCCGCATCAGGGCCGCGACGGCCAGCGTCTCCCACAGAGGTCGGCGCGCGGCGGTCAGTACCGCCACGACCACGGCAGTTGCCAGCACTTCCTCCACGGTCACGGACCACACCGCATGGACCAGATGAGGGCCGAGGCTGGACACCCCTGCCGCGGTTGCCTGATCGCCTTCGAGTGCCGGGCCGGGCAGCTGCGCCAGGACCCCCATGAGGAAGACAGCCGCGCATATCGCTGCAGCGTGGGCGAAGAAGACCAGCTCTCCCTGCGCGTTCCGCGCGCGCTCGGCCGTGGTCCGCTTGCGGAACAGCCGCACTGGGCGGTCCCTGTCCAGCAGTTGGAGAGTGACCCCATAGCGGCCTGTCACCTGCACGCATAGCCAGACCCAGATCACCAGTTCGGTGAGGTGACCGGCAATCTGCGTGGAGGAACCGTCCGGGGAGAACTCGCCGTGTTCGTCTGCCACGATCACGGTGAGAGCCCCGACGAGGACCGTCACCTGTCGCCACCGCTGCCCGCCGCCCTCCCGGCGGGGCTGGAAGAGGATCAGTCCCAGCAGCCAGGCCGCGGCCCCCGCGAGACCGACCAGTCGGCCTACTTCCTCGATCCGCGTGGCCTCTACCGGCAGATCGCGCCCGGAGAGTTGTACGACGGAGACCGCCGCACCGGCCAGGTGCGGGCCGCCCGCCAGAGCAAACAGTGCGACCACCACTGCGTACGCGCGTGCCGGGCCCCAGGACGCGTGCGGCCGGATGGGATCCGGGAACTGGCGAGCGCCAGAGGATACGAAGGGCGGGGATAAGGACATGACTTCCTCAAGATCGATAGAGCGAGAGCACGTAGCAGTGGAAGGCCAGTAGCCGGGGCGCTTGCGAAGTGCGTGAGGCTGCCGCGCATGCAGTCACGTGGCTCCGTCGATGAGCCGCAGACGGGTCACATAGAGCTGGGTAGGCTGCGGGGCTGATGACCGCTGTTCCAAGCGAGACGGAGACCGAACCCCCGGAGGATGTTGATCGCCGTCATAGCGTCGGACACGGCGGCCAACGCCTCGGTGCCGGAGCCGATGCGGCGCATCACGTCCACCCGCCATCCGTGCGGCAACTGCTCAAGCCGGTGGGCGACGCGAGCCCCCCGCACTCGGTCCTCCTTGTGGTCCCAGGCCGCCGCCCAGCTGTCCGCAGCGGGTGGTGGGGCCTGGCCGGCGGCAACCTGCTGGCAGGTGTCCTCCAATGCCTCGGCCAGCGGCGTTCGAGGGGTGCAAGCATGCGATGACCAACTCTTCGGTGGGCGTTGACTGCCCAGCACCACGGCCTGCCACTCAGGTGTGAGGCCTTCCAGGATCTTCAGCTGAGACGTCGCGCTCTCCCCGAGGGGGAGGCACCCGGTGGCCGACGGCTGCCACAGGACCGTCACCTCGGCGGCTTGCCGCGCGAACTCCGCTATGGCATGCGGATCCCGTGCCCGTACCAAGCCCGTGCGGCTCACCAGCCAGTGGACGGCGGCCTGGTCGCAGTCCGGCATGGACGCCCACAGACGGCGGGCTCGCAGCTCGTCCCACGCCAACAACACCGCGTCGTGGGCGGCCGTCTGGACGGTGTGTGCATCGTGCCGGTCGAACGTGGCCAGGATCGCCAGGGCGGCGTCGATGCACTCGACCCGGCTGGGATCCTCCCGCAGAGCCTGGTCGAGGAGGTGCGAACAGACGCCGGGGTGGCCGACGAACAGGGCGCACGCGTTCTCGGGGCCCGCTGCGGCCTGCGGGCAGTCCTCGCGGGTGATACATCGCGGTGTTTCCCCGTCCAGCCAGGTCGCCCACACAGTTCCGCCGTGCGGCTCCGCGAGCTCCCGCGCGATGCCCCAGTGCCGGTCACCGTCATGCTCGGCGATTTCGCACAGCAGGGAGCTGCGGACCATCCCCCCGACACCACGGCCTTCGGCGTAGGCGTGGACCATGAGGTCCTTGGCAAGGGGGATTCGCGCACCGCAGATACGCGGAGGTGTCAGGGTCGACACAGGTCGGTCCTTCCGGTCGATGACGTCCGTGGTGAAGTCGTCCGGCAGCGATGACCCGGGCGACGCCGGGGGCCGCGGGGCAACCGGTCGGCGCGCCGAGCGGGCGATCCTTCAGGTGCAGTTGCGATTCGAGGCCTATGGGCATCGGAATCTGGGTTCTGAGAAGAGGGGTGAAGCGGCTGCGACTGTCTTGGGTGGGGCGGTGGTTCCACCGGTGGAACGTCGGCATGGGGTGTTCCACCAGTGGAATCCGTGTTGCTCTCGCTCAGGGCTACGCGGCGGGGCCCAGTGTGACGGGCAGTGCGGTGACATCGGTGCCGATGAAGGAGCGCTGCGGCTCCAGGTCTCCGGCGGCGCCGAGGAGAGCGAGCCGGGGGAAGCGCTCGAACAGGGCGGGCAGAGCAATCTCGGCTTCGAGCCTGGCCAGCGGCGCGCCGAGGCAGTGGTGCATGCCGTGGCCGAAGGCGAGGTGCTGCTTGTCGGCGCGGTCGATGTCGAAGTCGCCCGGGTCGTTGTGGATGCCCGGGTCGCGGCCGTGGGCGCCGAAGCCGATGAGGATGGTTTCGCCAGCCCGGATGGTGACGCCCTCCCCGAGGTCGATGTCCTTAGTGGCGTACCGCAGCGGCATGTGCATGATCGGCGGGTGGAGTCGCAGCGCCTCCTCGATCACGTCGCTCCAGCGGGCCGGGGCGGCGAGCACCGCGGCGAGCTGGTTGGGATGGGTGAGGAGTTCGCGCACGGCGGCTCCGATGAGGGCGACGGCGGTCTCGCTGCCAGCCCCAATCATCAGGATCAGCGTCGAGACCAGCTCCTTCTCGCTGAGCCGATCACCGTCCTCTTCGTGAGCGGCCAGCAGCAGGCTGGTCATGTCTTCGTCCGGCGTCCGGCGCTTTCCTTCGATGAGCGTCTGCATCGCGCCGTACAGGTCGCGGCTTATGGCCTCGGACTGTTCCGCCGTGACGTCGGTGGTGAGTACGGCGTCGATGACGCGGAGCATCTCGGGCCGCTGGTCGGCCGGGACGCCGAACAGGTCACAGATCAGCTGGGTGGGCACCCGGTATGCGAACTCGGCGCGCAGGTCCACGCGTTCTGTACCGTCTCGGCCGGCCAGGCTGTCCAGCAGGTCGGTGACGATGGCCTGGATGACGGGTCGCATCGCTTCGATCCGGCGCGGAGTGAATGCCCTGCCGACCAGCTGCTTCAGCCGCTTGTGGTCGTCTCCGTCGGAGGTGAACATGCTGATCACGTCGACCCACGAGTACAGCCACGGTATGGCGCCGGGCTTGTACGCAGGCCAGGACTTTCGGGCGTCCTTGGAAACGTGGGGGTGGGTAAGGAGCCGCCTGGCGACGTCACCGCGGGTGACCGACCAGGCGATGACGTTCTCGGGCATGTTCACTTTGACGGCGGGCCCGGCAGCGCGGAGTTCGTCGACCTGCTCGTACAGGCGTTGGCCGCCGCTGCTGTCGAGCATCACGGCCTGGGCAGGGGTGCTGGTCACGCGGTACCTCCGGTGAGTTCGGCAGCGGCGGGGATACGCGCTGCGGACTTGGGACGGAACGTCACGGGCATCGCCTGGGGGCACTGGTGGAAAGGGCCGTGGCGCAGGAGGATCTCCTCGTCCGGCACCGCTAGTTCCATGTCCCACAGCTGATCGAGCACGGTCTCGATGCCGGTCTGCGCGATCGTGGTGGCCTGCGTGATCGCGGGACAGCGGTGGGGCCCGGTCGACCAGGCGAGATGGCTGCGGTTGTCGAACCCCAGATCGGACGGCAGCGCGGGGTCGGTGTTCACAGCGGCGTGAGAGATGAGGACGGGCACGCCTGCCGGCATCTGCACTCCGTAGAGCTGGGTGTCATAGCGGGCGTAGTGCACGGAGAAGTTCGCCATCGGGGAGCGTTGCCACAGCGCCTTCTCCAGGGCGCGGCGCACGGTGAGAGTCCCCGCGGCGAGGTTCCCGGCGTAGGCGTCGTCGCGGAGGAGCAGGTGCAGGGCCCAGGCCATCCATGCTGCAACGGGGATGACTCCGGCGCCGACGGCGCAGTACAGCTGGTTGAGGGACTCGTCGTCCGTCAAGCCGGCGGGATGGGTGATCATCCAGGAGGTGAGGTCCTCGCCGGGCTGCTGATGGCGGAGCTGGATGAGCTCGTGCAGGAGCATCGCAAAGTCGATCGCGCCTTGGGCCGCTGCGGGTCCGGCGCTGATGAGGTCTTGGCAGGCGCGCACCATCCGGGCGGACATCTCGGTTGGGCAGCCGAGTAGTTCTGCAAAGACGAGCAGCGGCAGGGTGTCGGCGAAGTCGGTCATCAGGTCGGCGCGGCCTTGGGCCATCACGCGGGCTATGAGGGTCAAGGCACTGCGCTGGGTGATGTCGCGTAGTTGGTGTGGACTGATGCGGGCGATGCAGTCGTCCATCGCCCAGCGGAGACGGGCGTGGGCCTGGTCGTCGGTGTAGAGCACTGAGTTCCGGAACGCCATCAGGCCCAGCACCGGGCTGTTCTCGGGCACGTAGCCGTTGGCCAGGTCCTGCCAGAGCCGCGAGTCCTTGGAGTAGGTAGCCGTGTCGTTGAGGAGGGTCACGGCGGCGCGGTGCTGAGTGACGACGAGGGCGTGCACGTTGGGGGCAATCTCCGCCCAGCCAGCCGGTCCCTGGGTGCGCAGCTGGTCGTAGACCGCGTGGGGTTGGGCGGCGAAGGCGCCACCATGGAGCACGGGGCAACCGTGTGCGGACAGCGGAGGCGGTGTGGTCACGAGGCGTGCTCCAGGCTGGCTTGGGACAGAAGGTGGGAAACGAGCGCGATGAGGGGAGCCTTCGCTGATTCCCGTTGACGCACGTCGCACGTGACGAGGGGAGTCGATGGGTGCAGGTCCAGCGCTTTGCGCAGGTCTGCCTCGCTGTAGTGCGGGGACGTGGCGAAGCGGTTGACCGCGATAACGTAGGGGAGGCCCGCTTCCTCCATACGCTCCATGGCGTCCCAGGAGTCCGTGACGCGCGCGGTGTCGACCAGGACCACGCCGCCGAGGGCGCCTTCCATCAGGTCCTCGATCATGCCCGCGAACCGGGGTTGTCCCGGTGCACCGAACAGGTAGAGCACGATGTCCTCGGTCAAGGTGATGCGGCCGAAGTCCAACGCGACCGTCGTGGTGTCCTTGTCCTTGAGGTCGCGCAGGTCGTCGACGACTTCGCCGGCATGCGTCATGCGCTCCTCGGTGGACGCCGGTTTGATCTCGGATACGGCGCCGACGAACGTGGTCTTGCCGATGCCGAACGGGCCGAGCGTGATGACCTTCACCGAGGTCTGGACACCGGGTGCGAGGTAGCGGCCTTTAAAGCTTGTGGAGTCCATCCAAGATCCTCTCCAGCAGCCGTTTGTCGTGCTGCTGAGCGGCGGGCACAGGAGAGCGGCTTATGAGGTGGCCGCTGTCAACGAGAGAGGCGACCACCACCTTCGTCACGGCGCCCGGCAGTTGCAGATCAGCGCTTACTTCGGCGAGCGACAGCGCACCGGGCAGGCAGTGCTGCATCACCCGGTGGGCGTGGGCGCTGAGCCCCTGCAGCGGCTTGTCCCGGTCGGCGATCAGGAGCGTGGCCAGGTCCAGGGTGCGACGGCTGGGGGTAGCCTGCCCTCCGGTCGGGGTGTAGGGCCGCACCATCCCGGCCCGCCGCCGGCCTCGGGACGTCACGATGTTCCATACGCGGTCCGCTCCCGGGCGGACAGCGACGGCCGCAGACCGTTGATGGCCTTGATCGTTGCTGCGGAGGCGACGACTGCTTCCTTGCTGGTCATCTCTGCGGCGACGGATACGGCCACGGCGGTGCGGTGCCCGGCCCCGAAAACGAGGATGCAACTGTCGGGGAGGTCGATGATGATCTTGCGAGGGGTTGCCCCCTCAGTCTCGGCGAACTCGCTGATGCTGCGGCCGATGGAGAACGCCCCCGACGAGTTGGCCGCGGTGCGTTCGGCCACGTCGTTGTCCAGTCCGTCCGATGCCGCAAGAACTAGGCCATCGGAGCTGAGGAGAATGGCGTGCAGCACGCCCCGCTCCTCCTTGAGGCGGTTGAGGACCCAGGTCATGTTGACGGTGTCGGCAGTGGGCTGCTGCTCAGTCACGGGACTGTTCTCCTTGGATTTGATCGTTCTCGCCTTCGCGGATGGTCGCCGTCAGATTGGCGAAGCCCTGCGAGAAGGCGTCGGGGTCTTCCTGCGGCGCAGGTTCGCTCGTGCGTGTGCTGGGGGCGTGCCTGGGTGAGCGACGGCGCCGCTGCGGCAGAACCGGGCTGTCGGAGGTGTCTGGCGGCTGGCCGAAGTCGCCAGCCGGCTGCTGCTCAGGTATCGGCGGATGGCTGACGGCTGAGGCTGCTGCGGCCTGGCGTTCGGCTTCGCGCTCTTCGTCCGTTGGGCCATGGCCGAGGAGGTCTCGGGGGATGCGAAGGACGGCACGTACGCCGCCGAAGGGGGATGTGCTGCTGACGTCGGCGTTGAAGCCGTACTCGTTGGCGAGGCGTCCGATGACGGGAAAGCCGAGGTGCTGGGTGTCCGGCAGGGAGGTGACGTCCAGAACTGTGCGCTGTGACAGCAGCTGGGCTGCTTCCTGGCGCTGGTAGACGTTCATGTTCAGGCCCGCGTCGTCGACGACGATGCAGTATCCGGTCTGGATCTGCTGCACTTCCACGGAGACCTTGCCGTCGGAGTACGCGGTCGCGTTGGACAGCAACTCGGTGAGGGCGACGGTGACCGGCTCGACGACGCGACCTTCCACCCACACTTCCCCGGTGCCGGGCTCGTACGTGTAGTTCACGCGAAGGAGGGCGTCGATGCGCCCCCGGGCGGACTCGACGATCTCGCGGAAGGTGCAGTCGGCGCGCTGCAGCCCAGGCCACGAGCCGGTGAGGATGCGCGTGCGCTGGAGCGTGTGCAGGGCCCGGGTGACCAGGTGGTCGAGGTCCATCAGGCTCTGGTGGTAGGCCGTGCCCTCGGGGTACCTCTCCATCTCCTCGATGGCCTTCATCTGGCAGCGAACCAGGTAGGTCTGCGCTTCGTCGATGATGTCCCGAACCGAGGAGCGGGCCGCGAGTGCGATCTGGTCGCGGGTGATCGAGATGGCTTTGTCGCACAGGCCCAGTACGGCCTGGTGGTAGCCGTCGATGGGCGTGCCGGCTAGATGACTCACGCTGAGGCCAGGAACCGTGACGCCGCGTTGACCTCGCGCTGCGGCGTTGACCAGCGCGGGCATGCGCGTCTCCGCCAGGTGCTTCGACTCCGCGTCCAGGGCGCCGGTGAGCTGCCGAGCGGCGAAATGTTCGCGCTCCAGCGGGCCAATCTTTGCGGCCAGGGCCCGCTTGGCGCGGGTCTGACGGACAAGACCCACGGCCGTAACGGCGAATCCGCCGCCCAGCAGCGTGGCTGTGGTCACCAGGGGCTCGATCATGAAGCGTCCTCGAACGAAACGGGAGTCGATGGGCGGAGAGGAAGGCCGCCGGGGTGTGCACCCCGGGCCGCGACCGTCGCGGGGCGGCTCACGGGCCGGGGAGGCTCACCACGCCCCGGCGGCCGGTCTATGAGGTAAGGAACCCGATCACGCGACGAGGAAGTGATCGAAGCCCCACGGAGGTGGCGGGAATCGGCAGGCACGGGCCCGCGGGGGGAAGCAGTAAGAGCGGGATGCTCCGCGTCATCGGGTGACGTGAGCACCTGAAGCGCGCCGTACAGCAGCAACGGCGCCGTGAAGGCACGTAAGCGCTCGTTGCCGAACCGGGCCCAGTGCAGAGGCTCGTAGGTGCCTGCCGAGACCGGTGGCAGGGGCAGGACACCCTTGTCCAGGTGCTGGACCGGTTGCGGCCAATTCAGCTCACCCCCTGAACCGGGGGGCAGGATCAGCACCCAGTCGCCGCTTTGGGCGACTGCGGCGCCCACCGGATGCGGCCTATAGCGGTTAAGGAGTTGGACAAGCCGGAGGGCCTGGGCCGCCGGGAGAATGGCGGCCTCGAAGCCGTCGCCTACCTCTACTTCCACGGGCTGGGTGGATCCGTGGACGGCGGGAAACAACTGGGCGAGGGTGGGGTTCATGCAGCCATCACCGGAGCCTTCGCCCGCTCCGGTTGGTGCAGCAGGATGGCACTGTCCACCAGGCCGATGTGGCTGAACGCCTGTGGGAAGTTTCCGAGTTGCTGACCGGCCACCGGGTCGTACTCCTGGGAAGAGGCGCCCGGAGGTCCCGGGCAGGCGGGTGGAAGAGCTCACGGCTGGCGTCTCCTGCCGGCGAGACGCCGCCTGGTCAGGTACGCGGAGACAGGCAGCCGCCCTACGGATATCGAGATCACCGAGGCGTTGAGTCATCGCCACCCCTCGCAAACAGTGGGGGCGGTTTCAAGGCTGGCCAGGTCGGCGAGATCGACCGGGGTGACGTCGTGCAGGCTGATGACGTAGCGCGCGGCCACCGTCCATGGCAGCCGTGGGTCATCGTGGGCAACGAGATCGAGGGACTCATCGGTCTCGCTGGGAAGAGGTTGGAGCGTTGACGGGTCGTAAACCACGCCAGCCACGCCCCAAGACGGGTAGTAGCCGACCAGAGCTGCTGCGTAAGAACCGCGCAGGTGCGGACAGGCGCTGACGGACTCGACGGCGCACGGGACACAGACCGGTGCCACGGTGGTCTTCTCGCCTTCGGCGATCGGCCGACCGCCGGGGGCACGCATTAGGAAGAGATGACGCTCATCGGGTCGGCCGAACGTACTGCCGCCGCGGACCTGGCACAGCATGTGGATCATGGCCCTGCGCTGGCGCCGCGAGTGCATGTTCGGGAAGTCAGGCCGCCCGAGCCCTGGGGCGATCGGCTGGCGGACGTACAGGACGCCTTCATGCCTGTCGACCGCTGGGCTCTCGTCTCTGTAGCCGATCCGTGGGCCGCGAGGCCCTCGCTGAAGCACGAGGGGGGAGATGAACGGCTTTTCGGCCGTCCACGGCGTGACGTACGGGACCTGGAGACCGCGATAGTTCTGCAATGCGGCGCTCAACTGCGACCCCCAATCGCTGTGCGAGGGGCAGGGGCAGGGCGCGAGATCAGCCCCACGGTGTCCTGCATACGGGTTCCTTCTGCCTTTGGATCGAAAGCTGCCGTGATCGGGCAACCCAGAGGTCTGTGCTTCACCGAGCCGTGGTCGGCTACGGAAGCGTGGAGGCGGCCTTTAGGGAGAACCAGAAGGTCTTGCCGGTGCCTTCGTCTGCCGGTACGACGCCCCAGCCATCGCTCAGCGCAGTGATGATTGCGAGACCTCGTCCGCCCTCTGCGAGTGGATCCTCATCGACTCTGGGTACAGGCCAAGTCGGAGATCCGTCACTTACTGCGACTCGCAAGTGCCCCTCGGAACGCTCCAGCTCGACCTTCACCGTTTCGGCCCTGCTCTGACTGCCGTGCAGTACAGCGTTGGTGAACGCCTCTTCCGTTGCGAGTACGACGTCACCCTCAACTCGGTGCTGCTTCCAGTACTTCAAGTGCGCGCTGACCAGGCGTCGAACCTGTCCGGCTCGCTCCCGTTCAGCCGGGAACACCCACGAGACCAACCGATCGCCGGCCGCGTCAGCCACCCCCGTTTGGCATGCAGGAAAGGCCGTACGCTGGAGTGGAGATGAATGGATCATGGCGGCTGTCCTCGCGGTGGGGGTGACACACTCGGATCGAGATCGCTCACCGTCCCCGGGCAACTGCACTCCGGAACGGCTGAGGTGGAGTATGTAGCGAGAGCCGCTCTCCATGTAACGCTCATGGCGGAAGTGTCCGCATGAGCGATCCGCGATTTGCCAGGCTCGTAACGCTGCGGCTGTTCCGCCGTGTAACTTCCTTGTGGCTACCGCAGGCCGAAGCTGACACTGGAAGCACGATGTCCCGAGGGGGGTCCGCATGACCGACGAGCCGCACGGCTCAAGACGAGCCGTCGAACCAACTCAAGGTCCTGGCCCGACGACTCGCCGCCGGGACTTGGCACGTCGATTGCTGGAGCTGCGCAGGTCCACGGGGCTCACAGCGGAGGAAGCCGGGGATCGCGCCGGCGTCTCCAAGGCCACGGTGAGCCGATACGAGACCAGCAAGGGAAACGTCCGCTGGAACCAAGTCGACCAACTCTGCAGGGCCTACGGGGCTTCAGACGAAGAGCGCCACGCCTTGGTCGAACTGGCCAAGACGTCCAAGGCCACAGACGGATGGTGGGTACCGGGCGCAGGTTCCTTGCCACGCCCGTTGAGCATGTTGATCGCACTGGAGAACGAGGCGACATGCATCCGCCAGTTCGCCTCAAGCATTGTTCCCGGACTCTTGCAGACCAGCAGCTACGCCCGATCGATCAAGGGCACCCCGGGTTACGAACTGCCTCAAGAGCAGGTCGAAGCCTTCCTGGACACTCGTATGCGCCGACAACAGTTGCTCGATCAGCCACGCGGGCCCCGGTATCACGTCCTCCTGGATGAGTCGGTCCTCCGCCGATGCGTCGGAGGAGCTGAGGTCATGGCGGAGCAACTCGACCATCTGCTCGAACGTGGCTCGCATCCAGACATCACTATGCAGGTGCTGCCGTTCGGCCAAGGAGCTTATTCCGCGGCACTGGCGGGCTTCATGATCCTCGGGGCCTCCGACCCCAACTTCGACGTCATCTACGCAGAGAACACTTCCGGTTCGCTGTACCTAGAACAGGACGAGGAGCGTCGGTTGTACTCGGCAGCGTTCGACTACCTGCACACCGAAGCCCTCTCAACAGAGTCCTCGGCAGAGATGATCGCCGAGGCCCGCAAGAAGCACCTGCGAGCCTAACGAGGAAGACAAGTGAACGAACAGCTCAATTGGTTCAAGAGCAGCTATAGCGGCCAGCCGTCAACCGACTGCGTAGAGACTGCCTTCCTCGCTGCCACGTCTGTGAAGGTGCGCGACTCGAAGGATCCAGCTGGCCCTCACCACACCTTCGAAGGCGACGCCTGGGGGTCGTTCATCAGGGCGGTGCAGCGGGGAGAGATCGGGTCGTAGCAGCGCCACTCGTATCGCCCCTTCGGCCCGGCACCCTTCGGCTGCCGGGCCGAAGGTGTTGAGGAGCTCGTCGCACCGTCAAGCCTGTCCAGTTGCCGACCATTCGCAGCTATGACCTGACGCAATAATCTGACACTACGTCAAGTCAGTTGGCGTCCAGTCACTGTGACCCATACTGAAAAATGAACGGCCTTGATCGCGCCTGTTCGCAGCTCCGCAGAGGGCCAATTCGTTCCTCGGAGATGCTGATGCGGACAGTGCCTGTGCGCGGCAAACTGTCCGCATCCGACTGTTGAGGGGGACGTCATGCCACAGAAGCCAAGGCCTCTCGATGACTCGCAGTCCATGGCGCACTGGTTCGGTGTGGAGCTACGAACCTGGCGTGAAGTCCGAGGCCTCTCAACAACCGCCCTCGGCGCATTAGTGCACCTCAGCGGCTCCTCTATCCAGCGGATCGAGAAGGCAGAGCGCCCGTGCAACGCCGATCTCGCGGCCTCGTTGGATGATGCCCTTGACGCAAGAGGGGCACTGCGAAGGCTCTGGCGACGCGTCGAAGCTGATGCGGACAACCAGGGCCGTGATGCGGACAAGCCTCAGTCTGACCCACTCGAACGGGCCTCGAACCCAGTCGCGCTGGGCATGCTGGGAGCGAAGCCGCACACCGAAGTCGATGGGAGTGACGTGGAACGTCGAACGCTCCTTGTTGGCGGTGCCGCCGTACTTAGCTCCTTGGGAGCCGCGGGGGTAGGCAACGCCGCGCTGCCGAAGGTTATCCGTAGAGACGACATTGAGCAGGTATGGACGGCATCGACTCTTCTTGCCCAGTGGGACAACCTCTATGGAGGGGCAGGCCTGGTCCGCAGTGCGTCGATCGGCCTCTACCGGTGGGCAACGTCTCTACTCGACGTTCGATGCCCCGGCCAGCTGGAGCCACAGCTGTTCACGGCGGTTGGTCGCCTCGCCATCGTCATGGGGGCGAGTGCGTTTGATGCATACGAACACGACGATGCCCGGTACTACCTGGGCGAAGGCGTGAAATGCGCCGAACATGCTGGAAACTGGCATCTTCGAGCGTCAGGGATGAACTGGCTGGCCCGTCAGGCGATCTGGGTTGGAGAACCTGACGACGGCTTGACTTACGCTGAGAATGGTCTGGTGAGGTCTGATCGCCTGACACCGAAGGAACAGGCGATGTTGCACAACGCGCGCGCCCGAGCCCACGCAAAGATGCGGCACATCGATGATGCGGTTCGAGCCGTTGGTCGTTCGGATGAGATCTTCGCTCAAGCCACGAAGGGCGAAGACGCCCCCTGGATGAGCTACTACGACCGCGCACAACATCACGGCGACACAGGCCACGCGCTCTTCGATCTGACACTTCTCGCCGGCCACCCTCCAACTGCGGCAGCCGGGCGGCTGGAAGTCGCGATCGATGAGCACGGAGATGGATACGTTCGATCTCGGGCACTCTCCGGAACGAAGCTCGCGTCACTCAGAATGGCGACCGGCGACCCGCAGGAAGCCGTGACGGTCGGTCACCGTGCGCTAGACGAGGTTGGGCGCCTTCGATCGCAACGGGCCATTGACGACGTACAGGAGTTGCGACGCATTGCGGCTTCCCGCAGCCGCAATGCGGGAGTCGCTGATCTGCGCGAACGTATCCGCACTACTGTTCAGGCATGACACCTTCCCGCATCCAAGAGTCGTTCGGTGTCCTGGAGAAGATCGTGCAGGCGGCCGGCCTCAATCCAGACGGCGCGGAGCCCATCCGGCTGGCCGAGAACGACCTATGGCGCCTGCCCGGGCAAGTCGTCGTGCGTGTCGCCCGTCGAGGACAATCTGCCGCAGCGGCCCGCGAAGTACACGTCACGCGATGGCTGGCGAAGAACCGCGTGCCAGCTGTACGTCCACTGGACATGGAGCAGCCCCTAACCGTCGACGGGCGCACAGCGACATTCTGGGAAGAGCTACCATCACACCGTGCAGGAGACGAGTCAGACCTTGCCCCCCTGCTACGTCGCCTGCATGAGCTGCCGATCCCGCCCTTGGCTCTGGGAGAGATAGCCCCCTTCGTGCGGATCGCAGATCGTATCAACTCAGCTCAGTTCGTCAGTCAAGAAGATCAAGAATGGCTCCTCCGGCGGCTTGCGGAGCTCCAGGCGGCATGGACCGAGCTACCCCCAGGCCTGCAGCGGTGCGTAATCCATGGGGACGCTTGGGGCGGCAACACAGCTGTTACATCAAGCGGCGCTTTTCTATTGGACTTTGAGCGCACTGCGGTGGGGCCCCCGGAGTGGGATCTAACGTCGACCGCAGTAGCGGCGGATACGTTTGGGAAGCTCTCCCGCCCCGCGTACGCAAAGTTCTGCGAGGCGTACGGCCACGACGTGATGGACTGGGCCGGCTACCCGACACTCCGGGACATTCGAGAACTTCGGCTTACATCGTTCGCACTGCAGACGGCCAACGACGATTCCGCAATGCTGGAGCAAGCGAGATACCGAATCGCATGCGTGCGTGGGCTTGCGGGCCCTCGGCCGTGGGGCTGGAAGGCCGTAGCCTAGAGACAAAGTCGCCATAGAGCATCCCAACCCACATATTGCCACAGAGCACACATTGCGGCAATCACTCCCAATGGGGACTCTAAGCTGCCAATGTCTGATACTGGCCTTTTCGGGACATCAGCCTCCCCTAACGAAGCCGAACGCCACGTCGCCAGCGCCTGCTGTGACCACTTGACCATGACCCCTTCCCCGGACAGTGAGAACCGGGAAAGAGCCCCCCATTCCTTGGCCTAGATAGCAGAGCAGCGGGCGAGCACGAATCGCCCGTCCGCGGACTGCTTGTTGCACACGACCCATGCCAGGCCGTCGGCAACTCGACGGCCCGGCATCTGCCCTCGGACTCCTAGACAGCGCTCCCGAAGAGCAGGGACCCCGCGCTTGCAGCGCAGCGCTACAAGGAGTCCCTCTTCATCTACTTGACTGTCGGCTCCGCAAGAGCGTCCGCCGTCAGTGGCCAGCTGGCGTTTTCTGTCGTCGCATCAGCAGCTCACCAAGCCCGCCTGAACGCCGCACAGCCAGGCACCTCACGTCCAATTCTCTACATGTGTTTACGACATTCAAGCATATAAGCGGGCAGACAAGTCGAATCACGCCTGTCACTTCTGGATCACTTGGGTTACTGTCACTCCTGTCCATAAACACCTGTAGATGGATGGCTCTGGCGCACTCGAATGGCGAGTACGGCGCCCAGCCCAACCCACCACGGGTGGAGAGACGTGGCTACAGGAGGCGCAGTCTTGCCGGATGCCAGGTTCAGAAGTGCGAAAGTTTCGGCTTCGAGTTCATCAGACATAGCGGGCTCGGGTGTCCCAATCAGCGAGTCAAATATGGCACCGGAAACCCCTCATTCGGATTCCGTAGATCGCTATATGATGCCCCGTGAGGTGGAACACCGTCTTGGCATTTCACCTTCAACACGGCGCCGGTGGACCAATCGCGGCCTGCTGCGCGCCTATCCTCTTGGCCCGTACTACCGACCCGGTCCAGGAGACAACCGGGGAGGAAACAGGAATGGCAGCCGGGTGCGCTATAGCGAGAAGCAGGTCAATGAGCTTTTCGAGCGCATCAAGAGGGGTGAGCTCGCTCACTCACCCAAACCGCTGGATCCCTAAGCGCAACGGGCTGAGAAAGGATGGACTTCTCCCACGGAAGGGGCATATGGCCGAGTCCGATGCACCGTTCGATCGGTGGCACAAGAAATTCCCGAAACACGGCGACGTGCCTTGCAAGTGCGGCACGAAGAGGAAACCACTGTACCCATCAGCTGACCACGGCCGCGGCCAGCAGTGGCAGGCACGCTACACGGACCCGAACGGCAAGACCCGACGTCCGGCGTTCGACACCTGGCAGGCAGCCCGCGACCACCTGGACGAAGTCCGGGTGCAGATCCGCAACGGCAGCTGGGTCGATCCGGACCTCGGGAACGAAACGGTTGAATTCTACGCCAACCAATTCCTTGAACGCCGGAGAAAGAGGAACAAGAACAAGAACACGACCGACACGTACGACACGCACATCCGCGTCCACATCATTCCGTTCCTTGGGAAGCACATCGCCAAGACGCTGCGCCGCAAGCACAGCATGGCACTAGTGGATTACCTGATCGACCAACCCGCCGTCGGAGGTGTCTATGGTGTCCAGATCTTCAAAACCTGGCGAATCCTCGTCAACTATATGATCGACGAGGACGTTCCACTGCCAGCAAACATCGTCTCTCGTATCGAGCTGCCGGACGTGGAAGAACGCGTCAAGGTTTCGCTGAGCCCGGAGCAGGTCAATCGTCTAGCGGCTGCGATGAGACAGGTTGAGCCGCGGTTCGAGGTCTTCGTGTGGATCGCGGCATGCGCGGGTCTCCGCGAAGGAGAAGCCATCGGCCTCAAGAAGACGTCTGTGGAGTGGGCGGAAGGACTCCTGTACGTCGAGGAACAACGGCAAGGTGGGAAGGCCGCCAAGCTAAAGACCAAGGCCAGCGCAGCAACCTTGCCCGTCGACGCCTTCCTTATCGAGAAGCTGAAGGAGCACATCGAACGCTTCCCCCAGCTAGCACCGGTGAGCCGCCGCACCGAGCGCGACCGTCGGCGACGAGGCTGGACTCCGCCGCCAGACGAGGGGCTGATCGTCACGAACCGCCACGGCCGCCCGGTTTCCGGCCGAGACTTCAACGAAAAGTGGCGCACTGCCGTCCGGATAGCCGGGCTGCCGCCCGAGACCCGGTTCCATGACCTAAAGCACTTCTACACATCGCAACTTGGCGCGTCAGGCCGGCACGACCCGAAGACTGTGCAGGCTCTGAGCAGGCACGCAAGGTTCTCCGAGACGTGGGAGACCTACGCCCATCCGCCGCGGGCCGTGGAGGGAGTGACCGTCACGACGTTCAGCGGATTGTTCCGCTCCGTCGGACACCTCCCAGAAACGCGCCGCCTGACGACCAACCCATCAGGGGGACTTGACCCGGTCCGCCCCTAATGTGAAAGACTCCGTCACGAAGCGAGGCTAACTATCGCGGCAAGAGGGCGCGTTGACCCGTGGAACGGTCAACATGCTCGATTCGACCCCGATTCGACCCCGCGAGCGCAGGACCACAAGGGCACTTGTTCCGGTCTCGGCCGGAGCGGTGAAGCGAACTGAATACCACATGGCTGGCAGTAAGCGGCTGACCAGGGGGTTTCCGTCCCACGGAAGTCCTATTGCCGGGGTGAAGGCGACATCGTCATGGTGTTTCCAACACGACGTCGAGGATGACGGGACCCGCTCATGCCGCACATGACTGCTTTCGCCAAGAACCAGTGGTACGTCGCCGCCTACTCCCACGAGGTCGGCCGCGAGCTGCTCGGCCGTACGATCCTGGGCGAGCCGCTCGTCTTCTACCGCACCGAGGAGGAGGGCACGCCCGTCGTCCTGCACGACCGGTGCGTGCACCGCCGCTACCCGCTGTCGGAGGCCCCGACCCGCCTCGACGGCGACCGGATCGTGTGCGGCTACCACGGCTTCACGTACGACACGACCGGCACCTGTGTGTACGTGCCGGGGCAGAAGCGTGTGCCGCGCACCGCTCGCGTCGCCTCGTACCCCGTCGTCGAGCAGGACTCGCTGATCTGGGTGTGGATCGGCGACCCCGCCCTCGCCGACGCGGACGCCATCCCGCGGGCGAGGCACCTCGACTCCCCCGGCTGGGTCACCGTGCGCGGCATGGAGCCGATCGACGCCGACTACGGGCTACTGGTCGACAACCTCCTCGACCTGTCCCACGAGACGTACCTGCACGGCGGTTACATCGGCACCCCGGAGGTCGCCGAGACGCCCATCACCACCGAGGTCGACGAGGGCGCGGGCATCGTGCGGGTGAGCCGGCACATGGACGACGCCGAATGCCCGCCGTTCTACGCCAGGTCGACCGGCATCGAGGGCCGCATCAACCGCTGGCAGGACATCGAGTACCACGCGCCGTGCCTGTACCTGCTGCACAGCCGCGTCGCTCCGGTCGGCGTGCTGCCCGAGCCGGACGGCAGCGACCCGAACGGCTTCCACACCGAGGTCACGTACGCCATCACGCCGTCCGCCGACGGCAAGGTGTACGACTTCTGGATGGTCTCGCGCGACTGGGCCACGGACGACGACGAGGTCACCGAGTTCCTGCGGAACAACAACCACACGGTCGTCATGCAGGACGTGACCGCGCTCAACCTGCTGCAGAAGACGCTCGGCAGCGAGCGCACCGGCTACCAGGAGCTGAGCATCAACATCGACACCGGCGGCCTCGCCGCCCGCCGCATCCTGGCCCGGCTGGTCGAGGAGGGCGCGAAGCCCGTGGAGAAGGTCCAGTGACATCACCCACCGGAGAGATCTACCGCATCGACTGGCTGCCCGGCACGGACGTCCTGCACGGCACCTGTCACTGCGGCCGCGAGCACACCGCGCAGGACCCCGTCGAGATGTGGGAGTGGATGCTCGCCCACCCCCAAGGGCACGAGCCGCGAGGAAACAGCTCATGACCGTGTACGAAGCCGAACTCGTCGTCGACCGCCGGGAGTCCGCGGCCGACGGCGTGCTCGCCCTCACCCTCCGCCATCCGCTGGGCGAACAGCTCCCCGCCTGGGAGCCGGGCGCGCACATCGACGTGCTGCTCGGCCCGGACCTGGAGCGCCAGTACTCGCTGTGCGGGGACCCGGCGGACCGGCTGACCTGGCGGATCGGCGTACTGCGCGAGCCGGACGGGCGCGGTGGATCCGCCTACGTCCACGAGGAGTTGAGGGACGGCGACAAGGTCCGCGTGCGCGGGCCGCGCAACAACTTCGCGCTCGAACCCGCCCCTCGCTACCGCTTCGTCGCGGGCGGCATCGGCATCACCCCGATCCTGCCGATGCTGGCGGCGGCGGAGGCGGCCGGTGCCCAGTGGACGCTGCTGTACGGCGGCCGTACGCGCGACTCCATCGCCTTCACCGGGGAGTTGGCCGCGTACGGCGACCGCGTCACCGTCGCCCCGCAGGACGAGACCGGGCTGCTCGATCTCGGCCCGGTGCTCGACGACGTGCCCGAGGGGACCCTGGTGTACTGCTGCGGCCCGGGCCCACTGCTGGACGCGGTCGAGGAGCGGTGCCCGGGCGGGGTGCTGCGTGTGGAACGGTTCCAGCCGAAGGAGCAGGAGAGCGGCCCGGACAGCGAGTTCGAGGTCGTGCTGGAGCGCACGGGGAAGACCCTGACGGTGCCCGTGGGCGTGTCCGTCCTCGACACGGTGCGGGCCTCGGGTGTCGAGGTGCTCTACTCCTGCACCGAGGGCACGTGCGGGACCTGTGAGACGGACGTCCTCGAGGGCACTCCGGACCACCGTGACTCGGTGCTCAGCGACGAGGAGCGCGAGGCCGGGGAGACCATGCTCATCTGTGTGTCCCGGTGCCGGGGACAGCGGCTGGTGCTCGACCTGTAGCCGCCGTCGCCACCCACAGGTCGCCCTCGATCCGGGCGACCGTGGCCAGCAGATGCGGCAGCAGGTCACGGCGCACGGACTCCAGGGAGTCGCGGCCGGCGGCCACGGGGATGTTCACGGCCGCCACCACCTCCCCGTCCCGGTCCCGCACCGGGGCGGCGATCGACCTGAGTCCCTCCTCCAGTTCCTGGTCGACGACGGCGTACCCCTGACGCCGTACCCGCCGCAGTTCCGCCCGGAGCTGCTCCGGGGAGACGATCGTGCGGGCGGTCAGGGGCCGCAGGTCGGCGCGGGCCAGCAGGGCCCCGATCTCCTCGTCCGGCAGGTGCGCGAGGATCACCCGGCCCACCGAGGTGACATGGGCCGGGAAGCGGGTGCCGACGGTGATCGCCGCGGTCATGATGCGCCGGGTGGGAACCCTCGCCACGTACACGATGTCGTCGCCGTCCAGGACGCACAACGACGACGACTCCCTCACCCGCGCGACGAGTTGCTCCAGATGCGGCGCGGCCAGGTCGGACAGGGTGAAGCCGGCCAGGAACGCGTAGCCGAGTTCGAGCACGCGCGGGGTGAGCCGGAACAGCCGGCCGTCGGTGTGGACGTACCCGAGGTCGACGAGCGTGAGCAGGAAGCGGCGGGCCGCCGCCCGGGTCAGATCGCAGGAGCGGGCGACGTCGCTGAGCGTCAGCGCGGGGTGGTCGGCGTCGAAGGCGCGGATGACCGCGAGCCCACGCTCGAAGGACCGGACGAAGTGCGGTTCGCGTACTGAAGCGGACATCGTCGCCTCCACGAGGACGCACGGGACGCGCGCTCTGCGCACGCTAAGAGCACGCTTCGACAACTGTCAACGACCTTGCGGGCAAAGGGCATTGACCGGTACCCGACAGCGTTCTAGGTTCCCGCTGAGCACTCCTGTGCGGCCTGCGCACAGCCCGTCGAAGAGCTGTCCCACTAGGGGGATTCATGCGTCGTCTGCTCATCGGCCTCACCGCCGGCACGTTATTCGTCACCGTGACGGCCTGCGGTTCGTCCGACTCCCCCGGGTCGTCGGACAAGGCCTCCGGCGGCACCACCACCATCAAGGTCGGCATCGTTCCCATCATGGATGTCGCCCCTCTCTACCTCGGCGAAAAGAAGGGGTTCTTCAAGGAACGCGGCATCAAGCTGTCACTCAGCCAGGCCCAGGGCGGTGCGGCGATCGTGCCGGGCGTCGCCAGCGGTCAGTTCCAGTTCGGGCTCTCCAACATGACCTCGCTGATGATCGCCCAGAGCAACAACGTGCCGGTGAAGGCCGTCGCCAACTGCTCCGCCTCGACGGGCATGGAGGGCAAGGACTTCGGCGCCCTCACCGTCAGGAAGGGCAGCTCCATCAAGACGGCGAAGGACCTCGAAGGCAAGAGGGTCGCCGTCAACACCCTCAAGAACATCAACGAGACCGCGGTGCGCGAGACCATGCGCAAGGCGGGCGGCGACCCGGACAAGCTGAAGTTCACCGAGCTCGCCTTCGACCAGATGCCCGCGGCTCTCGCGGGCGGCCGGGTCGACGCCGCGATGGTGGTCGAGCCCGCCCTCACCACCATCAAGAGCCAGGGAGGCAGCGAGATCGCCTCGCCCCTCGTCGACGTCGCGAAGGGCCTCACCGTCTCGATGTACTTCACCTCGGTGCAGTACGCGAAGCAGAACCCGGAGCTGGTGCAGAGGTTCCAGGAGGCCATGGCGGACTCCCTCACCTACGCCAACGAGCATCCCGACGAGGCCAGGGAGATCGTCACCACGTACACGAAGATCCCGGCGGCGGTCGTGGAGAAGGCGACCCTGCCGCGCTGGCCCGCCGAACCGAACCGCGCCTCGATCGAGAAGCTGGCCGAACTGGGCCAGGCGGACGGCCTCTTCAAGAAGAGCCCCGATCTGGACACACTGCTTCCGTGAGCAAGCCGGCCCTGACGGATCTCGCGCTCGGCTCGGCCGGGCTCGTGGGCTTCCTGGCGCTGTGGGAGGCGCTCTCGCGGTCCGGCGTCGCCTCCGAGGACTACTTCCCGCCGTTCACCCGGGTCGCCGACGCCCTCGTCAACGAGCTCGGCGACCAGGCGTTCTGGACCGCGCTCGGCGACACGCTCACCGGCTGGGCGCTGGGCCTGGTGATCGCGGTGACGGCCGGGATCCTCGCCGGGGGCGTGATCTCGGTCGTGCCGTACCTGCGCGAGGCGACCGCCTCCACCATCGAGTTCCTGCGTCCGATCCCGTCGGTCGCGCTGATCCCGCTCGCCGTCCTCCTCTACGGCACGGAACTGCGCTCGGTGCTCCTGCTGGTGGTGTACGCGTCGTTCTGGCAGGTGCTGATCCAGGTGCTGTACGGCGTCCGGGACGTCGACCCGGTCGCCGAGGAGACCGCCCGCTCCTACGGTCTCGGCACCTGGGCCCGGGTCCGCCACGTCCTGTGGCCCACGGCCCTGCCGTACGTCATGACGGGCGTCCGGCTGGCCGCCGCCGTGGCCCTGATCCTGGCGGTGACCGCCGAACTCGTCATCGGCGCACCGGGGTTGGGCCAGCGCATCGCGGTCGCCCAGACCTCGCAGGCCGTACCGGAGATGTACGCGCTGGTGGTGGTCACGGGGATGCTCGGGCTGCTGATCAACGTGGGCGCGCGGACGGTGGAGCGCAGGGCACTGGCCTGGCACCAGTCGGTGCGCGGGGAGGTGGTGGTGTGAGTGCTGGTGCGACCCGTGGCGCGACTGGTGGTGTGAAGCGCCTGGCTCTGCGGCTGGCCCTGCGGCTGATCCTCGTGGTCGCGCTGCCGCTGCTGCTGGTGGTCTCCTGGTGGTTCGCGTCCGCCGGCAGTACCGACGTGTACTGGCCGCCGCTGCGCACCATCCTCACCACGTTCCCCGACGTGTGGACGGGCGAACGGCTGCGCGCCGACGTCGTCCCCAGTGTGCTGCGGCTGCTCGCCGGTTACGCGTCGGCTGCCGTGGTGGGCGTCGCGCTGGGCACGGTCATCGGTTCGTACCGCCGCGTGCGCGCCGTGTGCGAACCGGTCCTGGAGTTCCTGCGGGCCGTCCCACCGCCCGTCCTCGTGCCGGTCATCATGCTGTTCGCGGGCATCGGCGACACCATGAAGATCGCCGTGATCGCGAGCGGCTGTGTGTGGCCGATCCTGCTCAACACGGTCGAGGGCGTACGGGCGGTGGACCCGGTGATGGCGGAGACCGCACGCTCGTACGGCATCACGGGTGTCACCCGCCTCAGGAGCGTGGTCCTGCGCTCGGCCAGTCCCCAGATCTTCGCCGGGCTGCGGCAGGCCCTGTCCATCGCCATCATCCTGATGGTGATCAGCGAGATGTTCGCGGCCAGCAACGGGCTCGGCTTCAGCATCGTCCAGTTCCAGCGCACCTTCGCGATCCCCGACATGTGGACCGGCATCCTGGTCCTGGGCCTCCTCGGCTTCCTGTTGTCGGTCGTCTTCCAACTGGTCGAGCGACGGGTGCTCGGCTGGTACCACGGTCTGCGCGCGTCCTCCCGGCGGTCGTCGTGAAGTTCGAGAAGAAGTCCGAGAGAAAGCCCGAGAAGAACCTCGAAGAGGGGCGGTCGATGCTCGACGTACGCGGCCTGAAGAAGGTCTACGAGGGTTCCGGGCGCCGGGTGGAGGCAGTGCGGGACCTCACGTTCACCGTCGACGCGGGTGAACTCGTCTGTCTGGTCGGCCCGTCGGGGTGCGGCAAGACGACGCTCCTGAAGTGCGTCGCCGGGCTGCTCACGCCCACCTCGGGTGAGGTCCTGCTGGAGGGGCGGCCGGTGAGCGGGCCGCCGCCCGGCATGGCGGTGGTGTTCCAGGAGTACGGGCGCAGCCTGTTTCCGTGGATGCGGGTGGGTGACAACGTCGAACTCCCGCTCAGGCAGAAGCGGTTGAGCAAGGGACGGCGGCGTGAGCTGGTCGCGGACGCGCTGGCGTCGGTCGATCTCGCGGAGGCGGCGGGCTCGTATCCGTGGCAGCTCTCCGGCGGTATGCAGCAGCGGGTGGCCATCGCTCGGGCGCTCGCGTACGAGCCGGACGTGTTGTTGATGGACGAGCCCTTCGCGGCGGTTGACGCGCAGACGCGGGCCGACTTGGAGGATCTCGTGCGGGGGTTGTGGCGCCAGCGGGGGATCACGATTCTGTTCGTCACCCATGACATTGATGAGGCCGTGTATCTCGGAGAGCGGGTGTTGATCCTGTCCTCGTCACCGACCGTGGTGCGGGAGCAGTTGAAGGTCGATCTGCCGGATGAACGGGACCAGTTGCACACGCGGGTCGCTCCGCGGTTCGCCGAGTTGCGTACGCGGGTGTACGAGCAGGTTCAGGCGGCCAAGCGGGAGGTTGGGGCGGCTTCCCAAGTGGGCGGTTCGTGAGTTGATGTCCGTTTCAAAGTGAGGTTTGGGGCAGGGGAACTGGCCCTGCCTCCTTCGGTCAGCGGTACTCGGGGTGCCACATGGCGTCCTGGATCTGCTGTATCACGTCGTCGAGGCGGGCCCGGGCGACGCCCTCCTCAGCCGCGCGGCGGGCGACGGCCGCGGCGACCACGGCCGAAGAGGTGCGCAGGTTCTCCACCTCCGGCAGCAGGGCGGCGCCGGGCTCCGACAGCTCGGCGAGGCCGGCGACGGCTTCCGCCGCGGCCTGGAGCATGCCGTCGGTGATCCGCTCGGCGCGAGCGACCACGGCGCCCAGCCCCAGCCCCGGGTAGAGCAGGGCGTTGTTGGCCTGGCCGATGACGTACGTGGTGCCGTCCAGTTCCACGGGAGGCACCGGGATGCCGGTGGCGACCAGCGCCTTGCCGTCGGTCCACCGCAGCACGTCCGCCGGCATGGCCTCGATCTTCTCCGTGGGGTTGGACAGCGGCAGGACGACCGGCCGGTCCACGTGGCGGGCCATGGAGCGCACCACGTCCTGGGTGAAGGCCCCGTGCTGGGTGGACGTTCCCACCAGCACGGTCGGCTGCGCCCGGTCCACCACGCCCGGCAGGTCGGCCGGCCTGTCGTCGGGCCACTCGTCGTCGGGCCGCGCGTACGGCTGCTGGTAGTCGCGGAGTCCCTCGGTGGACTGCCGCAGCAGGCCCTGGCGGTCCACGCACCAGATGCGGCGGGTGGCCTCCTCGTGGTCCAGTCCGTCGCGGACCATGGCGTCACGCACCTGGTCGGCGATGCCCACGCCCGCCGTCCCGGCGCCGAAGACCACGATCCGCTGATCCCGCAGGGGCGTGCCGGTGACCCGTGCCGCGTTCATGACGCAGGCCAGCGTGATCGCTCCGGTGCCCTGCATGTCGTCGTTGAACGTGCGGATCTCCTCGCCGTACTGCTGGAGGATACGGCGGCCGTTGCCGGGGCCGAAGTCCTCCCAGTGCAGCAGCGCCCGCGGGAACAACTCGCCCACGGCCTCCACGAAGGCGGCGACGAACGCGTCGTAGGCCTCGCCGCGCACCCTGTTGTGACGGTTGCCGACGTACAGCGGGTCGTTGAGCAGCGCCTGGTTTCCGGTGCCGACGTCGAGCATCACCGGGATGGCCCGCCCCGGGTGAATGCCCGCGGCGGCGGTGTAGACCGCCAGCTTGCCGACCGAGAGCTGCATGCCGCCGACACCCCAGTCGCCGATGCCGAGGAGCTGCTCCGCATCGGTGGCCACCAGCAGGTCGACGTCGTCGGGGCCCAGGCCCAGCGCCTGGAACGCCGGGCGGATGTCCTGGGGGCGGTCGATGGACAGGTAGACGCCGCGCGGCCGCCGGTATTCGTGGCTGTAGCGCTTGACCGCCTCGCCCACGGTCGGGTCGTACACGATCGGCAGCAGCTCGGTGAGGTGGTCGGAGAGCAGCCGGAAATAGAGGACCTCATTACGGTCGTGGAGCTGCTCCAGGTACACGTTCTTCGCCAAGTCGTCCGGCTGCGCCCGCAGTTGCCCCCAGGCGCGGCGCGCCTGGAGCTCCAGCGAAAGCACCGCGGGCGGCAGCATCCCGACCAGGCCGTGGCGTTCCCGCTCCTCCTCGGTGAAGGCGACGCCCTTGTTGCTCAGCGGGTCCGTGAGCAACGCGCGGCCGCTCGGTCCCTCACGGTCGGTGTGGCCTTTTCCCTCTCCCTTGCGGGTGTCCTGTGCGCGGTTCCGGGGCGGGGCCATCGGGTCTCCTTACGTCGGGTGCCTGCCGTCAGGACTCGTTTGTCCCGTCAGGGCTCGTTCGTCCTTACACACCCGGGTAACCCGCTCGACAGGACAGAGACACCAAGGCCGCTCGGCCTTCGGATCATTCGGTGTTGCCCAATGCCGTCATCGGGGTGATGCGGGTGGCGCGGCGGGCGGGCAGGAGGCCGGCCAGGGCGGTGAGGGCCGCCAGGCCGGCGAAGACCACCAGCAGTTGTCCGCCGGGCAGTCGCAGGGGTGCGTCGGTGACGGCGATGCGGACGAGCAGCCACGCGTAGGGGATGCCGAGGGTCAGACCCAGGACGCCGCCGAGGACGCCGTACAGACCGGCTTCCATGGTGATGGTCCGCCGCAGTGCGCCGCCGCCCAGTCCCAGAGCGCGCAGGAGTCCGAACTCGCGGGTGCGTTCGATCGTGGTCAGGCTGGTGGTGGCGGTGACGCCGACGACCGCGATGAGGACGGTCAGGGCGACGAGCCCGAGTGCGGTGGTGCCCATGAACCGGATCGTGTCCCGGTTCCCGTCCCGGCCCTCGGCCAGGACGCTGATGCTGACGCCGTCGGGGTCGAGGTCGTGTTCACGGATCGTGGCCTCCAGTGCCCGGTGCGCCTTGCCGCGGGCGGCGAAGCCCTCGGTGGCGGCGTCGGCGAGGATGCCGCTCGCGTTCTTGGAGGCGCCCATCCGGTCGAGATCGGTGGGTGCGACGAGCACGTCCGTGAGGATCGGGCCCTCACCGGGCAGCGTGGCGGCGACGTTCAGCCGGATGTCGCCGCGGCGACGGGAGTCCCCCCGCTTGAGCGAAGCCGCGAGTGGAGGAGGCAGGGTGAGGGTGTCGCCCGCCTTCACACCGAGGAGGTCGGCCACCTTGGACGAGACGACCGCGCTGCCCGGGCCCAGGTCCTCGAGGGAGCCGGTGGCGGTGTCGATGGACCTGCCGGTGGGCAGAGCGTCCGGGTCCAGGTCCGACACCTCGATCTCCGTGCGCTGTTCCTTGGGGCCGACGGCGACCAGGAGGGTGCGGTAGCTGGTGACATGGGCGAGCTGGGGCGACGCGGCGAACTGTCGTACGACGGTGGGGTCCAGGCCCTTGCCGTCGTCCGCGACCCGGAAGTCGGCGGGCGCCTCGACGGCCGCGGTGCGTTCCGCGTAGCCGGTGAGGCACGCGACGCCGACGAGGGCTCCGGAGACCAGGGCGACACCGAGGGCGACGACGACGGAGACGGCCGCGGCCCGGCGCGGTGTGCCTCCGACGCCGCTGACGGCCAGCCCGCCGGTGGTGCCGAGCCGGCGCAGTGGCCATCCGGCCACGGTCAGGACGGGGCGGACGAGGAGCGGGCCCAGGGCGATGAGCGCCAGGAAGGCGAGGGTCGCCGAGGCGACGGTGACCAGCATCGCGAAGTCGCGGTCGTAGTCCTCCTGGCCCGGCTGGGGCAGTTGGTCGAGGAGCAGGGCGGCGAGCCCCGCGGCCGCCGCGGCGAGGACGATTCCGGTGACGAGCCGGGCGGAGCGGATGCGGCCTTCGGAGGTGACGGTGCCGGCGGCGCGCAGTGCCTGGAGCGGTGACACGCCGGCCGCCGACAGGGCGGGGGCGAGGACCGCGCACACCGTCACCAGCACGGTTCCGGCGACCACCAGCACGGCGTACAGCAGGGGGAAGCCCGGTGTCGACAGTTCCTGTCCCGCGAGGAGGCGGCCGGCCGGCGGGGCGAGGTGTCCGGCGGCCAGCGCCATCAGCACACCGAGCGAGCCCGCGACCACGCCCACGAGGGCGCCCTCGACGGCGAGTGCGGTCATCAGCCGGCGCTGCGGGGCGCCGATGGCGCGCAGGAGCGCCAACTGCCGCAGCCGCTGCGTGAAGACGATACGGAACGTCGAGGTGGCGACCAGCGCCGCGGCCCCCACGGCCACGGCCAGGAACACGGAGATGAGCAGGAAGACCTCCTCGAGGTCCCCTCCCACGGCCTCGCGTGCTTCCTGGGCGCGTACGGCGCTGCCGGTCTTGAGTGCCGCGGCGAGGGACGCCTTGTCGAGCACGGCGCGCACCTGCTGGGACAGCTCGCTCTCCGGGACACCGTTCTTGGCGCGGATGTCCACCCGCGCAAAGCCCGGCAGATCCGCGAAACGCGCGACGTACGCGTCGGTGGTGTACCCGCCGGGCTGCTGCTCGGCAGTCGTGGTGCTCTTCACCACGCCGGTGACGGTGGCGGCGACCTTGACGGTCTTTCCCTCGTGCTCGGGGTCGGGAAGCAACAGGGTCGTGCGGGTGCCCGGGGCGAGCCCCTCTTCTTCGGCGGCCCGGCTGTTGACCGCGATCTGCCCGGCGGCGTCGGGATACCTTCCCTTGATGAGCCGGGCCTGGGACAGCGGTCCGGTGCCGGGGTCGGAGTAGATCTGCAGGTAGCGCTCGGACGGACCGGCGATCGGTGCGCCGGCCTGCACACGGCCGGCGGCCTCGGCCACGGCGGGCAGCGCGCGGATCCGCTTCAGCACGGCATCGCTGATCGGGGATGACGACCCGTCGGTGGTCGCGATCAGACTCACGGCCTCGGGTGTGCCGCGGAAGCGGTCGAGGACGGTGTTCGTGGTGATCTGCTGGGCCATGACCGTGGCGAAGACCACGAAGGCGGCCACCAGCACCGACAGGCCCGTCGTCACCAGTCGGCCGGGCCGCCGGAGCAGTTCGGCCAGCTGTGATCCGAGGACGCTCGCGCGCCAGGAGGGGTTCATCCGGCCCTCCCCGTGATCTGCAGTACCCGGGTGACATCCGCGCCGGTGGCTGTGTCGACGTCGTCGACGACGCGTCCGTCGGCGAGGACGAGTACACGGTCGGCGTAGGCGGCGGCACGCGGGTCGTGCGTCACCATGATCACGGTCTGGTCCAGGTCGCGCACGGAGCGGCGCAGGAAGTCGAGCACCTCGGTGCCCGAGCGCGAGTCCAGGTTGCCGGTGGGCTCGTCGGCGAAGACCACGGCGGGCCGGGCCACCAGGGCCCGGGCCAGCGCCACGCGCTGCTGCTGGCCGCCGGAAAGCTCGCCGGGCCGGTGGGTCATCCGGTCACCGAGGCCGAGCACGCCGACGAGGTGGTCGAGCAGGTCGTGATCCAGGCTCCGGCCGGCCATGGTGACGGGCAGCGCTATGTTCTCCAGAGCCGTCAGCTGCGGCAGCAGGTTGAAGGACTGGAAGACGAAGCCGACCTTGTCCCGCCGTACCCGGGTCAAAGCCCGGTCGGACAGCCCGGTCAACTCGGTGCCGTCCAGGAGCACCTGGCCTGAGGTGGCCGAGTCGAGCCCGGCCAGACAGTGCATCAGCGTCGACTTGCCCGAGCCCGAGGGGCCCGCGATGGCCGTGAACCGCGCACGGGAGAAACCGACGGTCACATGGTCGAGTGCCATGATTTCCGTCCCGCCCTGCTGATAGGTCTTCACCAGATCAACGGCCGCGGCGATTCCCTCAATACCGGTCGCGAGCATTTCCGTTCCCTGCGTCATAGCCGTGAATTCCTCGTCCCTTCCGGCGACAGCGAGCGTCAGGAGGCGAGCGGAGGGAAGGTGAGCGTGACAAGGGCGTCCGCGCAGTGCTCGTTGGCCTGGTCCGACAGCTGCAGCACCCGCTTGTCGGTCGGGGGCGCCTCACCCTTCGCCTTCATGGCCGCCAGCGACTGGTAGTTCGAGATGGGGGCGGCGAGGTATCCGTCCTTGAGTTGCGCCCTGCCCTGCTGCGCGGCCTTCTCCCACTTCTCGATGCCTGCCTTGTCGCTGGGGATGTCCTTCGTGGAGTCGACCAGTCGCTGCGCCGTCGCGCAGTCGGCCTTGGACGCCTGGCTGGGCTCTTCGCGCTCCTTCCACCAGAAGTATCCGGCCCCCGCCGCGACCACCGCGGAAACAAGCAGCGCGACCGCGCCGAAAACAATTCCCTTGTTCTTGCGGGGGTTTGCGACAGCATTCATGACGACCTCCGAGAATCTCTTCCGAGTTGTTTGTCGACCGTTCGTCGATCAACACGGGTAATTCTCGGAGACCTGGCAGCTCGGCACATCGGCTCAGAACCTGATCTCCGCGCCGTGCCACTGCGACCGGGAGGGGAGGGCTGGACTACGACCACAGTCGCAGTCCGGCCTCGTCCCGCCGGTGGCCGGTCAGCCCGCCCCGCCGGTGGCCGGTCAGCCCGCGGGGGCCACGAGGCCGGAGTCGTAGGCGAAGATGACGGCCTGCACCCGGTCGCGCAGGGCCAGTTTGGTGAGGATCTTTCCGAAGTGGGTCTTCACGGTCGCCTCCGCGATGAACAGCCGGGAGGCGATCTCGCTGTTGGACAGACCCTCGGCGATCAGCTCGAGGACCTCTCGTTCGCGCCCGGTCAGCAGGTCCAGCCGCTCGTCGTGGCGGGGCGTGGGCGCCAGCTTGCCCGCGAACCGGTCGAGGAGCTGGCGGGTGACGCGCGGCGCCACGACGGACTCGCCGGCCGCCACGACACGGATCGCCCCCACGACCTCCTCGGGCGGGGTGTTCTTCAGCAGGAAGCCGCTCGCCCCGGCCTGCAGCGCGGCGAAGGCGTCCTCGTCGGTGTCGAAGGTGGTGAGCACCAACACCCGTGGTGAATCCGGGAGTCGGCTCAGCCGCTTGGTCGCCTCCACTCCGTCCATGACGGGCATGCGGATGTCCATGATGACGACATCCGCCGTGGTGCCCGCCAGCAGCGTCAGGGCGTCCGCGCCGTTCTCCGCCTCACCCACGACGTCGATGTCGCTCTGCGCGGCCAGCACCATCGCGAATCCCGCACGGATCAGTGGCTGGTCGTCCACCACGACCACACGTATCGGCCCGCTCATCTCACTCATCCCGTCGTTCTGACCGGCTTGTCGGCCTGTCGGCTCACCGGCAGCTTCGCCTCGACCTGCCAACCCGCGCCCAGGCGCGGCCCGGCGGTGAAACCACCGCCGGACACCTCCACACGCTCCCGCATGCCCACCAGGCCGTTCCCGCCGGTGCCCCGGTCCGCCGCGGGCCCTGAGCCGGCAAGCTTGCCGGCTCCGTCGTCGACCACACCGATCACCACCACGTCCTGGCCGAACCCCAGCGTGATGGTGACCTTCGCGCCGGGACCGGCGTGCCGCAGCACATTGGTCAGACTCTCCTGCACGACGCGCAGAACGGTGAGTTCGTCCGCCGTCGACAGCCCGCCCCGGTCACCCTCGATCTCCAGGGCGACCTCCAGCCCCGCGGCGCGGGCACGTTCGGCCACCGTCTCCAGATCGTCCAGCGAGACCCGGCGGCGACCGGCGTCCGCGTCCGCCGTCTCGTCCTGGCCGGGAGCCCGGCCGCCGCGCAGGACCCGCACGATCCGGTGCATGTCCTCCAGCGCGTCACGGCCGGTGTCCCCGATCGCCTTCAGCGCGGTACCTGCCCGGTCGGGGTCCGACTTGAGGACGTACCCGGCCCCGTCGGCCTGCAGGATCATCACCGCCAGACTGTGGGCCACCACATCGTGCAACTCCCGGGCGATCTCGGCGCGTTCCTCGGCCGCCGCGAGCCGCACCAGGTGCTCGCGCTCCCGTTCGGCCGTGGCGGCCCGGTCTTCGAGAGTGGCCACGTACAGCCGACGGGTCCGCAGCACCATGGCGGTCATCCATACGGCCGCGCAGACACCGCCGAAGGCGATGATGTCGCCGAACTGCTCGGTCGCCTGCGCACCAGGGAGCAGCCCGCCGAAAGCCACCACCGCGCCCAGCAGGACGATCGCACCCGCCGCGTAGGCGTGCCACATCGTCCGGGTGTGGGTGACCACAGAGACCATCGCGATGAGCAGTGCCAGGTCGTACGCGGCCACGTCGGACGCCACCAGGTACTGGACCAGCGCGAGCCCCGCGACCAGGGTCATCACCGTCATCGGCCGACGCCGCCGGAACACCAGTGCCAGGGCCATCGCCCACCCGATGAGCTGGTCGTCCGTCTGGTCGTAGCGCCAGGTCATGAGGAACACCAGCACCGCGATGGCGATGTCGTACGCCGTGTGCACCCACGACAGAGCCAGCAAACGGCGCAACATGGTTCCCAGGCTACGGGACCGACCGGCGAACTCACGGCCCAGGCCCTCGACTTCGAGTGGCAGGCGTCCTCGTTCCCCATGCGGCCCCGCGCGCCCGCACAAGCCTGACTAGGTCGTGCTCGCCCACAAGCCTCGGACGTGGCCCAGGTGTTGGGTCATCACCTTTCGTGCCGCCTCCGTGTCGCGTGCCACCAACGCGTCCAGAAGTTCCAGGTGCTCCTCGGCGGACGTCCGCAGTCTTCCCGCCTCGGCCAGTGCCGTCAGGCCGTACAGGCGGGAGCGGCGGCGCAGGTCCTGTACGACCTCCACCAGGTGGGTGTTGCCGGCCAGGGACAGCAGGTCCAGGTGGAAGCGGAGGTCGGCCTCGACGTAGGCGATGAGGTCGCCGGTCGCGGCGGAGGTGACTATCTCCTGGGCGAGCGGGCGCAGTGCCTGCAGGTCGGCGGGGTCGGCGGTCGTCGCGAGCGCGGCCGTCGTGGGGATCTCGATCAGGGAACGGATGTGGGTGTACTCGTCGAGTTGCCTCTCGGAGACGACGGTGACCCGGAAGCCCTTGTTGGGGACGGTGTCGACCAGGCCCTCCTTGGCGAGGTCGAGCATGGCCTCGCGCACCGGAGTGGCGGAGACCCCGAAGCGGGCGGCGAGGCCGGGGGCCGAGTACACCTCGCCGGGCCGGAGTTCGCCGGCGATCAGCGCGGCCCGCAGCGCGTCCGCGACCCGTTCCCGGTAGCTGGGCTTCCTGCCGCCCAGCACGGGCAGGGCGGGTCTGTGCTGCGGGGCCATGACGATCGTCCTCCTTGGGGTCGTCCGGGGCGGCGTCCCCCTTCGGTCACCGGAGATTACCGGCGCTGCCTACAGCACGAAGCCCGCGGGGAAGGGGTCTTCGGGGTCGAGCAGGTACTGGGCCGTGCCCGTGATCCAGGCGCGGCCGGTGAAGCTGGGCAGGACGGCGGGGCGGCCGGCGACCTCGGTGGTGCCGAGGAGCCGTCCGGTGAAGTGGGTGCCGATGAAGGACTCGTTCACGAACTCGGTGTGCAGCGGGAGTTCGCCGCGCGCGTGGAGCTGCGCCATGCGCGCGCTCGTGCCGGTGCCGCAGGGCGAGCGGTCGAACCAGCCGGGGTGGATCGCCATCGCGTGCCGTGAGTGGCGTGCCGTCGAGCCGGGGGCGAGAAGGTGGACGTGGTGGCAGCCGTGGATGGTCGGGTCCTCGGGGTGGACCGGCTCGTCCTCGGCGTTGACGGCGTCCATCAGCGCCAGGCCGGCCTTGAGGATGTCGTCCTTGCGGGCCCGGTCGAAGGGCAGCCCGAACTCGTCCAGCGGCAGGATCGCGTAGAAGTTGCCGCCGAACGCGAGGTCGTACGTCACCGTGCGTCCGTCGGCGAGCGTGGCCTTGCGGTCGAGGCCGACGGCGAAGGACGGCACGTTCTGGAGCGTGACCGCGGTGGCGTGGCCGTCCTTGACGGCCACCTCGGCGATGACCAGGCCCGCCGGGGTGTCGAGGCGGATCGTCGTGACCGGCTCGACGACCTCCACCATGCCGGTCTCCACCAGCACGGTCGCCACGCCGATCGTGCCGTGTCCGCACATGGGGAGGTAGCCGGACACCTCGATGTAGACGACGCCCCAGTCGCAGTCGGGGCGGGTGGGCGGTTGCAGGATGGCGCCGCTCATCGCCGCGTGCCCGCGCGGCTCGTTCATGAGGAACTGCTTGATGTCGTCGCGGTGCTCGCGGAAGTACAGCCGCCGCTCGTTCATGGTGGCGCCGGGGATGGTGCCGATGCCGCCGGTGATCACCCGGGTGGGCATGCCCTCGGTGTGCGAGTCGACGGCGTGCAGGACGAGTTTGCTGCGCATGAGCCTGGCCTCCTTCCTTCTTCCTACAGGGGTTACGCGAGCCCCGCGGCGACGGCCTTCTCGGTGGCCGAACGGATCGTGGCCTCCTGCTCGGGCAGCAGCGGCACGCGCGGCGGACGGCAGCGTCCTCCGTGACGGCCCACGATGTCCATGGACAACTTGATGGCCTGCACGAACTCGACCTTGGAGTCCCAGCGCAGCAGCGGGTGCAGTTGCTCGTAGAGCCGCTTGGCGGTCGTGAGGTCGCCGTCCACGGCCGCGTGGTACAGCTCCACGGTCGCGGCGGGCAGCGCGTTCGGGTAGCCGGCCACCCAGCCCTTGGCGCCCGCCAGCGCGAGTTCCAGCAGGACGTCGTCGGCGCCGATCAACAGGTCCAGTTCGGGGGCGAGTTCGGCGAGCTGGTAGGCGCGGCGGACGTCGCCGGAGAACTCCTTGACGCCTTGGATGTATCCCTCGCCGTGCAGCTTGGCGAGGAGTTCGGGGACGAGGTCGACCTTGGTGTCGATGGGGTTGTTGTACGCCACGACCGGCAGGCCCGCCTTGGCGACCTCCTCGTAGTGGGCGAGGACGGAGCGCTCGTCGGCGCGGTACGCGTTGGGCGGGAGCAGCATCACGGACGTGCAGCCCGCGTCGCGTGCCTGTTCGGCCCAGCGGCGGGACTCGGCGCTGCCGTAGGCGGCTACACCGGGCATGACCCGTGAGCCGCCGATCGCGGACACGGCCGTCTCGACGACCTTCGCGCGCTCCTCGGGCGTCAGCACCTGGTACTCGCCGAGCGAGCCGTTCGGCACGACGCCGTCACAGCCGTTGTCGACCAGCCAGGCGCAGTGCTCGGCGTACTTGTCGTAGTCGACGGAGAGGTCGTGGTTCAGCGGGAGCGCGGTGGCGACGAGGACGCCGCGCCAGGGGCGGTGGGCGGAGACGGTCATGAGGATCCTTCCTCGGTGGGGTGGCCGGCCTCGGTGACGTGGTCGGTCTCGGGGAGGCGGTCGGTCTCGGTGGCGCGGTCGGGCTCGGTGGCGCGGCCAGTCCCGGTCGAGTGGCCGGTCCCGGTCGCCTCGCCGGTCTCAGTCGAGTGGCCGATCTCAGCGGCCCAGTCGGGCTCGGCCGACTGGCCGGGCTCGGCCGACTGGCCGGGCTCGGCCGCGCGGCCGGTCCCGGTGGCGCGGCCGGTCCCGGTCGAGTGGCCAGTCCCGGTCGAGTGGCCAGTCCCGGTCGACTCGCCGATCTCAGTGGCGCGGTCGGTCTCGGCCGAGTGGCCGGCCCCGGCCGAGTGCCCGGTCCCGGTGACGCAGTCGGTCCCCGTCGACTGGCCAGTCCCGGCGGCGCGGCCGGTCCCGGTCGACTCGCCAGTCCCGGCGGCACGGCCGGTCCCGGTCGACTGGCCGGTCCGGGCCAGTACTCCCAGCGGTACCGGGCGGGCGAACGGTCGTCTGGCCGGTGTCGGGGCGCATCCGGCGAGCCCGGCGACCGCCGGGCCGCACACCCTGCCCTGGCACCAGCCCATGCCTGCCCTGGTCAGCAACTTCACCGTGCGGAGGTCGCCGGCGCCCAGCTCGTGGACCGCCTCGCGCACCTCGCCCGCCCGCACCTCCTCGCAGCGGCAGACAACGGTGTCGTCGGTGACCTGCTCGGTCCAGTGCGCGGGCGGTGCGCAGACGGAGTCGACGGCGGCGAAGAACGCCCGCAGTCGCGTACGGGACCTGTCGGCCGCGGCCCACGCGCGTGGGTCGGGTGCGGTGCCCCGGAGGCGGGCGGCGATGGAGCGACCGGCGATGTGTCCCTCGGCGAGGGCGAGCGCCGCGCCGCCGATGCCGGTGGTCTCGCCGGCCGCCCACACGCCGGGGACGTCGGTGCGCTGCTCGTCGTCGACGAGGACGTTCGCCCCGTCGACACGGCAGCCGAGTGCCTCGGCGAGATCGGTGTGCGGGAGCATGCCGTGCCCGACGGCGAGGGTGTCGCAGGGGATGCGCCGCCGGGTGCCCGGCCGGACGCGTCCGTCGGGGTCCAGGGCGGTGACGGTGACGGCTTCGAGGCGGTCGTCGCCGTGGGCTTCGACGACGGTGTGGCCGGTCATGAACGGTACGCGGTGGCGGACGAGCCGGGCCGCGTACCCGGCGGCCTCGGGGAGCTTGGCGGCGAGCGCGGGCAGATGCCGTACGAAACCCCTCGGGTCGGCGGACTCGACGAGGGCGGCGACCTCGACGCCCGCGGCGGCGAGCCCGGTCGCGACCGGCAGGAGCAGCGGACCGGTTCCGCCCACGACGGCCGTCCGGCCCTGCACAACCAGTCCGCCCTTGAGCATGGCCTGCGCCCCGCCCGCGGTGACGACGCCGGGGAGGGTCCAGCCCGGGAAGGGAAGCACCTTCTCGTAGCCGCCGGTGGCGAGGAGGACGGCGTGGGCGTCCACGGTGGCGGGCTCGTCCTGGTGAGGACCGCGCAGGGCGTGCACCGTGAAGCCGGCGGACGGGTCCGGGTGCCGTTCCACGCACCACACGTGATGGCACGTCAGGTGGCGGACGGTACTCATCGCGAGCCCGTCCCGCAGCCGCTCCCACGTGCGCCACTGGTGGTGCAGCGCCTGCGGGCGACGGGCCCGGAGTCCGGCGGCGGGCTGCCGGTAGAACTGGCCGCCCGCCTCCCCGGCCGCGTCGATCAACGTGACGCGGACGCCCCGCGCGGAGGCGGCCAGGGACGCGGCGAGCCCGGCCGGGCCCGCGCCGATCACCGCGAGATCAGTCCCCATGGCCCGTCCCCTCCTGGGTGCGGATCGCGTCGCCCGGCCGGACCGGGACCAGACAGGCCCGTTGGTTGGGGCGGTCGTTGACGGTCACGAGGCAGTCGAAGCAGACGCCGATGCCACAGAAGATCCCGCGCGGGCGGCCCTCGCCCCGTGTCGTGCGCCACGCGGTGACGCCTGCCGTCCAGAGCGCGGCGGCGACCGTCTGGCCGGGCAGGGCCTCGATCTCCCGGCCGTCCAGGGTGACGGTGAAGGCGGGGCCGGGCTCGGCCCGCGCCAGCTCCAACGGGTTCACGCGGCCTCCTCCTCGAAGCGGTCCGGCCGGAACGGCGCGAGGTCCAGGTCGGGCACCTTGCCGCCGAGCACCTGGGCGATCAACTGCCCCGTGCCGGTGGCGAGGCCGATGCCCGCGCCCTCGTGCCCGCAGGCGTGGAACAGTCCGGGGACACGGGGGTCGGGGCCGATCGCGGGCAGGTGGTCGGGCATGTACGGCCGGAAACCGACGTACGTCCGCATCGCCCGTACGGTCTCCAGGAAGGGGAACAGCCGGACCGCGCCCGCCGCGAGCGCCCGGACGACCGGCAACGAGAACGACCGGTCGAAGCCGACCCGTTCACGGCTCGCCCCGATCAGGACCGGTCCGGCCGCCGTTCCCTCGACGACCGGCGAGGTCTGCAGGGCCGCCGAGTCGCTGGCCACGTCGGCCACGTAGTCGGCCGCGTAGACCTTGTGCCGCACCCTGCGAGGCAGCGGCTCGGTGACCAGGACGAAGCCGCGCCGGGGCAGGACGGGCAGGGAGACGCCGGCGAGGGCGGCGACCTCACCGCCCCACGTACCGGCCGCGTTCACGACGGCCGGGGCGTGGATGTCGCCGTGGCCGGTCCGCACCCCGCGTACGGCACCGTCCGCCGTGCGCAGCACCTCGGTCACGGTCCGGCCGGTGAGCAGCCGGGCACTCGAGGCGCGCAGGAGGTGCGCGGCGGCGAGGGTCGGCATCACCTGGCTGTCCTGCGGGTACAGCACGCCTCCCGCGAGGCCGGGGGCCAGGTGCGGTTCCAGGTCGTGGAGCCGGTCGGCGGTCACCGGCTCGGCCACCACGCCGGCGGCGCGCTGTCCGGCCACGAGATCCGTGAGGGCGGCGAGTCCTTCCTCCGAGGACGCGACGACCACACCGCCCTTCGCCTCGTACTCGATCGCCTCCCCCAGCTCCTCGGCGAGGTCGGCCCACAACCGGTTGGACAGCAGGGCGAGTTCGAGCTCCGGTCCGGGTTCCTTGTCGGAGACGAGGAGATTGCCCTCCCCCGCGCCCGTGGTGCCTCCGGCCACCGGGCCGCGGTCCACGACGGTCACGTCCAGCCCCGCCCGGGCCGCGTACAGGGCGCAGGCCGCGCCCGCCATCCCGGCCCCGATCACTACGACGTCGCAGGTCAGCCGTGTGTTCACATCAGTACTATGTCACATGGTTCTGCTGCGGGGAATGGTGCGGGTTCTTTTGCGGAAGGGGTGCCGAAGCGGGGAACAGCCCGACGTGGCGCACCGAAATGGGCCACCCCGAGGGCGAGTGAGCACGGTCGCGGTCTCGACACAGGCTTTGGCGCCCCGGAGGCGAACGAGCCACAAGAAACCCCGACGCCGCCGGCGACCTGAACGCCGGCGGTGTCGGGGTTTTCGGGACGGGCCTACGCCTCGGGCGCGGGCACCACGCTGAGATGGCTCGCCGTGTGCCGGGCACGGCGGGGCCGGCGCGGAGTGACCGACGGGCGTCGCGCCGCGCGCAGCACCAGTGTCATCCGCGTGTATCCCATGCCCTGCAGGGTCTTGGGGGTTTCACCGACGACACGGCAGTCGGTGCGGCCCCAGCGCGGGTCGGGGTGGACCACGGGACGGACGGCGCCGTCGTGTTCGGCGGCCTCCGGTCCGACCACGCGGAGCCAGTGCGGGAGGCCGTGCCGGTAGGCGGCGTCCATGATGGGGTCCTGGGCGATGTCGCGGCGGATGGACGCAAGGCCCCTGTCCTGGCCGTGTCGTTCCACGGCGGCGGCGAAGTCCGCCAGCAAAGGCAGGCACCAACTGGACTCGTGGTCGCCGAGGACCGTGGCCGCGTCGGGGTGGAAGAGCACGAAGCGGAGGAAGTTGTCGCCCGGCATCGCGGTCGGGTGCGGGCCCACGTCCTGGAAGAGCTTGTCGTAGGCGCCGTTGGACAGCACGACGTCCCAGCGGTGGTCGAAGACGACGGACGGAAAGGGGACGGCCTCCAGAAACGTGGCGTAGTCCTGCAAGTACGCCTGAGCCTCGAGGCTCTCGGGGACGGGTCGCGGTTCGGTCCGCTGCCCTCCTGCCTGATATGCCATCGGGAGGTCACCCCTCTTGCCTATGCGGCCTTCACGCGGCGTCTTGATCCTGGGGCCCGCGAAGGAGTCGTGTCAACTATCGTGGCATTCCACGACCGCCGACGGCTGAATCTCGCCACAGTTGTGGCGAGACCTGGATGTGAGTTCGAGTCACGGGCTAATCTCCGTGCAGTTCACGGTGGTTGACCGTGCCCGGGGGCTCGCGTCCCGCGGCACGGGGCCCCATCATGAGATTGGCTTGAGAGAGACGTAGGAGATCTGTCGGTGACGGATGGCTTCGAAGTTCCGGACGCCGCGGCGACGGTTCTGCTGCCGGCCGTCGTGGCCCGTGTCACCGCGCTCGCCGACCGGCTGGGCGTGGCCCACGGCGAGGTCTTCGACCCCCGGCGCCTGTCGCCGGCCTCCGGGGTGCCGGAGTCCGTGGTGAAGGCGCTGCTGGGCGGGCGGCCCGCCGGGGAGCCGGATCTGCAGGCCCGGTTCCTGCAGCGGCTGGCCCTGTTGCGGCGGACCCGCCTCAAGCCCAACGGACGCAAGTACACACAGCAGGAGATCGCCGACGGCGCGGGCATGTCGCGCCAGCAGGCGGGAGCCCTCATCAACGGCGACCGGCGCCCCACGATGGAGCACTGCGACGCCATCCAGCGCTTCTTCAAAGTGCACGCCGGTTTCCTCACCGCCGAGGATCCGGAGGCACTCGGGAGCGCGCTCATGCGCACCGAGCAGGAGTTGCTCCAGCAGCTCGCCGACCGCGAGCGGGAAGCCGCCCGGACCGTCCAGGCCCCCGACGATCCGCTGGAGCGGCTGCTCCAGGACCACGGCGTCCGCGGCATCGCCTGGCGGGCGGCCCAGCTACCCACCGACCAACACCGCGACAAAGTGGCGGAGTGGCTCGACATGCTCCTGGAGAGCGTCAAGCGGCCCGAGTCCTGACCCGGGGGAGAACAGTGGGCATCGGAAAGGAAATGCGCCGCCTGTGCGGCGAGTTGGTCGGCGAGCTCACGCTCCCGGCACCGGCGGAGCCCGCCGGCCTGTACTCCGCGCTGTGCGACGCCATGAGCAGACGCCGGGGCCGCCCCGTCCAGTACCGTACGGCCGCCTTCCCGCCCGGCACCGCGAGCGGGCTGTGGCTGGACATGGCCGAGCAGGACCTGGTCGTGATCGAGGAACGCACGGCGCCCGACCACCAGTTGGTGATCCTGGGCCACGAGCTGTGGCACATGCACGCCGGCCACTGCGGCCACCACGTCGAGGGTGCCGCGGTCGCGGCGCGCTTATTGAGCGCCGACAGCGACGACGACGATCTGCGGGCGACCGTCCAGAAGGTTGCCGCACGCACCCGGTTCGAGGTGAGGGACGAGCAGGACGCCGAGAGCTTCGGCCTGCTGCTGGCGAGCAAGTGCCGTACGTGGCTGGCGAGTTCCGCACTGCGCGGGCCCGTGCAGCGGGACCAGCTCGCGGGGCGCATCGAGGCGTCCCTGGGCTATCGCGGGCCACAGGGCTGAGCCGCCTCGGATGGACGGGTCCAGCTACTACTTCCCCGCCGTGGCGATGGCGATCGTCCTCGTCATCAAGACGCCCGCGCTGCTGCGCGACTGGCGCGATCCGCTGCTGCGGTCCGTGTGCGCGCTGCTCCTGCTGGCGGGCCTGGTGTTCTGCTTCGCCGCCCCGCCGACGATCGCCGAGGTCAACCACGTCACCGGCGTCACCAACATCTCGGCTCCCCTCGTCTACGTCCTGCTGAGCACCTTCAGCGCCTCCTGCCTGGTGCTGATCATCAACTGGCGTGGGGGTCCGCCCGAGGTGACGCGCCGGCTCACAGGCCGCTGGATCGCCGGCTACGGGGCGGTGAGCGCGGCGATCGTGGTGCTGTTCGCGCTCGGTGACACACCGGTGGAGCGACTGCGCGACTTCGACACGTACTACGCCAACACGTCGTTCGTCCGCGAGATGATCGTGCTCTATCTCGCCGCGTTCTCCGTCGCGGGCATCGCCATGGTCGTCATGTGCTGGCGCTGGGCGCTCCAGGTGCGCGGCTGGCTGCGCGCCGGACTACTGATCATCGCGTTCGGCTTCCTGTCGAACGTCCCCTACTCGGCGCTGAAGTTCACGGCCGTGGTGGCCCGCTGGAACGGCGGGAACCTGGACGACCTCAGCACGTACGTGGCGCCACTGGTGGCCTCCGCGGGGGCGCAGATCAGCGCGGTCGGCTTCTGTCTGCCACTGGCCTGCCAGCGCATCGGGGACTCGTGGTCGACCTGGTCGACGTACCGGAGGCTCGGCCCGCTGTGGCGGGAGCTCCGGCCCGTGGCCGACCAGGGCGAGCGCGCGGTGCGGATGTCCTGGTGGTCTCCGGTCCAACTGCAGGTGACCCAGCGGGAGTCCGACATCCACGACGGCATGCTCAACCTGCACCCCTACTTCGACTCCGAAGTGCGGTCAAGGGCCTACGCGGCGGCCGTCGCGTCGGGGTCCGCGCCCGAGGAGGCACGGGCCGAGGCCGACGCGGCGATGGTGACGGCGGCGGTGCGGGCCCGGGCCTTGGACCCCGAGGGCAGGGTCGTCGGTTCGGCGGAGACCGGCACGGCCCCCACCCCGTCGACGGACGGTCCGCGCGACCTGGTACGACTGTCCCTGGCCCTGCGTCAGTCACCCGTCGTCGCGGCTGCCCGGGAGCACGCCGCGGCCCTGTCAGAGAGCGACTTTCATGAGCGAACCAGCTGACGTCCGGGAATCCACCGCGCCGTCGGAGCCCCGTCGGGCCGTCGTCATCGGCGGAGGCCTGGCCGGTCTGCTGGCCGCCGCCGCGCTGCGGCCCCACGCCGACGTCACCGTCGTCGAGCGCGACACGCTGCCCGAGGGGCCCGAACCACGCAGGGGCGTCCCGCAGGCCCGTCACGCGCACCTTCTGTGGTCCGGTGGCGCCCGTGCGATGGAGGAGCTGCTGCCGGGGGTGACCGACGCCTGGTCGGCCGCGGGCGCCCGCCGGATCCCGCTGCCGACCGGGCTCGTGTCGCTGTCCGCGCAGGGCTGGGTGCGGCGCTGGCCCGAGATGCAGTTCATGATCGCGTGCAGCCGGGACCTGCTGGAGTCGGTGATCCGCGCCGAGGTCGTCGGGCAGTCGGGGATCACCGTGGTGCAGGGCACCGAAGTGCGGGGCCTGGAGGGCGGTGCGTCCCGGGTGACGGGCGTGCGGATCCGCGCGGCCGACGGCGAGGAGCGCGTCCTGGCGGCCGACCTGGTGGTGGACGCCTCGGGTCGTGGCTCGCGGGCCACGAAGTGGCTGGAGGCGCTGGGCGTACCGCCGGCACCGCTGGGCGAGGTCGACTCCGGGCTCGTGTACGCCAGCCGGGTCTTCCGCGCGCCGGAGGGCACCGAGGAGTTCCCCGTCGTCAACGTCCAGCCGGACGCGGCGCGGCCGGTCCCCGGACAGAGCGCGACCCTCGTGCCCATCGAGGGCGGGCGCTGGCTGGTGACGCTGTCGGGCACGCGCGGTGGCCAGCCGACCGCGTCCGCCGAGGAGTTCGAGACCTTCGCCAGGAACGTACGGCATCCCGTGGTGGGCGAGCTGCTGGCCCGCGCGGAGCCCCTGACGGATGTCGTCGTCACCCGCAGCACCGTCAACCGCCGGCGCTTCTACGAGAAGGTCGCGGGCTGGCCCGAGGGGTTCGTCGCGATCGGTGATTCCGTGGCCACGTACAACCCGCTCTACGGGCACGGCATGTCGGTGGCCGCGCAGAGCGCCCTGGCGTTGCGGGACCGGGTCGCCAAGCACGGGATCACGGCTCCCGGGCTCGCGCGGCGGGTGCAGCGGGCCGTGGCCGGGCCGGTGACGATCGCGTGGCAGCTGGCCACGGAGACGGACATCCGCTATCCGGAGGCGGTCGGCGAACAGCCCGGGTTCGTGCAGCGCGCGCTCACCCGTTACGTGAGCCGGCTGATGCGCACCTCGACGGGGCGGCCCCTGGTCTTCCATGCGTTCCTGGGTGTCATCACGCTCTCCAAGCCGCTGAGTGCCCTGCTCACGCCCGAAGTGCTCCTCGCCGTCGCCCGCGGCCCGCTGAAGCCACCGCTCACGGCTCCGCCGCTCACGGAGGGGGAGCGTGCGGCGGTGTTCGGGGGGCTGGAGGGGGCGGAGGCGTAGGGGCGTCTCGCGCGCGGGTGCGGGGTGGGTTGCATGTCGCCCCCGCCGCCCCTACCCGTCCCATCCCCGGGGCTCCGCCCCGGACCCCGCTCCTCAAACGCCGGAGGGGCTGATTTTCCTCCGGCCGGGGCTTGGGTTTTCAGCCCGTCCGGCGTTTGAGGACGAGGCCGTTCAGTCCGACAGCGGGGGTCTGGGGGCGCAGCCCTCAGGAATGGGACGGGTAGGAGCGGCGGGGGCGCCAACCCTTTCTCCCAGCGAAGGAACCCTCCCTCCACCAGGGGTTTCCGCGAGGTTTCGCCTCCGCTGAGCGGGCGAACCTCCGCGGACGGGAACGGGATTGTCAGTGGCGGGCGGCAAGCTGGAGGTGCGCCACTACCGAGCCGGGGCGCACCGACCGATCAGACCGGCCGAACAGGGGAGAGCCGTCCGATGCCGACCGCCGTACTGACCGACCGCGAACGCACCGCCGTGCAGGCCTATCTGCGGCTCTTGCAGACCGTACGAGCCGCGTTCGACGGCCCGCCGGACGGGTGCCGACCACCCGTGGTGCCGACCGGCGCGCTCGCCGAGGCCGAGCAGGCTCTGGCGGCGGCCGGACTCGCGGGCAATGAGGAGGAGTTCTTCCGGCTGCTGCGGGACTGGTGCCCGGAGGCCTGACGCCGCGGGCGAGGGTCCGTTCCCGGAGGACGGGAGCGGACCGTCCCGGGAACGGGGAAGGGCGGGCGGTTCAGGCAGCCGTCGCCCGCAGGTACAGTGCGGCCGACTGGTCCACGAGCTGCCGCAGCGCCGCCAAGGGCGCCGCGTGGCCGCCCAGTTCACCGAGGACGCGGTACGCCTCGTCGCGGAACGCGTCGAGGTCCGTCCGGTACCGGCGGAGCACGGCGGGCGCGAGGAGCAGCTCCGTGAGGTCGTGCCGCGCCTGTTCGGACGTCCGCGCGGCGCCGACCAGGTCCAGCACCCGCCCCCTCGCCCCGGGCGGCGCCTCTTCCAGGGCACAGGCCAGCAGATAGGTGAGCGTGCCGTTCCGCAGGTCCTCGTGGCGGCCGGACAGGATGTCCTCCTGGTCGTTGAACAGCTGCCACACGACGCCGAAGACGCCGCCGAACTCACGCCACAGCCGTATGCGCCCGCTGTCCGCGCCCGCCCATATGGCGGCCATGGCCGTGATCATCGCGAAGGGAGCTCCGGACTTGCACCGGTACGCCGCGACGACCGCCTCCCGCGCGGCCCCCTCCATGTCTCCCCGCAGGTCTCTCAGCTGGCCTTCCACGGCGGGGAACCAGCAGTTGACGATCTCGGCGGTGAGGGTGTTGCGCATGGCGTCGGGGACCGGCTGTGCCTGAACGATCCGGATGGCCAGCGCCTGTCCGCCGATGACGGCCGCCAGCAGCGCCTCGTGCGCGCCGAGTCCCTCGGGCGTGCCGGTCGTCCGGTTGTCGGCCAGGTCGTCGAGGTAGCAGGCCGAGGTCCACCACAGCAGGTGGACGGCCGACAGCGGGACGGCCGGTTCCGGGGCGCCGGTCTCGGCGGCGTGGACGAGCAGCGGGAGCACCGACAGGGGGTATTTCATCTTCTGGTGGTGCAGCAGGCCGGCGATCGCGTTCCTGACGGACTCCGACTCCGGGCCCAGCGCGTCGAGAGCGTCGCCCAGAGCCGCGTCGATGTCACCCGAGATCTGACGGTGCAGTTCGACGTACGACAGGGGCGAGGTCATCCGGCGGCCTCCGCGCGTCTGGTGGGGAAAGGCACCGACACGGCCGTGGCCACCAGCCCGCGTCGTACCGTCCACTTCCCCTCGAAGGACCCGATCCGCCGGCCGCCCACCACCGGCCCGGGGACTAGGAGCCGGGCGCGGAAGGTGCCCGTCCCGGTATCGGAGTCGGAGTCGGGGTCCGCGAACACGTCGATGTCGGCCTCCGAGAAGTCCAGCCACAGGGCGGTGAGCGGGAACCACGCCTTGTAGACGGACTCCTTGGCGCTGAACAGCAACCGGTCCCAGTGCACCGAGGGCCGGTCGGCGGTCAGGCGCCGCAGCCGAGCCTCCTCGGTGGGAAGCGCGATGGCGTCCAGAACGCCGTCCGGGAGGGGCTGATGGGGTTCGGCGTCGATACCGAGGGACGCCACGTCGGCGGCACGGACCAGCGCGGCGGCGCAGTAGCCCTCACAGTGCGTCATGCTGCCGACGAGACCGTCCGGCCAGGCCGGGGCGCCGCGCTCGCCGGGCAGCACGGCCTGCGGAGGCACGCCCAGCTTCTCCATGGCACGGCGGGCGCACCCTCGTACGGCGGTGAACTCCCTGCGGCGTTTGGGCACCGCCCTGGCTATGACCGACTCCTCCTCGGGGAAGAGCGACGGGCCCGCGGCTCCCTCGGCGGCGTGGCCGGCTCCGGCGGCGTCCTCACCGTACGCCTCCACGACCACGACCGACTCCGGGAGCAACTCCTCGATCACCGGCTCCGACCTCCATCGGCAGAATGCGGCGCAGCCTTCCGGGCGGCCCGGGGCGCGGGCGCCACTCGCGGGGGTAACCCACGGACACCTCTTCGAAGCGGACCCCGTCCACTGTGGTGGTCCGCGGGATGTGCAGATGTCCGTAGACCATCACCTCGACGCGGAACCTGCGGTGCCAGTCGGCGGTGAGCCGTGTGCCGCACCACATCGCGAACTCGGGGTAGTGCAGGACGTCCGTAGGGTGCCGGTCGAGGGGGTAGTGGTTCACCAGCACGGTGGGCAGGTCAGGGGGGAGGTCGGCGAGCCTGCGCTCGGTCTCGGCCACCCGGGCGCGGCACCAGGCGTCGCGGCTCGGGTAGGGGTCGGGGTACAGCACCCGCTCGTCGGTGCACACGACGCCGGTCCCGTACGCGTACTCCAGCCCCTCTTCCTTGGTCGTGCAGCCCTGAGGCAGGAACGAGTAGTCGTACAGCAGGAAGAGCGGGGCGACGACGACGGGGCCGCCCGGCCCGTCCCAGACGGGGTACGGGTCCTCGGGCGTGATGACGCCCAGTTCGCGGCACAGGGCGACGAGATGTTCGTACCGCTCGACTCCGCGTAGCGTGAGGGTCTCTTTCGGGTGGGTCCACAGCTCGTGGTTGCCGGGTGCCCAGACGACCTTGGCGAAACGGCCGGCGAGGGTCTGGAGTGCCCAGCGGATGTCGGCCACCTTCTCGGCGACGTCCCCGGCCACCAGGAGCCAGTCGTCGTCGGTCTCGGGGCGCATCCGTTCGACCAGGGCGCGGTTCTCGGGATAGCCGATGTGCAGGTCGCTGATGGCCAGCAAATGTCCCGAACCGCCGGCGGTCGACTCCACCCTCGCTCCCTCCAGAACCGGATGGGAACAAGAGAACACACGCGCGTACCAGCGGACAAGAGCGGCCCGCCGAGCGCTTGAACAGCGATCGTCACGACGCGGACGAAGGATTAACACGCGCGTGACAGCAACCAGGGCTCCGGTGGCCCTATGATCGGCCCCAACGCATCCGCCGCGCTTCCTCTCTGCGTCGGGCGGTTCGGCGTACCTCCCTCCCCCCTGGCCGGGCACGGCCTGCTCAGCCCTGCCCGCGAACCATTGAAAGGCGGCCTGCATGGTCTCTCGCGTACGCGTCTGGCTCAACCGCACGTACGCGGAGAACGTGTTCTTCATGGATCAGTTGCGGAGTAATCCACGGGGGCGACCGGTCGAGATCCACGCCACCCATGGGGACCCCGACTCGCCCGTGCTCGCCGCCGCCGACACCGCCGAGCTGGAGCCGGAGAGCCTCTCCCCCGCCGCGTACGTCGAGTTCGCGCTCGACCAGTGCCAGCGGCGCGGTGTCGACGTCTTCGTTCCCCGTCTGCACCAGGCGGCGATCGCCGCGCACCGCGAGGAGTTCGCCGCCGTGGGTACGGCGCTGCTCGCGCCGCCCGCCGAGGCCGTGCACGTCTTCGAGGACAAGGTGACGGCGTACCAGGCGGTCGAGGCGCTGGGGGTGCCGGTGCCGCCGTACTACCGGGTGCGGTGTGCCGACGAACTCGTGGCCGCCGTGGAGGAGTTGGAGGCCCGTGGACACACCGCGTGCTTCAAGCCCGCCGCGGGTGCGGGTGGGGTGGGCTTCCGTGTCGTGACCCGCGGCTCCTTCTCGATCAGCCACCTCAACGGGTTTCCGAGTCCGTACGTGCAGCTGGAACTGGTGCTGGACGCTCTGCGCGAGGCCGAGGAGCCGGTGGACTGGCTGGTGATGCCTCGCCTGGAGCAGCCGGAGGTGTCGGTGGACTGCCTCGTCGCGCCGGACGGGCGGGTCCGTATGGCGGTGGGCCGTACGAAGAACGGCCGGCGCCGTGGCTTCACGCTCAACCCCGCCTGGGTCGAGCCGGCGCGTCGGCTCGCCGAGGGCTTCGGCCTCCACTACCTCTCCAACATCCAGTTCCGCATGTTCGGCGAGGTGCCGGTGCTCATGGACGTCAACACGCGTCCCGCCGGTGGGCTCCACCAGCTCTCCCTGTGCGGTCTCAACGCGCCCTGGGCCGCCGTTCAGCTGGCCCTCGGTGAGGATCCCGGCGACCTTCTGCCGGCCCGTCTCGGGCCGGACTACACCGTGGTCTCGGGGTTGCGGGCGGTGCGTCCCGTGGCCCTTCCGCACCAGCGGCCGGACGTGGTCGCGGGGGCGGTGGCCTCGGAGTCCGTGGAGGCGCCCCACCTCGCTCTCGGTCCGACGCTGGCTGTCCGCTCCCATTCGGCGGACCGCCCCCTGACGGTCTGACGGGGCTGTCTTCGCCCCCGCCGCCCCTGCCCGTCCCGTCCTTGGGGGCTCCGCCCCCAGGTTCCCGGGGTGGGGGGTGTCTGGGGTGGGTTGGTCGGGTGCGGGTGGGCGGGGGCTGGTCGCGCAGTTCCCCGCGCCCCTTGCGGGGCGCAGCCCCGCACCATCCAGCCGGGGCGAGGAATCTCAGGTGGTGTACCCCCACGCACGTGCCAGTTCCGACAGGCGCGGGGGGAGGGTGGCGTCCGGGTCGGCCTGGCGGGCCGCCTGGATCTGGCCCGACTTGATCGTGGTGGACCAGTCGCCGAGCTGGGGCCGGAACGTCCCGTGGTCCTTGCTGCCGTAGTCGAGCATGGACGGCTCCCACCCGACGCCCAGGTAGTCGCAGATGCCCCGCGTCACGTCCTCCGGCTCAGCCGTGAGGTCCTCGTACGTGATGACGTGGCCGGGCAGGTTCTGCCGCGCCTCCTCCAGCTTCTCGCTGTAGGACAGCACCTCCGCGGCGATGGCCTCGTGGTCGGGGTCCGTACGTCGGCTCGTCAGCGACGCGATCACCGCACTCGGGTGACGCAGCAGCACGATGTAGCGTGCGTCGGGCCAACATCGGTGCAGCCGCGGCCACATGAGCGTGTTCGGCGGCGTCTTGTCGACGATCAGTTCCTTGCCGCTGCGGGTGAGCTCCAGGTGCAGCAGCCTGTCCCACAGCACGTGTTCGATCTCGTCCTTGTCGAGTTCGAGCGCCTTCATGGCGTCCGCGGTGAAGTCACGGGACATATGCACGTGCACCGTACGCAGGTGCATCTCGTGCGGGGCACGGATCCGGCTGTGGCTGTTCAGCAGCACCCGCAGGAGCGTGGAGCCGGACCGGACGGACGAGAGGACGAACACCGGCGACTCCACCAGCCGCGGGGCGCTCGGGGCGACGTAAGGCTGCTCCGCTGCGGCACCGATCCCGGTCCCGGCCCCGGTCCCCGCGCCGGTCTCGGTGCCTCGGGGCGCGGGCACCCCGTCCAGGTTCCGCTTCGGCGGGCTCACCGCCTCGGCGATCAGCCGGCCCCTGCGCTTCAGCCCTTTACTGATCGCGTTGATACGCGGGTCTCGCACGATGACACCTCTCGACCGCCACTGTCGTTGCCCCGTATCCCAGGGGCAGTGGGCGAACTTCAGGTGTCGCGGAGGGAACGCGCGAGGGTCGCGGCGGGTCGTGCACCCACCGCGACCTGCGCGTTTACCTCTTTCTTAATTCTTACTGGGAATCCTGCGAAGCGGAATCACGGCTTCTGCACGGCCAGCCGCAGCGTCTTCACCTCGAAGGGGCGCAAGGCGACCGGCACCGCGTTCCCCTCCGTGGCCGCCGCCTCCAGCGGGCGCTCCAGGAGGTCCGTCACCTGGGCTCCGCCGAGCGGGAAGCCGGTGCGCAGCACGCCCTCGGCGCGGCCGCCGCGGGACTCGTACAGCCGGACCACGACGTCACCGGAGGCGTCGTCGGCCAGCTTGACCGCCTCCACCGTCACACCCGCGCCGTCGACCGAGACCACCGGCTCCGCCGGGCCCGCCGCGTCCGCGATGCGCAGCGGCAGGTTGAGCGCGTAGCCCTCCGCGACCGCGTCCTCGACGCTCGCGCCCGGCAGGAGCGAGTACGTGAAGCGGTGCCTGCCCTGGTCGGCCTCCGGGTCCGGGATGCGCGGGGCGCGGACCAGGCTGAGGCGGACCGTGGTGGTCGTACCGCCGTCCTCGCGGACCGTGCGGGAGACGTCGTGGCCGTAGGTGGAGTCGTTGATCACCGCCACGCCGTAGCCAGGTTCGGCGATGTGCACCCAGCGGTGGCCGGAGACCTCGAAGCGGGCCGCCTCCCAGCTGGTGTTGGTGTGGGTGGGGCGCTGGACGTGGCCGAACTGGATCTCCGCCGAGGAGTGGGGCGCCCGGATGTCGACCGGGAAGCCCGCCTTGAGGAACTTCTCGGCCTCGTGCCAGTCGATGTCCGTCTCGAAGTCGACGCGGGGGCTGCCGGCCCGGAGGCTGATCGTCTGGACGATCTTCGAGCCCTTGCCGAAGGAGCGCTCGACGCGGATCGCGCCCCGCAGCGGGTCCTCCTCGACCACCGTGACGGAGTCCGTGTCCAGCAGGTCCGTGTAGCGGTTCTTGTAGTGCTTGTCGACGTCCCAGGCGTCCCAGTAGTTGGGGAGGTCGGTGTGCAGGCGGAGCAGGTTGCCCTTGTCGGCGAGGACCTCGCGGCCTCCGGCCCGCAGGTCGCGTACGGAGGCCAGGGTGCCGTCCTCGGCCACCTCGACCCGTACGAGGCCGTTGTCGAGGACACGTCCGGTGACCGTCACCGGGTCGGTCCCCTCGCCCGCGCCGAGCGGCGCGCTGCCGTTCGCCGGGACGACCGTGTGGGCCAGGGAGCCGTCGGCGGCCCGGACGACCTCCCGGCGCTCCACCGGGCTCGTGTTGAAGACTCGCGCCTCGCCCGCGCCGAGTGCGGCGATCGCCTCGGCCGTCAGCTCCTCGACCTCCTTCGCGACCCGCGCGTACTCGGCCTCGGCCTCCCGGTGCACCCAGGCGATCGACGAGCCCGGCAGGATGTCGTGGAACTGGTGGAGCAGGACCGTCTTCCACAGGCGGTCGAGCTTGTCGTACGGGTAGGAGTAGCCCGGCGCGTGCAGCGCGGCCGTGGTCGCCCACAGCTCGGCCTCGCGCAGGATGTGCTCCGAGCGCCGGTTGCCCTGCTTGGTGCGGGCCTGGGAGGTGTACGTGGCGCGGTGCAGCTCCAGGTAGAGCTCGCCGACCCAGACGGGGGCGTCCGGGTACTCCTCGCGGGCGGCCTTGAAGAACTCGTCGGGGTGCTCGACGACGACCTTCGGGGAGCCCTCCAGGTCGGCGAGCCGGCGCGCCCGCTCCATGATCTCGCGGGTGGGGCCGCCACCGCCGTCGCCCCAGCCGAAGGGGGCCAGGGAGCGGGTGCCGCCGCCCTTCTCCGAGTACTGGCGGACGGCGCGGTCCATCTCCTCGCCGCTGAAGCGGGCGTTGTAGGTGTCGACCGGCGGGAAGTGGGTGTAGATGCGGGTGCCGTCGATGCCCTCCCACCAGAAGGTGTGGTGCGGGAACTTGTTCGTCTGGTTCCAGGAGATCTTCTGGGTGAGGAACCAGTCGTTGCCGGCGAGCTTGGCGAGCTGCGGGTAGGCGGCGGTGTAGCCGAAGGAGTCCGGCAGCCACACGCCCTTGGTCTCGACGCCGAAGTGCTCGATGAAGAACCGCTTGCCGTGGATGAGCTGGCGGGCCATGGCCTCGCCGCCGGGCAGGTTGCCGTCGGCCTCGACCCACATGCCGCCGACGGGCGCCCACTGGCCCTTCTTCACCGACTCCTGGATGCGGGCCCAGACGTGCGGGTAGTTGTCGCGCACCCACTCGTACTGCTGGGCCTGCGAGCAGGCGAAGATGAAGTCGTCGTACTCGTCGGCGAGCGAGGTGACGTTCGAGAAGGTGCGGGACGTCTTGCGCTTGGTCTCGCGGATGGGCCACAGCCAGGCGGAGTCGATGTGGGCGTGGCCGACGCCGGAGACGGTGTGGGCGCTGGCGTGCGCGGGCTTGGCGAGGACGGGGGCGAGGACCTCGCGGACGGCCGCGGCCGAGCCGGAGACGTCGTCGAGGTCCAGGGTGTCCATGGCCCGGTCCAGGGCGTGCATGATCTCGTGGCGGCGCGGGTCGTGCGCTTCGAGGTGGACCATGAGCTCGCTCAGGACCTGGAGGTCCAGGTCGAGGTGCCAGACGTTCTCGTCGAGCACGGCGATGTCGGCGCGCTGGAAGGTGTAGAGCGGCTTGTCGCCGGCCGTCAGCTTGTCGCCCATCGGCGTGATCTTGGAGAAGTTGTCGGCGAGGATGTCCGGGTTGGAGGCCGCCTCGACCAGGTAGTGGATCTCCTCGCCGCCCGTGGCGGGGTTGGCGATCGGCACGTACTGGTTGAGCGGGTTGACCGCCTTGAGCGGCTTGCCGTCCGTGAGGTGGACCAGTGCCTCGGCCTGGTTGCCGGGCCAGTCGCCGATGAAGCCGAGGTCGATGACGGCCTCGACGCGCTTGCCGGCCCACTCGGCGGGCACCTGGCCGCGCATCCGGAACCAGGTGGTGCCCCAGGGGGGTCCCCACGGGGTGTCCATCGCGAACGGCTTGTACGGGGCTGCGGCCGCCTCATCGAAGGAGACGGGCTCGCCGGGGGCCTGCCAGGCCTCGACCTCGAAGGGCACGGTGGCGGCGTAGATCGCGGGCTTGATGCGCTGGGTGTGGACGCGTTCGACGCGTTCCTCGATCCGGCGGCGTTCGTCATGCATGGAAGAAGGTCTCCTGGGGACTGTGCGGGGCTCGCTCGAGAACCGTACGGGCTGTCTGCTACGTGAGGTACGCCATGCCCGGATGGACGGCCGTGTAGCAGTCGACCAGCCTGCGGGCCACGTTCACGGAGTCGACGAGCGGGTGCAGCGCGAACGCCTTCACCGCGGTCGTGCGGGAACCGGACTCGGCCGCGGACAGGACCTCGCGCTCGACGGCCTTGACCGCGCACACCAGGCCGGTGGCGTGGTCGGGCAGCGGGTCGACGGCGACGGGGTGGGCGCCGTTGGCGTCGACGAGGCAGGGCACCTCGATGACCGCCTCGGTGTCGAGGACGGAGAGGGTGCCCTTGTTGCGTACGTTGAGGATCAGGGTGGTGCGCTCGTCGCGGGCGATGGCCCGCATCAGGGCGAGGGCGACCTTCTCGTAGCCGCCGGACAGGTCGTCGGCGTCGCGCTCGCCGGCGCCCGCCGTCTCCCGGTTCTCCGCCATGTAGGTGGCCTCGCGCTCGGCGCGGGTGCGGTCCCAGGCGTCAAGGGCCTCGGCGTCGGGGCGCCGCATCTGCTCGTAGAAGTGGGCCTGCTGCTCACGCAGGAACGCGCCGCGGGTCTTCTCGGCCTGCTGGTAGGCGCGGACGGCCTCGCGGTTGAAGTAGTAGTAGTGCAGGTACTCGTTCGGGACGGCGCCGAGGGACTGGAGCCACTCGGGGCCGAAGAGCTTGCCCTCCTCGAAGGAGCCGAGCAGGTCGCGGTCGGCGAGCAGGCGCGGGAGCTCGTCGCGGCCCGCGACGCGCAGGCCCCGGACCCAGCCGAGGTGGTTCAGGCCCACGTAGTCGATCCACGCCTCGCGCGGGTCGGCGACGCCGAGCACCCGGGCGATACGGCGGCCGAGGCCGACCGGCGAGTCGCAGATGCCGATCACGCGGTCGCCGAGGTGGCGGGACATGGCCTCGGTGACCAGTCCGGCGGGGTTGGTGAAGTTGATGACCCAGGCGTCGGGGGCGAGCCGGGCCACCCGCCGGGCGATGTCGACGGCGACGGGCACGGTGCGCAGTCCGTAAGCGATACCGCCGGCGCCCACCGTCTCCTGACCGAGGACGCCCTCCGCGAGGGCCACGCGCTCGTCGTCGGCCCGCCCTTCCAGGCCGCCGACGCGGATGGCCGAGAAGACGAAGTCGGCACCCTTGAGGGCCTCGTCGAGGTCGGTGGTGGCCGTCACCTCGGGCGCGTCGGGCACGTCCGCCGCCTGTTCGGCCAGGACGCGGGTCACGGCGGACAGCCGCTCCGGGTCCAGGTCGTGCAGGACGACACGAGTCACCCGGCCCTCGGCGCGGTCGCCGAGGAGCGCCCCGTACACGAGCGGCACCCGGAACCCGCCACCGCCCAGAATCGTCAGCTTCACGCCACTACCGCCTTTGTCGTTCTTCCATCTACCCGGCTCACGCCGGAACCACCTCGACGCCCGCCTCCTCCAACGACGACCGTGTGGCCGGGTCGACGGGTGCGTTGGTCACCACCATGTCCAGCTCCTCCGGTCCGCAGACCCGTGCCATGCCCGTGCCCGGGAACTTGGCGCGGTCCGCCAGCAGGACGACCTTGTCGCCGGCCTTGATCATGGCTCGCTTGACCGGCACCTCGACGACGGTGGTGTCCATCACGTGCCCGCCCGGCCGCACCCCGCTGGTGCCGAGGAAGAGCCAGTCCGCGTGCAGCTGGCGCAGGTTGTCCTCGGTCAGGAAGCCGACGAGCGAGCGGTACTCGCGGCGGACCATGCCGCCCAGCAGCACCAGCTCGATACCATCGTCGTCGGCGAGCTCCTCGTAGACCACCAGGTTGCTGGTGATCACGGTGAGCCGGCGGCCGTGCAGCTGCCGGGCCAGCCGGTAGGCGGTGGTGCCGATGTCCAGCAGCACGGACTGACCGTCCCGGACGAGCGAGGCGGCCTTCGCCGCTATCGCGTCCTTCTCGGGCACCCGCATCTCGGCGACCTCGGCGAAGGGCTGGTCGCCCTCCTCCACGACCGCGCCGCCGTGCACGCGGGTGAGCAGCCCCTCCTCCTCCAGCTTGACGAGGTCGCGCCGGACGGTGGCAGGGCTCACACCGAGCTGTTCGGACAGGTCGGTGACCGCCGCCGGGCCGCCGGAGCGCAGGGCCCTCAGGATGAGTTGGTGTCGTCGTTCTGCCAGCACGCGCTGAACAGTACTCGTCATCTTCAATCATTTCTATGCTCACTTCTGCTTGACTCTTGCCAAATCCCCGGGATGCGCGCACGATCCTGTGCATCAAAAAGGCGAGCCAGTGGTGACTGCGCTCAAAACTGATCGTGGACGCCGGTGACGAGAGGATGCGCGCGTGGATGACGACCGGCCCGATGTGCTGCTGACCGGGCTGCTCTTCTACGACCTCGTCCTCACCGGGCTGGGCAAGCCGCCGACACCCGGCGAGGAGATCTGGACCGACGGCATGGGCTGCGGTCCGGGCGGCATCGCCAACCTGGCCGTCGCCGCCTCCCGCTTCGGGCTGTCCACCTCGCTGGCCACGGTCTTCGGCGACGACTTCTACGGCGAGTACTGCCGTGACGTCCTCGACGGCCAGGAGGGCATCGACCTGTCGCTGTCCCGTACGGCGGAGGGCTGGAACACGCCGGTCACCGTCTCGCTCGCGCACGGCAACGACCGGGCACTGGTCACCCACGGCCAGGAGCCCCCGTTCACCCAGGACGCGCTGATGGGCGACCCGCCCGCCGCGCGCACCGCCCTGGTGCACATCGAGGCCGAGCCCCGCGAGTGGCTCGCCAAGGCGGCCGCGAACGGCACGCACATCTACGCCGACGTCGGCTGGGACCCCACCCAGCAGTGGTCCTCCGCCCTCCTCGACCAGCTGTCCCTGTGCCACGCCTTCCTCCCGAACGAGACGGAGGCCATGGCCTACACCCGCACCGACAGCGCGGTCGCCGCCCTCGGCACCCTGTCGGAGCTCGTGCCGGTGGCCGTGGTCACGCGTGGCGGCGAGGGCGCCGTCGCCGTGGACCAGACGACGGGCGAGTACGCCGAGGTGCCCGCCCTGGACGTCGACGTGCTGGACGCCACGGGCGCCGGGGACGTCTTCGGGGCGAGCTTCGTCGCGGCCTCGCTGGGCGGCTGGCCGCTTCAGGAGCGGCTGCGCTTCGCCGTGCTCGCCGCCGGCCTGTCCGTGCGCCACCACGGCGGCGCCCTGGCGGCGCCCGGCTGGTACGGGGTCCACGAGTGGTGGCGCACGCTCGACGACCCGGCGCTGCGGCGCGCGTACGGCTTCCTCGCCGAGCGGCTGCCGGCCGACCCCGGGCCACCGCTTCCCCACGCCCCGGTCACGCCGCCGGTCGGCACTCCCCACTGATCTGCGCTCACCCTCACTGACCCCCCACCTGATTCAAGACATGCGAAAGGCGGTGGGAGCTTTGCGGCTCTCACGAAGGAGCCTGCTCCGCGCGGGCCTGGCGGGCACGGCCGCCACGGCGCTCGGCGGACTGGCGTCCGGCTGTGCCGTTCCGACCGGGTCGACCGGCCGGAACATGGTGCTGTGGTACTGGGACGGCGGCCTCGGCGACACGGTCGTCAAGAAGGCCAGGGCCCGGTACGACAGCAGCGTGAACCTGCAGGCCATCAAGATCGGCGGCTACTACCGGTCCAAGCTGATCACCACGATGGCCGGCCGCGCCCACCTCCCGGACATCGCGGGCCTCAAGGGCGAGGACATGGCGTCGTACCTGCCCAACGCGGACCAGTTCGTGGACCTCAGGACGCTGGGCGCCGAGAAGTACAAGAGCCGGTACCTGCCGTGGAAGTGGGACCAGGGCATCGCCGACGACGGCTCGATGATCGGCTTCCCGATCGACTGCGGTCCGGTCGCGCACTACTACCAGTACGAGGTGTTCCGGAAGGCGGGCCTGCCGTACGAGCCCGCCGACGTCTCCAAGGAGCTGAACACCTGGGAGAAGTTCTTCGCGGCGGGCGAGCAGCTCCGCGAGCGGATACCGGGGACCTCGATTCTCACCGACGTCAACAGCGTCTTCGAGAACGCGGTGCAGCAGGGCAGCAAGCGCTACGTCGACAAGGACCGGAACTTCATCGGCGACCAGGAGCACGTACGCCACGCCTGGGCGCTCGCCGTGGAGGCCAAGCGGCGCAGACTCGTCTCGAACCTCGTCACGGGGACACCGGACCAGCTCTCGGCGGTGGAGGACGGCAAGCTGCCCAGCCAGCTGGGCGCCTCCTGGGCGAGCTACGACCTCAAGAACGGCGTGCCGAAGACCAAGGGCAAGTGGCGGGTCACCGACATGCCCGTGCGGCCCGCCAACAACGGCGGCTCGTTCCTGTCGATCACCAAGGCGTGCCGGGAGCCCGAGAAGGCCTTCGAGATCATCGCGTGGATGCTCGACGCGGCCAACCAGGCCTCCGGGTACGTCGATGCCGGGCTCTTCCCCTCCACTCCCGCCAGTTACGCCCTGAAGCAACTGCGTGAGCCCGACGCCTTCTTCGGCGGCCAGGTGACGACGGACGTCTTCGGCCCCGCCGCGCAGAAGATCGTGGTCGCCTACAACAGCCCGTTCGACGTGGCCCTCGGGCAGCCGATCAAGGACGAGATCAAGAACGTCGGCGTCCTCGGCAAGGACCCGGAGAAGGCCTGGAGTGACGCCATGAGCAAGTGCCGGCGCATCGCCAAGCACCTGGGGGTGAGCTCCTGATGGCCACCGCTCCCGCACTTCAGAAGCCCCCGGCCGTCGTGACGGACGCGCCCGCCGCGCAGCCCAAGAAGGGGTTCCGCAAGTACTGGCACCTCTACGCGGCGATCTCCCCCTTCTACCTCCTCTTCCTCTGCTTCGGCCTGGTCCCGGTGGGCTTCTCGCTCTACCTGTCCTTCCACCGCTGGGACGGACTCGGCTCGATGGAGTGGGCGGGCCTTTCGCAGTACCAGTACCTGCTGAGCGACAGCGACTTCTGGGCGTCGATCGGCAACACTCTGATCATCTGGGCGCTGGCCACCTTCCCCATGATCTTCCTGGCGATGGTGACGGCCGTGCTGCTCAACTCGGCGGTCCGCTTCAAGAGCGTCTACCGCCTGGCCTACTTCCTGCCGAACGTCACCTCGGTGGTGGCCGTCGCGATCATCTTCGGCTCCGTCTTCTCCACCAACTTCGGCCTGGTGAACGCCCTGTTGCACGCCGTGGGTCTCGACCAGGTGGCGTGGCTGAACACACCGTGGGGCATCAAGGTCGCCATCGCGACGCTGATGACCTGGCAGTGGACCGGCTACAACGCGATCATCTTCCTCGCCGGGCTGCAGACCATCCCCGGCGAGCTGTACGAGGCGGCACGTGTGGACGGCGCCGGGCCCGTGCAGACCTTCTTCCGGATCACGCTGCCCCTGCTGCGGCCGACCCTGCTGTTCGTGCTCGTGGTCTCGACGGTGACCGGCCTGCAGAGCTTCACCGAGGCGCAGGTGCTGCTGCAGAACACCTCCAACGACTCGACGTTCTCCGGAGGCCCAGGACACGCGGGCCGGACGATGGTCCTCTACTTCTTCCAGCAGACCTTCGACAACAACGACTTCGGCTACGGCGCCGCCGTGGCATGGGGCATCTTCCTCGTCGTCGTCATCTTCTCGATCATCAACTGGCGCCTGGTGCGGCGCCGGGGCGAAGACTAGGGAGGCCTCACTCCATGGCATCCATCAAGGGTTCTGGGCGCAGGGGCGTCGCCCTCCACGCGGTCCTGGTCATCGGGCTGCTGCTGTCGGCCTTCCCGTTCTACTGGGCCGTCATCATGTCGACGCACACGTCGAGCGAGATCTTCTCCTACCCGCCGAAGCTGCTGCCCGGCTCGCACTTCATGGAGAACCTCCGCAGCCTCTTCGACAACATCGATTTCTTCGGCTCGATGTTCAACTCGCTGCTGGTCGCGGGCTCGGTGACCTTCCTGGTCCTGTTCTTCGACTCGCTGGCCGCGTTCGTCTTCGCCAAGTTCGAGTTCCCCGGGCGCAGGGTGCTGTTCGCCCTGCTGATGGCGATCTTCATGGTGCCGACACAGCTGGCGATCATCCCGCAGTTCGTGATCATGGCGAAGATCGGCTGGATCGGCTCGATGACCGCGCTGATCGTGCCGGCGGCGGCCAACGCGTTCGGCATCTTCTGGATGCGCCAGTACATGAAGAGCGCCATCCACGACGAGCTGCTGGACGCCTCGAAGCTGGACGGCGCGAACTTCCTGCGCCAGTACTGGCACGTGGCGCTGCCGGTGGTCCGGCCGGGTCTCGCGTTCCTCGGCATCTTCACGTTCATGGGCCAGTGGAACGACTACGCCTGGCCGCTGATCTCCCTGACCAACCCGGACAACGTGACCCTCCAGGTCGCGCTGTCCCAGCTCAACGGCGTGCATGGCACGACCGACTACGGAATGGTCATGACGGGCGCGCTCCTGGCCCTCGTCCCGCTGCTGATCGTCTTCGCGGTCGGCGCCAAGCAGATCATCGCGGACCTCGGCAAGGGAGCCATACGGTGATGTTCCTGGACCCTTTGAACGCGCTCCGCCCGTGGGAGTCACCGGAGGTGACCTCCTGGGGGCGGATGCCCATGTGCGCGGTGGACCGGCGCGAGGGCGCCGTGGCCCTCGACGGCCGGTGGCGCTTCCAGCTACTGCCGTCCCCCGACGCGGAGCCCGGCCCCACCTGGTCCTCGTCGTCGGTTCCCGGCGCCTGGACCACGCAGGACACGGCGGACCTGCCGCAGTACACCAACGTCCGTATGCCGTGGGCCGAGTTCCCGCCGGACTCCCCCGCCGCGAACCCGACGGGCGTGTACGAGCGGGAGGTGGACATCCCCGCCGACTGGGCCGGCCGCCGCATCGTGCTCCAGGTCGGCGCCGCGGAGAGCGTGCTGCTCGTGCACGTGGACGGGCGGCCGGTGGGCATCTCCAAGGACTCCCACCTCGCGGCCGAGTTCGACCTCTCCGGCGCCGTACGGTCCGGGGAGCCGGCCACCGTGCGGCTCACCGTCGTGAAGTGGTCCGACGCCTCCCACATCGAGGACCAGGACCAGTGGTGGCACGGCGGGATCACGCGCTCGGTGCTGCTGTACGCGACGGACCCGCTGCACCTCGCGGACGTGACCGTGCGGGCGCGCTGCGACGGTGAGCTGCGGGTGGACTGCCGGGTGCGGTCGACGGCGGGCGCGCTGCCCGACGGCTGGTACGTCACCGGGCAGTTGGACGACCTGCATCTCGCGCAGGACGCCGAGTTCGACCGCCTCAACGTCGAGGAGGAGCGCGTCTCCGAGTTCCTCGGTGAGGCCCGTCTGCACGCCACCGTGCCCGGCGTGCGCACGTGGACCGCCGAGACACCCGAGCTGTACGGCCTGACCGTGCGCCTGCACCGGGCCGACGGCTCCGTCGCCGACACCTCCACGCACCGGGTGGGCTTCCGCGATGTCGAGATCGTCGGCCGGAACCTGCTGGTCAACGGCGAGCGGGTCTACATCCGGGGCGTGAACCGGCACGACTTCCATCCGCTGACGGGGCGGACCGTGTCGTACGACGACATGCGGGCCGACCTGGTGGCGCTGAAGCGGTTCGGCTTCAACGCGGTCCGCACCGCCCACTACCCGAACGACCCGACACTGTACGACCTCGCCGACGAGCTGGGCCTCTACGTCGTGGACGAGGCGAACATCGAGTCCCACGACCACGCCCACGAGATCGCCGACGACCCGCGCTACTCGTCCGCGTTCGTGGACCGCGTCTCGCGCATGGTGCTGCGCGACAAGAACCACCCGTCCGTGATCATCTGGTCGCTGGGCAACGAGTCCGACTACGGCGCCAACCACGACGCGGCCGCCGGCTGGGTGCGCCGCCACGACCCGACGCGGCCCATCCAGTACGAGGGCGCGGCCAAGCTGGACTGGGCGGCCACGGACGACGCCTCGGACATCGCCTGCCCGATGTACGCGCCGATCGAGGACTGTGTGGCCCACGCCCTGTCGGGGGAGCAGACCCGGCCGCTCATCCAGTGCGAGTACTCCCACGCCATGGGCAACAGCAACGGCACACTCGCCGACCACTGGGCCGCCATCGAGTCCACCCCGGGTCTTCAGGGCGGCTTCATCTGGGAGTTCTGGGACCACGGCATTCTCCAGCGCGTGAACGACGGAAAACCGGCCGGGCGCGCGGGCGCCGGGCTGTACGAGCGCGGTGTCGCCGCACCGGGCCTGCGCTGGGCCTACGGCGGCGACTTCGGCGAGGTGATCCACGACGGCGCGTTCATCGCCGACGGTGTCGTCTTCCCGGACCGCACGCCCAAGCCCGCGATGTTCGAGCACCGGGAGATCGCCGCGCCGGTGCGGCTGTCCGTGGAGGGCGAGGGCACCTGGCGGGTGCTGCGCGTGCACAACCGGCAGCACTTCCGCGATCTGTCGTGGCTGGCCGCCGAGTGGGAGTTCGCCGCCGCCGACGGAGGCAGCTGGACGGTGCCCGCCGAACTGCCCGACGTCCCGCCCGGCGGCGCGGCCGTGATCGACCGGCCGGAAGTACTCGACGGGGCCGGCGAGATCTGGCTGACGCTGCGCGTGACGACGGCCGCCGACGAACCGTGGGCACCGCGCGGCACCGAGGTGTGCAGCCCGCAGGTCCGCTGGTACGAGGCGGACGCGGGCGAGCCGGTGGTGGGCGCCGACGCGGCGGCGGGCGTCGCGGCAGCCTCCGCCGACGGGTCCCTGCGGGACGGCTCCGGCCCTCTGCTTCCCGTCGCGGGCGGCCCGGGTTCCGACACTCCGCCCGAGACCGACGCCGACGGTCTGTTGCTGCACCCGCTGCTGACCGCGCCGCCCGTGCTGTGCCTGTGGCGCGCCCCCACCGACAACGACGTCCTCGGCGGCATGGCCGGCCGCTGGCGTGCGTGGGGGCTGGACCGTCCGGAGCGCGAGACCGTCTCCGTGGAGCGGAAGGGCTCCCGGGTGCAGGTGCGGTCCCGTTGGTCCACGTCCGCCGGGCCGGTCGAGCACGAGCAGACGTTCACCGCGCTGCTGGACGGCCGGGTGCTCGTCGAGGAGACGGCGGTGCTGCCCGAGGAGCTGACGGACGTGGCCCGGGTGGGCACCGTCTTCGAGACCGTCGCCGGACTCGACCGCTTCGCGTGGTACGGGCAGGGCCCGTGGGAGAGCTACCCGGACCGTGCCGGGGCACCGGTGGGCCACTACGCGGCCGCCGTGGACGAGCTGTTCACCCCGTATCTGCGCCCGCAGGAGAGCGGGGGCCGGCACGGCGTGCGCCACTTCTCGCTCACCGGGGACGGAGGCCACGGGCTGGCAGTACGCCTCGACGGGCCCCGCCAGGTATCCGTGACCCGCTACCGCGCCGAGGACCTCACGGCGGTCGCGCACCACGACGAACTGGTGCCGCGGCCCGGCTGTGTGGTCCACGTCGACGCGGCCCACCGGGGCGTCGGCACCGCCTCGTGCGGTCCGGACACCTCACCCTCGTACCTCGTGCCGCCGGGCACCCATCGCTGGAGCTGGACCCTGCGCGCCCTGTGACGCCGGCTCCGCCCGGCCCGTAGAACCCCCCGCTGCTTCTCCAGGACGTCGAACCCCCCTTCCCCGCCAGGACGTCGCCCCCCTTCCCTCTCCCCGACTTCGACCTCTCACGGAGCAGATGTGTGCAATTCGCACGAGCCTGGGCACGAGCATGCCCAGGAGGCGCCCCAGGCGGGCGCCGGCAGACGCAACTTCCTGCGGGCGACCGCGCTGATCGGAGCGGCCGCCGCGGTCGGGCTGCCGGCCACGACCGCCGAGGCCGCTCCGGCGGCCTCCACGACCGCCGGCTGGCGGCCCGACCCCGAAAGCCGCCGCTTCACGCTCGCCGTGATGCCCGACACCCAGTACCTCTTCGACGGTCCGAGCATCGACAAGGAGCCCGTCGAGGCGTCGCTGCGGTATCTGCTGGAGCACGGCAAGGACGAGAACCTCGTCTTCCTGTCGCATCTCGGTGACCTCACGCAGAACGGCGCGCAGCCCGAGTTCGCAGCCATCAGCGAGGCGTTCCGCCTGCTCGACGGGCAGGGGGTGGGTTACAGCGTCCTCGCGGGCAACCACGACGTACGCTCCTCCACCGACGACCAGCGCGGATCGACGGCGTATCTGGACGCCTTCGGCCCCGCCCGCTTCAAGGGCAAGCCCACTTTCGGCGGGGCCTCCCCCGACGGCTACAACACCTTCCACCTCTTCAGGGCCGCCGGCCGCGAGTGGATGGTGCTGGCGCTGGACTGGCGGCTGTCCGCCAAGGGCTTCGCCTGGGCAAGGGACGTCCTGGCCCAGCACCCGAAGACGCCGGTCGTCCTCACCACGCACGAACTCGTCGTCGAGGACGACACGTTGTCCGAGTACGGTCAGCAGCTGTGGGACCAGCTGGTCGAAGACCACGACCAGATCTTCCTCGCCCTCAACGGGCACTACTGGCCCGCGGGCCGTGCGACGCGCAAGAACGCGGCGGGCAACGAGGTCCACCTGCACCTGACGAACTACCAGAACCGGTACTTCGGCGGCGCCGCGATGATCCGCCTCTACCGCTTCGACCTCGACCGGAACACCATCGACGTGGAGACGATCTCCCCGTGGATCCTGGGCCGGGCCGCGAAGGGGCTCAACGAGCTGGAACGGCAGGAGATCGAACTCTCCGGCGACGCCGACCGGTTCTCGGTCGGGATCGACTTCGAGGAGCGCTTCTCGGGCTTCGCTCCAGTGGCCCCGCGCCCCGCGCGCCCCGCGTCGAAGATGCTGGTTCCCGGCACGGTCGCGTACTGGCGCTTCGAGGAGCCCGCGTCCGGCACGGTCCGAGACCTGTCCGGACGCGGCAACGACCTGACCCTGGTGACGGTGGGCGGCGGCAAGCTCGGCTGGTCCGCGGACCACCACCCCGACCAGCCCGGCCACGGCAGCCTGGAGTTCAACGGCTACAAGTCGCCGCTGAAGGGCGCGTATCTGCGCACGGTCGACGGCGCGCCCCTCAACTCGGCGGTCTTCAAGGCCGGCTACACCATCGAGGCCTTCTACCGCCTCCCCGCCGACTGGGACCCCGACCACAACGCCTGGTCCGGCATCGTCAGCCGCACCGGCACGGGCGGCGCCGCCGGCAAGACCGCGGACGACCCCGACGAGCCGATCGCCACGCTCTCCCTGTCGAACGACCGCGAACCGCAGTGGGCCATGCGCCCGCTCAACCAGGAGGGCATCGCCACCAACTGGGGTCAGGAGACGCCGCTGGAGACCTGGTGGCACCTCGCGGTCGTCAACGACGGCGAGCACACCACTCTCTACGTCGAGGGCTGCCCGGTCGTGCGCAACCCGAAGGCCGCCGCGATCGGCATCACCTCCGTCGGCCTGCCGTGGCTCCTCGGCGGCTACGAGTACGCGGGCCAGATCGACCAGATCCTGCACGGGCGTCTCGGTGACGTCCGGATCGTCGCACGGGCGCTGCCCGTCACCAGCTTCATGAACCACTGACACATGTGACACCCAAGAGGAACGTCATGACCGATCAGCAGCTGCCCACCTGGGCCGACCCGTCCGTCTCCCCCGCCGACCTCGACGCCCAGGGCGTCTCCCGCCGTCAGCTCATGCGCCGCGCGGGCCTGTTCGGCGCCGCGTTCGCCCTCGGCTCGGCGGCGATACCCGAGGCGGCCGCCGCCGACGGCTTCGGCGGCAACGACCCGAGACTCGCCTATCTCGTCGGCGACCACCACGTCCACAGCGTCTACAGCCACGACGCGAAGTACACCTTCTCGCAACTGGCCACCGCCGCCGCCAAGTACGGCCTCGACTGGATGGTCTTCAACGAGCACTCCAACTTCGGGCACGCCTACTACGGCGCCAAGATGGAGCACGAGGAGATCCTCAAGGCCCGTGCCGAGAACCCCCGCCAGCTGATCTTCCAGGGCCTGGAGTGGTACATCCCGGCCGCCGAGCACTGCACGATCTTCGCCGCGCCCGGTCCCCACGAGGTCGACGTCCTCACGCAGTTCGAGCTGGCCTACGACGGCAAGCTGCTGGGCTACACGGACGGCGCGCCGGACAACCCGAACACGGCGCGCAACGAGGCGCACGCGGTCAAGGCCATCCAGTGGCTCGCCGAGCAGCGCCGTACGGGATACGTCGACGACGTCCTCGTCTTCGCGAACCATCCGATGCGGCTGGGCATCGACTCGCCCCACGAGATGCGCAACTGGCGGGACGCGGCTCCCGAGATCATGATCGGCATGGAGGGCGCGCCCGGCGCGCAGGGCGGCGGCATTCCCGGCTGGGAGGGCCCCACCTCGCAGCGCGGCGAGTACACCAACAAGCCGTCCGTGAACTCCTGGGCCGGTTACCCGGAGAACGCGTACGTGCTGTACGGCGGTTTCGACTGGATGACGGCGACGGTCGGCGGCATGTGGGACGCGATGCTCGCCGAGGGCAAGCTGTTCACGATCACCACCAACTCCGACGTCCACCGGGTCGTCTTCGACACGTGGAAGAACGGCGACTGGCTGCCGGGGCAGAACTTCGACAACACGGGCAGGATCCCCGACCCGGTGAACACGGACTCGCCCCAGCCCGGCGGCGACTTCTGGCCCGGCCAGTTCAGCCGCACCCACGTCGGCGTGACCCGCTACGGCTACCGCGCCGTGATGGCGGGCCTGCGCGCGGGCCGGGTCTGGCTCGACCACGGGCATCTGCTCGACGGTCTGGACGTCCGCCTGAAGCGTGACTGCGATGGCGGTCCCGGTGTGACGCTGGGCGGCCGGCTGCGCGTCCGCAAGGGCGAGAAGCTGACGCTCAACGTCACCGTGACCACCACTTCCCGCCCCAACACGCAGGGCATCCTGCCCCAGTTGGCGCACGTGGACCTCATCCGGGGCGCGGTGCGCGGCCCGGTGACCGACCGGGAGGAGTGGCGGGCGCCCGACACCAAGGTCGCCCGCACGGTGGACGTGTCCGGACGCACGGGCACGTACACCCTGCGGATCCCGGTGACCGCAGGGGACGAGTCCTTCTACGTCCGCCTGCGCGGCAGCGACGGCAAGCGCACCGGCACCGGCTACCTGGGCGCCGCGATCGACCCCCACGGCCCGATCCCGCACGAGCCGGGCAACGGCGACCCGTGGGAGGACACGTGGTTCTACTCGAACCCGGTGTTCGTGGACGTCGTGGGCAACTGAGGGCCGCCCCGTAAGGGGCGCGGGGAACTGCGTGACCAGCCACAACGGACGCGCGGTTCCCCACGGCCTGAAGCCCAACGGCGCTCAGGCGTAAAAACGCGACAGACTCTGGAGAACGGCGGCCGGCTTCGCCCCACCCTCGATCTCAATCGTCCCGTCAACGGTGATCTGCACCCCACCCGGCACGTCCTCGACAGAGTCAAGCTTCCCCACCAGCCGGATCTTCGACCCCACCTTCACCGGCGACGGGAACCGCACCTTGTTCAGCCCGTAGTTGACCTTCGTCGACACACCCTCGACGTCCAGCAGCTCGGTGAACAGCGGAATGAACAGGGAAAGCGTCAGGTATCCGTGCGCGATGGGCGCCCCGAACGGACCCTCCTTGGCCTTCTCCGGGTCGACATGGATCCACTGGTGGTCCCCCGTGGCATCGGCGAACGTGTCGATCCGCTCCTGTGTGACCTCGATCCACTCACTGGCGCCGAGGTCGCTGCCCGCGAGCTTCTTGAGCTCGTCGATGCCGTTCACGGTGATGCTCATGTAGCTGTCCTTAAAAGTGGGTTGATGAAGAGTCAGCTGTTCCCGTAGCGCTTGCGCACCCGGGCCTTGAGGAGCTTCCCGGAGGCGGTGCGGGGCAGTTGGTCCGCCAGCACCACCGACTTCGGGATCTTGTACTTGGCGAGGCGTCCGGCCAGCGAGGCCAGCACCTCGTCGGGGTCCACCGAGGCGCCCTCCCGGGGGACCACGACCGCACGCGGCACCTCGCCCCACTTCTCGTCGGGCACGCCGATGACCGCGCACTCGACGATGTCGGGGTGGGCGAGGAGGTGGTCCTCGATCTCGGCGGGGTAGATGTTCTCGCCCCCGGAGATGATCATGTCCTTGATGCGGTCGACGATGAAGGCGTAGCCGTCCTCGTCGATCCGGGCCGCGTCCCCGCTGCGGAACCAGCCGTCCGTGAAGGACGCGGCGGTCTCTTCGGGGAGCCCCCAGTAACCGGGCATGACGTGCGGGCCGCGGACGACGACCTCGCCGGTCTCGCCGACGTCGACGGGGGTCATGTCGGGCCGTACGACGCGGACATCACTGAAGAAGTGCGGGACACCCGCCGAACCCGCCTTGCTGATCGCGTGTTCGGCGTCCAGGAACAGCGTGCCGGGAGCGGCCTCCGTCATGCCGTAGCCCTGGAGGAAGGTCAGTCCGCGCTCCTGGTACCTGGCGATCATCGGGGTCGGGACCGGGGAGCCGCCGCACGTCAGGATCCGCAGGCTGGAGAGGTCCGCTCCGGCCCAGCGCTCGTGCCGGGACACCTGGTCGAACATGGTGGGCACCCCGAACATGAAGGTGATCCGGTGCTGTTCGATCAGGTCGAAGGTGGCTGCCGGGTCGAACGCCTCGACCAGGACGCAGGTGCCGCCCTTGAGCAGTACGGGCAGGGTGAGCATGTTCAACCCGGCCGTGTGGAATAGCGGGGCGGAGACCAGGGCACGCTCGTCGGCGATCAGATCGTGGTCGATGAGGACGTTGACCGCGTTCCAGGTCAGGTTGCCGTGGGTGAGCATGGCGCCCTTGGGGCGGCCCGTCGTACCCGAGGTGTACATGATGATGCAGGTGTCGTCGGGTGTGACGGGCTGGTCGATCGGCTCGGACTCGGCCCCGGCGAGCAGCGCCTCGTACTCGGCACCGACCTCGATGTACGTCCGCACGTCCGTGCTGCCCGGCAGGCCCGCGACGAGCCCGGCGTGCGAGGGCCCGTAGACGAGGGCCTTGGCGCCGGAGTCGGCGAGCTGGTAGGCGATCTCGGGTCCGGCGAGGCGGGTGTTGAGCGGGACGAACACCGCGCCGAGCGTGCCGGCCGCGAACATCGTCTCCAGGTACGAGGGGTGGTTGGGCCCCAGATACGCGATCCGGTCGCCCCGGCGGACCCCCGCGCCGCGCAGGGCGTGGGCGAGACGGGTGGTGCGCTCGAACAGGTCGCCGTAGGTGAGCGTGGTGTCGCCGTGGATCAGGGCGGTGCGGTGCGGGGTCTTGCGGGCCCGGCGCGCGGGCCACGACCCGATTCCCTCATTGCGCATCTGTCCGCCCCTGTCCGTCATTGCACATGGGGTGTCCCTTACGGTTTCGTCAGCCCGAGCAGACGGGCGGCGTTCTCCTTGAGGATCTTCGGCTTGACCTCGTCCTTGATGCTGAGCTTCTCGAAGTCGGCGAGCCAGCGGTCGGGGGTGAGGACGGGGTAGTCGGAGCCGAAGAGGACCTTGTCCTTGAGCAGCGTGTTCGCGTACTGCACGAGCTGCGGCGGGAAGTACTTGGGCGACCAGCCGGAGAGGTCGATGTGGACGCCGGGCTTGTGGGTGGCCACGGCCAGGGCCTCGTCCTGCCAGGGGAAGGACGGGTGCGCCAGGATGATCTTCAGATGCGGGAAGTCGGCGGCCACGTCGTCCACGTGGAGCGGGTTGGAGTACTTCAGCCGGATCCCGCCCCCGCCGGGCACGCCGGCGCCGATGCCGGTCTGGCCCGTGTGGAACAGGGCGATCGTGCCGGTCTCCTCGATGACCTCGTACAGGTCGTAGGCCACCGAGCGGTCGTTGGGGAAGAAGCCCTGGATGCTGGGGTGGAACTTGAAGCCCTTGACCCCGTACTCCTCGACGAGCCGCCGGGCCTGCTTCACGCCCGCCTTGCCGCGGAAGGGGTCGATGGACGCGAAGGGGATCAGCACGTCCGGGTTGGCGGCGGCGGCCTCGGCGACCTCCTCGTTCGGGACGGGCTCGGTGCCGGTGGCGGACTCGGCGTCGACCGTGAAGATCACGGCGGCCATCCTCCGCTCGCGGTAGTAGGCGGCCGTCTCCTCCAGGGTCGGCTTCCGCTTGCCCTCGACCTTGAAGTAGGCGGACGACGCGTCGTGCAGGTCGTCGGCCAGGGACGCCTTGCCCTTGGAGGAGACCTCGGCGTGGGTGTGGACGTCGATGGCCACCAGGTCGTCGGGGTTGATGCCGGGGGTGCCGGAGGTACTGGGGGTGCGGGGGGTGCCGGGGTTCATCACGCCTCCGGGATCTTCGGGGCGGGCACTCCGACGGTCTCCGGCTCGGCGCCCAGCGAGGTCGGCCAGGCGTCGGCGAGCGCCTCGGGGGTCCAGCCGCCGTTCGCGTACGCCGTCCTGATCTCCTTGGGATGCGACCAGAGTGCCACCTTGTCGCCGCCGATGCCGATGGCCTGGCCGGTGACGCCGCGGGCGGCCTCGGAGGCGAGGAAGGGAACCAGGGCCGCGCAGTCCTCCGGGGTGCCGAAGCCCTCGCCCTTGCGCAGGAAGTCGGGGAACGGCTTGCCCTCGCGCAGGGCCTCCACGTACGGGGCGAAGAAGGGGATCGTCTCCGTCATGGCGGTGGCGGCGACCGGCACGATCGCGTTGACGGTGATGTTCGCGCGGCCCAGCTCCATCGCCCAGGTGCGGGCGAAGGCGGCGATGCCCGCCTTGGCGGCCGCGTAGTTCGTCTGGCCGAAGTTGCCGCGCTGTCCGGCCGGGGAGCCGACGAGGATCAGGGAACCGCCCTCGCCCTGCTCACGCATGCGGATAGCGGCGGCGCGGGCGCAGGTGAAGGTGCCCTTGAGGTGCGTGGCGATCACCGCGTCGAAGTCGTCGTCGGACATCTTCCACAGGACCTTGTCGCGCAGGATGCCCGCGTTGGTGACCAGGACGTCGAGCCGGCCGAACTCCTCGACCGCGCGGTTCACGAGCCGGTCCGCCGCCTCGGAGGTGCCGACCGGGACCACCTCGGCGACGGCCCTGCCGCCCGCCTCGGTGATGGACTTCACGGCCGCCTCGGCCACGGCCTCGTCGATGTCGTTGACGACCACGGCGGCTCCGTGGGCGGCCAGGGCCTGTGCGTAGGCCAGGCCTAGGCCACGGCCGCTGCCCGTGACGACGGCGACCTTGCCGGTGAGATCGATGCTGGGCACGAGGGGTCCCTTCGAACGATGCGAACGATGAGGTGCGGCTGCCGGACGGGCCGGGCCACGACTACAGGATCGAAGCTAAGGACAATCATTGTTGTCGTCAATAGTTGTTGCCGTGTCGGTGTTGCGGCATGCTGGAGGCAGACGTACGTACCGCCCCACCGGGGCCCGGCCCAGGGAGCCAGCCATCGCCGGCCAGCAGCACGCCACCGACAACGCAGTGGGCCCCGCCCTCATCGACGCACAGGAGCCGTGGATGCGCACGCTGCACACGGACACGGGCTACCTGCTGTACCGGCTGGGCCTGAGGTCGGGGCAGCTCTTCAACGCGTTCCTGCAGGAGTCGGGACTGCGCCTGCGCCACTACGCGCTGCTGCGGTTCCTCGCCACGTCGGAGGGCGCGCTGCAGCGCGAGCTGAGCTCCCGGCTGGGCTACGACCCGAGTGCGATCGTGGGGCTGGTCGACGACCTGGAGAAGCTGGGGTTCGCCGAGCGGCGCCCGTCGCCCGACGACCGGCGCAGCCGCATCGTGGTGCTCACGGAGGACGGCCGGGCCTTCCTCCGCGACACCGACGAGGCCGGGCTGCGCGTCACGAACACCCTGCTCCAGGCCCTCGACCCGGCCGAGCGGGACACCCTGCATACTCTCCTGCACAAGGTCGCCGAGACCGAGCTGAGCTGAGCGAGGGCGAGAGCGCGATCGCGAGCGCGAGCGCGAGCGCGAGCCCAGGGAAGCGAGAACCCGAGCCGACCGAGCAGAGAGCCGCACCGAGAGAGCGCCGCCCGAGCAGAGACAGAGCCGATGCCATGCCGATAACCGCCGACACCGTCCCGTCTCCGACACCTCCGCCGTCGTCCCCGCGGTCCCCGTCGCTGCGGTACTCGTCCGCACCGGCGCCGTCCACACCCACGTCGGCGACGCGGTCCGCGCCCGACCGGCTGCTCGCCGTACTCGCCGCCTTCGACCACGAGCACCCCGCGCTCTGCCTCACCGACATCAGCCGCCGGGCCGGGCTCACGCTCACCACGACCCACCGGCTGGTCGGCGCGCTCACCGAGTGGGGCGCCCTGGAGCGCGACGACTCCGGCGTCTACCACGTGGGGCTGCGACTCTGGGAGGTCGCCGCCCTCGCCCCGCGCGGGCTGGCGCTGCGGCAGATCGCGCTGCCGTACCTGGAGGACCTGTACGAGGCGACGCACGAGAACGTACAGCTGGCGGTGCGGGACGGGGGCGAGGTCGTCTACATCGAGTGGCTCTCCGGCCGCTCGGCGGTCGGCGTCCACATCCGCGTGGGCGCCCGCTGGCCCCTGCACGCCACGGGCGTCGGCCTCGCCCTGCTCGCGCACGGCGACCCCGACGACCAGGAGGAGTACTGCGCGGGGCCGTTGGCCGCGTTCACGCCGTACACCATCACCGACCCGGCGCGCCTGCGACGCGTCCTCGCCGAGGTGCGGCGCACGGGCGTCGCCGTGAGCAGCCGTCAGGTCACGGACGACGCCCTCTCGGTGGCCGCCCCGGTCCGCGGCCGGGACGGCGCGGTCGTGGCGGCCGTGTCGGTGGTCGTGCCGCAGGATGGCGCGCAGGTTCCGGTGCTGGTACCCGCGGTGCGGTTGGCGGCTCGGGGGATCTCTCGTGGGTTGGGGTGGCAACCGGAGGCGGGGAGCTGACCGGTCCGGTCTCGTCTGCCAGGTTCTGACGGTGGCCGACTGCGGGATCGCTGTGGCTGGTCGCGCCCACGCGGCGGAGCCGCATATCAACACAGCCCCGCGCCCCCAGGAGCCTCGGGCGCACCCGGCACCGCAACGCACCCGGCAGCCACGCACCAACAGGCTTACCGCGCCACCACCTGTGCCGCGTACGCCACCGGCACCCCCACGTGCGTGGCCGTGCCGTGGCAGGTCAGCCGGCCGCGCTTCGCGCCCGCGGAGGGGGTGACCGTCCAGCGGGCGGTGAGCCGGCCGCCCGCGGGGACGCGGTCCGCGCTCGCCCGGCCGAGCGTGCGCACCTGCCAGCGGTCGGGTGCCTGGAGGGAGAGCCCGGCGGCCGTCCAGGGCCGGGCGGAGCCGTTGGCGAGGGTGGCCGTCACGAGGAACTCCCCACCCTGCCGGGTCACTTCGAGGGTGACACCGAAGGGTTTGCGCTCGTAGGTGTCGGCCCACGACTCACGCATCAGGCGCACCAGCGCGTCGGCCTCCCGTGGCCGTGCCGCCGCGAGGTCGTCCCGCTCTCCGGGGTCCTTGGCGAGGTCGTACAGCTCGACCTGCCAGCGGTCGTCCGGCACGCGCCGGTCCTGACCGGGCGCGAACCGCACCGCCTTGAAGTCCCCGCGGCGCACCGCCTCGGCCAGACGCCGTGCCCGGCCGCCGTCGACGACGTCGGCGCGCGGAGTGACGCCACTGTGGTTCCGGTAGAAGTACAGGTGATCGTGCACGGGGGTGCGCGCCGTGTCCCGGGCGCCCCGCAGCAGCGGCGCCAGGGAGAGGCCGTCGATGTCCGTGGGGACGGGCGCGCCCGCGAGGTCCGCCAGGGTCGGCAGCAGATCGGTCAGCGGGGTCGGCCGGTCGGTGGTCCCCGCCGGGACGCGGCCCTTGGACCAGGCGATGAGCGGGACGCGGATGCCGCCCTCGTACAGGTTCCGCTTGTAGCCGCGCAGCGGGCCGTTGCCGTCGAAGAGGTCGGGGTCGGTGCCGCCCTCCTCGTGCGGGCCGTTGTCGCTGGTGACGAGGACGAGGGTGCGTTCGGCGAGACCGTGCTCGGTGAGCCGGTCGACGACGCTGCCGACGAGGGTGTCGAAGGACGTGACCTGGGCGGCGTGCGCCTTGTCGGGGTGGGGCCAGGGGGCGTCCGCATACCGGCCCAGGTGGGGGTCCTGGCTGGGGGCGTGCGGGACCGTCGGCGCGAGGTAGAGCAGGAACGGCTCGTCCTTGTGCGCGTCGACGAAGTCGAGCGAGCGCTGCTGGATGAGGTCGGGCGCGTACACCTCGCGGGCGTCGTCCCGGTTCGCGGGGATCTCCTGCCGGGTGCCGTTCTCCCAGAGGTAGTCCGGGTAGTAGTCGTGGGCGTGGCGGTGGGTGATGTAGCCGTAGAACTCCTCGAATCCCCGGGAGTTCGGGTGGCTCGGCTGGTCCGGCTCCTCCGGTCCGAAGCCCCACTTGCCGATGAGACCGGTGCGGTAGCCGCGGGCCCGGAGCGCCTCCGCGAAGGTGAAGTCGTGCTCGGTGAGGCTGCCCTGGCCGCCCGGCCCCCATGGGTTCTCGCGCACGGTCGCGTGGCCGCTGTGCAGTCCGGTGAGCAGGGAGCAGCGGGAGGGCGCGCAGACGGGGGCGGCGGCGTACGCGTCGGTGAACCGCAGTCCCTCGGCGGCCAGGGCGTCGAGACGCGGCGTGTGGATCAGCTTCTGCCCGTAACTGCCGAGTTCGCCCCAGCCGAGGTCGTCCGCGAGGACCACGACGAAGTTGAGCCGCTGGGCCCTGGGCTGGGTGGCCGGGACGACCGAGGCGGACGGGCGGCCCTCCGGCTGCGCCGCGTCCCCGCCCCCGGCCTCCTTGCCCGCCGAACACCCGGCCGCCGCTCCGGTCACGCCGAGGGCGGCGGACCCGGCGAGAAAACGGCGGCGGCTGGGCATGCGGAACTCCTGTCGGTGGGCGGTGGTTGGCCGTGATCCGATGATCAGCGGGACGGTCCGTGCGGAACCATGCACAGGGCATGAACACCTTGTTGCAGGTCACCGGGTGCCGCCCGCAGCCTCGGGGGGAGCTTCGGGCGGCACCCGACCCTAGAGAGGGGGAATGCCGCGTTCTGGTTCCCTCGGCCGTGAGCGATCTTCGCATGAGCCCCGCCACGCCCTCGCCAGGGCCCCCGTCCGCCCACCTCCCGGCCCTCCGACATCCCTCGCACCGGTGAGGACTTCACCGATCCCCCGCAGAGATACCGGGACGGTCCCTTGCCCCAGGGAGCCGCCGATGCCCTCCGGCCCCGCTCGTTTCATCCGGCACCGCCACGCCGGAATCGGCGTGCCCTCCGGCTAGACCGAGAACCCCTCGTACGCGGCAGCCAGCATCAGGAACGCCCGGTCGTCGCCGAGCGACTCCTGGTGGAGCATCCGGTTCATCACGTACGCCACCGTCATACGGGCGTCGAGGTCGACCAGGACCATCGAGCCGCCCCAGCCGCCCCAGAAGCAGCTGCGCGGGTTGGGCAACTGGCCGCTGTGCAGCCCGTATCCCAGTCCGTACCGCATGGGCACGCCCAGCACGCTGTCCTCACCGCGGAACTGCTCCTCGAACACGCGCTCACAGCCGGCCTCCGACAGCAGCCGTACGCCCCGTGCCGTGCCGCCGCAGGCCAGTACGGACTGCACGGCGGCCACCGAGCGAGCGTTGCCGTGACCGCCCGCGGCGGGGATCTCGGCGCGCCGCCAGGCCGCCGTGTTGGCAGTGGCGGGCGGCACATCCGGATTGCCGCGGCGACCGAGCGGGGACGACGGATCCGGTGTGCTCGGGGGCGGAATCACGGGGGCGACCCGGTGGTCGTGCTCCTCCCCCAGCCCGATGTGGAAGTCGGCGCCCACGGGACCGGCGACCTCCTCGGCGAAGAACGTGCCCAGCGGGCGGCCGGTGACCCGGCGGACGACCTCTCCGACCAGATACCCCTGCGTGAGCGCGTGATAGCCGGCCTCGGTGCCCGGTTCCCAGGCCGGGGCCTGCGCGGCGAGACGGCCGGTGGCGGTGGGCCAGTCGTACAGGTCCTCGACCGTCATCGGCTCCGCCCAGGTCGGCAGCCCGGCGGTGTGGCCGAGCAGATGCCTGACCTGGACCTTCTCCTTGCCCGCCGCGGCGAACTCGGGCCAGTACGCGGCGACCGGGGCGGCCGGGTCCAACTCGCCGCGGTCGATGAGGATCAGCGCGCACAGGGCCGTCATGGTCTTGGTGGTGGACCAGACGTTGGTGAGGGTGTCCCGCTCCCAGGGGACGGTACGCGCCTCGTCCACGAAGCCGCCCCACAGGTCGGCCACGGGCTCCCCGTCCACGTACACCGCCACGGAGGCGCCCACGTCACGGTCTGCGAGCGTGGCCGCCAACGCGTCGCGTACGGCGGCGAACTGGTCGGTACACGTGCCCTGTATGTCCGTCATGCGGTGAGACGCTAGCGGGGTGCCTCCGGCGGTTCCAGCGAATATGGTGTGCCTGGTTCTGTGGGGGGCGGCTGCGGGTGCGTCGTGGCTGGTCGCGCTGTTCCCCGCGCCCCTGAAGACCCGGGCGCCCCCGGCAGCACAACGCGCCGACGACCCCGTACGCGACGTACCCGACGCCCCCCGCCGGGCCGCTGCCGCCCACACACAGAACCCGGAACACGAGAAGGCCCCGCCCAACCACCAGAGGACCACCAGAGCACCACGACGGAGATCCGGCCCCTCAGCTTCCGTCTCTCTCCCGCTCGATGCGGTAACAGCCGTCCGGCTCGAGCTTCTTGGCGAAGACCGCGTCGAGGTCGCTTCGCACACGGAACTCATAGCAGTCCTCGACAGCCCGGCCCTCCCGACCGGCACCTGACAGCCATACGAGAGCGGTGAACCGACCTCCCTCCCACTCCGTGTCCTCCACCTCAATGCCCGGGGTCGTCCACACATCCGCCGTACGGGCACCCTCAGCACCGTTCGTCGTCACCGCGGCCCGCAGCTCGGCGACGACGTCATCGGCCACGTCGGCCGGGTCACGCCGCAACCGCCAGGTTTCGTACCCACAGGCCTTGTACGGCATTTCGCGCACAGAGACGGGCGGTTGGCCCACGGCCGGGACGACCTCGAAGCGGAAGCAGCCGTCGGCGTCGCCGGAAACAGCGAACCCCCCGCCCACGACCACGGCGAAGCGCGCCGTCACCGTCACTCGTCGGCCGTCCCGCCGGATCTCGCCCGAACTCTTCAGCCAGGTCGTGACAGCCCGTCGGATCTCGGTGTCGACCAGTACGCCGTCGGCTGCCGCACGCGACAGCCCGGCCCGCGTCCCGTCAACTGTCGAGGCCAGCTGGTCCCGGGCATCTCGCTCGGCCTTGCGGTCATCGAGCTTCAACGACACCACCGCGCCGACGACCAGCACGAGCAGGACGCCGGCCACCACCGCCACGGCCAGACAGCCCGCTCCCACGCATCCCCCGCGTCTCCCCATACCGCGCATACTGCCCGGCCCCGGCCGCCGCCATCGAGCCCGTGCCCGTCCTGTGATCCAACAGGAGCTCCCACGAGACCGCCTCCTTCCCGACTCCTTCAGAGCGTGAACTCATCCCCCCCAGTCGAACTTTCACTGCTTCACCTCTTGACGGCCCGAGTGACCGGGAGCACATTGGCCCCGCACCTCTCGTTTGAGAGCGCTCTCATGAACGGTCTTCCCCAGAGCTCCACTCAGGGCGCTCGCCTCTGCATCCGTGCACCCCACTCCGTACGCAAAGAGGTACTCATGAGGACAACCCCCACACCCCCCAGACGCGGGCCTCTACGCCGCACCCTCCTCGCTCTCCTCAGCGCACTGAGCCTGGCCGCGGCAGGCGCCTCGGCGGCACAGGCGTCGGCACCCGCCCCTCCGACCGGCTGGACCCAGGTCTTCGTCGACGACTTCAACGGCTCCGCCGGAACCGGCGTCAGCACCTCCAACTGGCAGTACGCGACCGGCACTTCCTACCCGGGCGGCCCCGCCAACTGGGGCACCGGCGAAGTCGAGACGATGACGAACAGCACCAACAACGTCGCGCTCGACGGCAACGGCAACCTCCGCATCACCCCGCTGCGCGACTCCGCCGGCAGGTGGACCTCGGGCCGCATCGAGACCAACCGCACCGACTTCCAGCCCCCGTCGGGCGGCAGACTCCGGGTCGAGGCCCGCATCCAGATGCCGAACGTCACCGGCACCCCCGCCGAGGGCTACTGGCCCGCGTTCTGGATGCTGGGCGGGCCCTACCGGGGCAACTACCAGAACTGGCCGAGCGTCGGCGAGCTGGACATCATGGAGAACGTCCAGGGCCTGAACCGCGTGTGGGCCACCATGCACTGCGGCACCAACCCCGGCGGCCCGTGCAACGAGACCACCGGCATCGGCAACTACACGGCGTGCCCGGGCACCACGTGCCAGTCGGGCTTCCACACCTACACGATGGAGTGGGACCGCTCGGCGAGCCCGGAGGCGATCCGCTTCTACGTCGACGGCACCAACTACCACACGGTGACGGCCAACCAGGTCGACGCCACGACCTGGGCCAACGCCACCAACCACGGGTTCTTCATCATCCTGAACGTGGCCATGGGCGGCGCCTTCCCGGACGCGCTCGGCGGCGGCCTGGACAGCGCCACGGAGCCCGGCCACCCCATGGTCGTCGACTACGTCCAGGTGCTCTCCAGTGGGAGCGGTACCACTCCCCCGCCCACCGGCAACCGTGACGCCTACAGCCCCATCCAGGCGGAGTCCTACGACGGTCAGAGCGGCGTGAGCACCGAGTCCACCTCGGACTCGGGCGGCGGCCAGAACATCGGCGCTCTCGCCAACGGGGACTGGGCCCTCTACCGGGGCGTGAACTTCGGCTCCACGGCGGCCGCCCAGTTCAACGCCCGCGTCGCCAGCGGCGCCGGCTCGGGCGTCAGCGGCCTCGTCGAGGTCCGCCTCGACAGCCGCACGAGCGCCCCCGTCGGCAGCTTCGCCGTCGGCGACACCGGCGGCTGGCAGTCCTGGAGGACGATCCCGGCGAACATCAGCGGGGTCACCGGGACCCACGACGTCTACCTCACCTTCACGAGCGGCCAGCCCCAGGAGTTCGTGAACGTCAACTGGTTCAACTTCGGTCACTAACCGGCGAGTTGGCGGCGCCCGGCTCGGCTGGAGGAGTACTCCGCCCGGGCCGGGCGTCCTCCATCACCCGGATCGGGGTCACCGCCGCCTTGAGGTCGGCCCAGAACGCCGGCCGAGCGTCGATCGGGTGACCGGGGCGGCAGACCGTCGTCCGCATGCGCCCACACACACGCGTCCTTGAGTCGCGCGCCCTCGGGACCCGTCGTCGGAACCGTTGTCCAAATCCGGCGCCCGGGGGCTCGCACACAGTGGAGCAAGCCCGCGTACAACCTCTGGTTGTCGAGTGCTAGCGTCCCCCGGGTGAATCTGGAGTCCGTTCGAGCCTTCGTCGCCGTGGCGGAGGAAGGGCAGTTCCGGCACGCCGCCGCCCGCCTCGGCCTGACCCAGCAGGCGGTGTCCAAACGCATCGCGACGCTGGAGTCGTCCCTGGATGTGACCCTGTTCAGGCGCGTGCCCACCGGAGCGGTCCTCACCACGCACGGGGAGTCCTTCCTCCCGCACGCGCGTGCCGTCCTGATGGCGGTGCGGCAGGCCGTCGCGTCGGTACGGACCGCCGGGGAGCCCCTCCGGGTGGACGTGCTGCGCAGTCACCTCGCGTCGGCCGAGATACTGCGGGAGTTCCATCGCACTCATCAGGACGCCCCGTTGGAGACGGTGACCCTCGCCAAGGCCGACGCGGCCGTCCGTGCGCTCCTGGACGGCGAGATCGACGTGGCGTTCGCGTACCTGCGAAGCCCCGTCGAGGAGCGTGACCCCCTGCTGAAGAGCACGCCCGTCCACTTCGAGGGGCTGGACGTCGTCGTCGGTGCGCAGCACCCACTCGCGAGGACGGAACGGCTCCGGCCCGCAGATCTGACCCCCTTCACCGCGTGGATGCCCGGAATCGTCAGCGGCAGCGAATGGGCCGAGTTCTACCGCGAGTTCGGCGAAGCCTTCTCCGTGACCATGGACTCGAGCGGCCCGAACTTCGGCCCGGAGTCACTGCTGGAGACGATCGCCGCATCGAGCTCACTGATCACGTTCGTGGGACACAGGACCCGCCTCACCTGGCCGGAAGACGAGTCGCTGCACCGTATCCCCCTCGTCGACCCCGCGCCGTTGTACCCGTGGTCCCTGATCTGGCACTCACACAACCGGCACCCCGGGTTGCCGGACCTCGTGTCGTACGTGCGGTCGGGGTTCGAGCCACCCGACAGGACGAGCGTGTGGCTGCCGTACAAATAGCCCGTGAGCCCTTTCCAACCTCTGCTGCTGGCAAGGTAGTTGGCCTGACAGACGGATGAAGCCCCTGTTAGATGGGTTTGCGACTGCCGCGCTATCGGCATCCGATGGCGGAGCCTGAGCAGGCTGGTAGGCCCTGCTCGGGCTCGCCCACCTCCGCATTGGCGCGCGAGGTTAATTGGGCCCGGGCGGCTCCGGCTCCAGTCCGCCGACAATCCTGAAGGTCGAGTCCTTGCGGTCGACGTCGTTGCCGTTGTCGGTCTCCTCAAGGAAGAGATCGAAGTTTCTGTGCCTGATAAAGCGTGTGGGGAAGTTGAGGGAGCGGAACGACACCGCGCCGGCATCCGCGAGCCCCGGGACCATGACGAACGTTGCGTCCTTGCGCATGAGCTGCATCTCCGGAGTCTCGGGCGGAGGCGGTCCGAGAGGGACGTTGGGCCCCTCGTGGAGCTTCATGCGAAAGTCCTGGTGCCGCAGGTAGTGCGTGGGGAAGTTGAACGAGCGGAACGAAAGGAGATTGGGGTCCGCGAGACCCTGCACGATTTCGAACGTGGCGTCCTCTCGGTCCAGTTCGCTCACGATCTGAGTGAGTTCCCCCAGGAAGTTCTGGTGTCGGATGAAGCGATCCGGGAAGTTGATGGACCGGAATGAATTACCCACTTTCCCGCTCCTTCTGTATCAGGGTGGCCGGCTGAGACAGGGACTCCCCGGCCTTTTTTCCAGTCCATTCTTCTGGCTCTCCGAGAGCCAGGCGAGAGGGGCTACGCCATCTGGGTGACACTGTCAGCAGGTTCCGTGGATGAGTGGACATCTGGTGATGCTGCCGAGTTGCGCAAGCCCGTCGCAAGAGCATGCTGTTGTAGAGAGAATCAGCAGGGAAGCGCTACGGCGGAAATTTCCTCACGAGGCATCAGCTCTGTGTCCGGCGCGAAGGAAGACGGACATCCGGCGAGGTGGACCCATGGCGAAAATGACACGCGAGGCTCCGCAAGAATCGGTGCAAGAGGTAGAAGTCTTCAACGTTGAACTGAGCCCGGATGAGAAGTCTGCGTTTCTCGCGGCTCCTGACGAGTTCGCCAAGAGCTTTCTCGAAGGCGAGGGGCACAAGGTCAACCGAGTCGTCATTGATAGGTGCTTCTATCGTGATGATGGCGACGGGGATGATTTTCCGTGCCCTGAGCCAATGGTGCTGGTGCACGCAATATTGGGCCACTTGAGGTCCCACTGGGTGTGGATCTGTAAGCATCCCATTTAGCCTCTGGCTTTCACGAAGCGGGCTGAGCGCACCGCCGTAAATCGCGCTCACCCGCCGCCTACCGGCTGCTCACCACGGTGGACCCGCTGACGGCGGACGTAGAGGACCGGGGCGAGGGCGAGTGAGCCCATTCCAAGTTCAGGCGACAGCCGATCGACGCTGTGCCACGGATGTCTGTAGACCTGGCTATGACGTTCTTGGCGGTGGTCGAGGGTGATGGGGGCGGATGGCGCATCGATCGGGATGGTCTGACAGACGCGATTCGTGCCCGGTGGTCCGGGGTCGAGATCGACTCGGCGCAACGCAGCGAAGTACGCAGTCTCATATGGCAGTTCGATACCGAGAACGGTCCCGGTGAGGCGTATCTGCACGAGGACGGTAGCTGCCTGTACATGGGCGTCTGGCAGGAAGACGACGCCATCTGGTTGGCGATCGTCTTCCGCAGGCTGACACCTCTGGACCTCGACCTGGTGTTCTGCGATGAGGGTTACCCTTCGACGTCCGTCTGCGGGCGGGGACGACGGAAGCGGAATTGACGGACTTGGTGAATGCTGCGAGTTGATCTCAGCCCGTGGCAGTGAGCTGTAGGACCAGGACGGCTTGGACGAGGCTGGTGATCCGGGTCGTCGAGCAGCGGAGTTTACGGAGGAGGCGCCAGGACTTGAGGGTGGCGATGGCCTGCTCGACCAGTGCGCGGATCTTTGCGTGGGACCGGTTGACGGCCTGCTGACCGGTGGAGAGGGGTTCCCATCGGCCGCGGTAAGGGAGACGGACCGTGCCGCCTGCGCCCTGGTAGCCCTTGTCTGCCCAGCAGCTGATGTTGGCCGCGGCGAGTACCTCGATGATGCCGTGCTCGCGCGCGGCACGGACGTCGTGGACGGCGCCGGCCAGGGCTGGTGAAGCCCACATCAGACGCCCTTTCGGATCAGCAATGACCTGCACGTTCATGCCGTGCTTCTTGTGTTTGCCTGAGTAGAACCGGCGGTCGGCAGCGATTCGGTCGATCGGCAGGAGCGTCCCGTCCAGGATCACGTACGCCTTCGTCGACGCCGCTCGTGCGGCTTCGCTGAGGGTGGGAGCGAGGGCGGCCAGGAGGTTGACGGCCTCGGTGATGTATCGGTAGGCGGTGGTGGTGCCGATCCCGAATCCGGCCGCGAGCAGGGCGTAGGGCTGGCCGTTGCGCAGGTGGGCGAGGGTGAGCAGAGCCTGTCGTCCTGCATTGAGACGCCTCCATCGGGTTCCGAGAGCGCGGCGGTGTTCTCTCAGGCGGGCGGCGAGGAAGCGCAGGGCAGAGCTGGCCACGCCGGCGACGGACGGGAAGACAAGCATGCGAAGCCTCTGGTGGAGACGGTTCTCTTGGTCGAAAACCCATCTATCAGGGGCTTCATCTGTCTGTCAGCCCAACCGCCCGCCTGGCAAGTGAGGTTGGAAAGGGCTCCGTGTCTCTTTGACTGACGTCGGGGAGTACCACTACCCCTCCGGCATAGGAATCCACCGGGCGGTCGACTCGGTTTTGTCCAGACTGAAGGCTTGAGGACCGAGTGCCCGGAGAGCAGCTAGTATCGCCCTGACCTTGGGCACTTCGTGAGTGCGGTAAATACCTGTTCCTCCAAGGTGTGCCAACACGGCAAAGAACCCTTCGGCGGTACGGAATTCATCCTCGAAGAGACTAAAAGCATGCGGTAGGGCGTGGCAGATTGGAAGACCCATCCGTCGCAATCGGAATGTATTGAGGAGAGCCCTGGCCTGATACTGAATGCGAACATCGGCAGTTACAGATTCCCCATGAGAGAAGCCGATTCCAGGATCAATGGCGATTCGATCGACTCCCATCGAGCGAGCGTGCTCCACGCGCCTACCAAAGTAGTCGAGCATCCCAGGGACAGGGTCTTCATCGACACCTCTTGCACTCACGTCCCGAGAGTCCTTCCCTTCGACATGGCACAGAATGATCGTCGCCTGCCGGTCGGCCACTATGGGAAACATGTCACCGTCCGACGCCAACCCACCGGAGTAATTCAAGAGGAGCGCCCCCGCCTCCAGGCACGATCGGGCAACGGCAGGCTCGTAGGTCTCGATCGAAACGACGATCCCTTGCTCAGCAAGTTCCTTCACGACCGGCACCAAGGCGGAGATCTGCTCGCGCGCGGTCACCTGCACAGTACGGGGATTGCTGGACTCGGCGCCAATATCGACGATATCGGCTCCTTGCGCCGCGAGGATACGCCCTTTTCGGACAGCAGACCGAGTCGAGGTCGCGACACTCTCTCGATATGTCGAGTCTTGAGAAAGATTGATGCATCCCATGACAGCCGGGGTGGCGTCGACATCGATTTCCCGATCCCCCACGCGAAGCGGGTCGACAGGCAGGGAGAGATCGCCCTCATACCGCCGCGCTAGATCTACCAAATCAGCAAGGGAAATCATCCGACCTCACTCTCAAGCAGGATAAGGATTGCGATTCGACCTTGGTCCGCAGCGCGTTGTACTCAGCGAACGCCGACTCGACGCACCGGGGAACCGGGCGGCTTCGGCGGCGGTCAAGCGGGCGCCGACCGCGCCGTAAAGCTTGGGGGGCGCTCGTGGCGATGGCGCCACACAAGCGTGGCGTCCGGAGACACCGTGTGCAGCGCGTTGAGATTGCCCAGACACAGGGGGACTTCACCGTCCGGGCCGAGGAGGCCACAAGTGCGACCGCGGCCTGCTTGGACCCTTCCGAATACCGCCTTGTGTACTGGCTTCCCCCCGGCACTGCTTGCACTGCTCCCTCTGGGCTCACACGTCCCAGTCTCCAGGTGTCCACGATCAAGGGGAAGCTTCATGCGGCGGCTCGCGCCACCGCCGGGCACCACCGCCGGCGGGGCGACGGCCTGCATCACGCCGTCCAGGCCACCGCCCGCATCCGACACGCTTGAACGGGATCGGAGTGGCAGCGCCCCGGGCGACGGGACGTGCAGGGGCGGCGATGGCGAAAACAGCTCTCGGCTCCATCCCCTCAGCGCAACTCCGCCCGGAACGCCACCGGAGCCACCCCCGTGTGCAGCTGAAAGAACTTGGAGAAGTTGGCCGAGTCGGGAAACCCCACAGCGGCACCGACCCGCCCGATCGGCAGGTCCGTATGGGCCAGCAACCGCTTCGCCTCCAGCACGACCCGCTTGTCGATGAACCCCTTGGGCGTCTCCCCCGTGGCGGCGCGAACAGCGCGCACCAGCGTACGGCGGGAGTACCCGAGCGCGTCGGCGTACGCACTGACGCTGTGGTTGGCTGCGAACCCCTTCTCGACGGCCTCACGGAAGCGGGTGAAAGTGGTGTCGGCGTGCAGGCGTTCGGCTTCCGCCGAACCGGACGCGAGGTGGGCCAGGCGGAGCAGGAACGCGGTCAGGGAGTGCCGCAGCACAGCGGTGTGCAGGCTGAGCGGGAGGGTCTCGGTGTCGGTGTACTCGCGTTCCAGCTGGTCGAGGGAGTGCCGCAGAGCGGCGAGCCGGGCCGCGTCCGGGCGCAGAAGCGGTGCCAGGTCGTAGCGGTAGAGGCCGGTCGCCTCGACGGTGGCACGCGGAAGGAAGCCGGGCTGCATGGTCAGCACGGTCCCGCGGTACTCGGCCGTGCGGGAGAAGCGGTGGACCTGGCCTGGACGGATCCACAACAGGTCACCGTCGGAGACCTCGTACTCGGCGAAGTCGATCATGTGGGTCACGGGGCCGCCGCCGAACAGCATGACCACGTGGAAGTCGATGCGGTGCACGCGCTCCACCGGCACGTCCGGGTGCCAGGCGCGGTCCGGGTCCATCCGGCCGACCTGCATGCCGACGCCGGAGAGGCTGAGGTCGACGGGGAAGGGAAACGTCTTGATCCCATCACCATCCGGGGAGGTTCTCCCCGCGTTCTGGGGGGTTCTGTGCGCCATGTCCCTCTCGCTGAGGCTCGGCCCTGTTGTCCGCCCAGCAGTCTGCCCTGCGAGCGGTCCTGCGGTCGATGTCCCACTTTCACCGAAGGCTGACACAGGCGCACCTTCCCCAGCAAAAGTCAGACTTTTAGCTTTGAAGGCGAACCGGCCACGGCATCCCGCTTCGTGAGGACTTCTTGAAGATGGAGGGCTTCCTGCAGATGAGCTCACAGACCGCACAGACAGCACAGACATCTGACGGCTTCGAGTGGACCGACCTCGACCGCCGTGCCGTCGACACCGCCCGGCTTCTCGCGGCCGACGCCGTGCAGAAGGTCGGCAACGGGCATCCGGGCACCGCGATGAGTCTCGCCCCGGCCGCGTACACCCTCTTTCAGAAGGTGATGCGGCACGACCCCGCCGATCCCGAGTGGACCGGCCGCGACCGCTTCGTCCTCTCCCCCGGCCACACCTCGCTGACCCTTTACACCCAGCTCTTCCTCGCGGGCTATGAGCTGGAGCTGGACGATCTGAAGGCGTTCCGTACACACGGGTCCAAGACGCCCGGCCACCCGGAGTACGGGCACACGGCGGGCGTCGAGACCACCACCGGCCCGCTCGGTCAGGGTGTCGCGAACGCGGTGGGCATGGCGATGGCCGCCCGCTACGAGCGCGGCCTGTTCGACCCGGACGCCCCCGAGGGCGAGTCCCCCTTCGACCACACCATCTGGGCGATCGTCTCCGACGGCGACCTGCAGGAGGGAATCTCCGCCGAGGCCTCGTCGCTGGCGGGTCATCAGAAGCTCGGCAACCTGGTCTTCCTCTACGACGACAACCACATCTCCATCGAGGGCGACACCGCCACCGCCTTCTCCGAGGACGTGCTGAAGCGGTACGAGGCGTACGGCTGGCACGTGCAGCGGATCGAGCCCGCGTTCAACGGCGACATCGACGTCCCCACGCTGTACGACGCGCTCAGGGCGGCGCAGGCCGAGACCGCGCGCCCCTCGATCATCGCGATGCGCACGATCATCGCCTGGCCCGCCCCGGGCGCCCAGAACACCGAGGCCGCGCACGGATCCGCGCTCGGCGACGACGAGGTGGCCGCCACCAAGCGTGTCCTCGGCTTCAACCCGGACGAGACGTTCCAGGTCGCCGACGAGGTCCTGGACCACACCCGTCAGGCCCTGGACCGGGGTGCCGAGGCGCACGCCGCGTGGGACAAGGAGCTGGCGGAGTGGCGGGCCGCCCAGCCGGAGCGCGCGCGGCTGTTCGACCGGGTGGTCGCGGGCCGGCTGCCCGAGGGCTGGGAGCAGGCGCTGCCGGCCTTCGAGGAGGGCGCGTCCGTCGCCACGCGTGCCGCGTCCGGCAAGGTGCTGCAGGCGCTCGGCGCGGTCGTCCCCGAGCTGTGGGGCGGCTCGGCAGACCTGGCGGGCTCCAACAACACCACCATCGACAAGACGAGTTCGTTCCTCCCGGCGGACAACCCCCTGCCGGAGGCGAGCCCTTACGGCCGCACGATCCACTTCGGCATCCGCGAGCACTCCATGGCCGCGGAGATGAACGGCATCGCCCTGCACGGCAACACCCGTATCTACGGCGGCACGTTCCTCGTGTTCTCCGACTACATGCGCAACGCCGTGCGTCTGTCGGCCCTGATGCAGCTCCCGGTGACGTACGTGTGGACGCACGACTCCATCGGCCTGGGTGAGGACGGTCCGACCCACCAGCCCGTCGAGCACCTCGCCTCGCTGCGCGCGATCCCGGGCCTGAACGTCGTCCGCCCGGCCGACGCCAACGAGACCGCCATCGCCTGGGCCGAGATCCTCAGGCGGCACGCCACCCACCCGGCCCCGCACGGCCTCGCGCTGACCCGCCAGGGCGTGCCCACCTACGCCCCCAACGCCGAGGCGGCGAAGGGCGGTTATGTCTTGCGGGAGTCCTCGACCGGGAATCCGGACCTCATCCTGATCGCCACCGGTTCCGAGGTGCACGTCGCCGTGGCCGCGCGGGAGCGGTTGGAGGCCGAGGGCGTCGGCACGCGGGTGGTGTCGATGCCGTCCGTGGAGTGGTTCGAGGAGCAGCCGCGCGCGTACCGCGAGAGCGTGCTGCCGCCGGGCGTGAAGGCCCGTGTCGCGGTCGAGGCGGGCATCGGGCTGACCTGGCACCGCTACGTCGGGGACGCCGGACGGATCGTCTCGCTGGAGCACTTCGGTGCCTCGGCCGACGCCAGGACCCTGTTCGCCGAGTACGGCTTCACCCCCGAGAACGTCGTCGCCGCCGCCCGGGCTGTGCTCAATTCACCTACTGGTCTTACCGCCGCCCGCGGTTGACGCGAGCGCCTGAAGGAAGATGATCACTGTGACCACCGAAGCAACCGCGGCGACCACGGCCGCGGAACCCCTGAAGCGCCTGACGGACGAGGGCGTCTCCATCTGGCTCGACGACCTCTCCCGCGAGCGCATCACGTCCGGCAACCTCGCCGAACTCATCGAGAAGAAGCACGTGGTGGGCGTCACCACCAACCCGTCCATCTTCCAGGCCGCCATCGGCTCCGGGGAGGGCTACGAGGAACAGCTCGCCGGTCTGGCCGTGCGCGGTGTGACGGTCGACGAGGCCGTACGGATGATGACGACCGCCGACGTTCGCGCCGCGGCCGACGTCCTGCGTCCGGTGTACGACGCGACCGGCGGGCGCGACGGCCGGGTCTCCATCGAGGTCGACCCGCGCCTGGCCCACAACACGGCGGCGACCGTCGCCGAGGCCCAGCAGCTCGCCTGGCTGGTGGACCGTCCGAACGTCATGATCAAGATTCCGGCGACGAAGGCCGGTCTTCCGGCGATCACCGAGGTCATCGGCCTCGGCATCAGCGTGAACGTGACGCTGATCTTCTCGCTGGAACGCTACCGCGAGGTCATGGACGCCTACCTCGCCGGTCTGGAGAAGGCACAGGCGGCCGGCCTCGACCTGTCCGCGATCCGCTCCGTCGCCTCCTTCTTCGTCTCCCGTGTGGACAGCGAGGTCGACAAGCGGCTGACGAAGCTCGGCACGGACGAGGCCCTTTCCCTCAGGGGCAGGGCGGCCCTCGCCAACGCCCGTCTGGCGTACGAGGCGTACGAGGAGGTGTTCGGCTCCGGCGGCCACGCGCCCCTGCTCTCCGCCCGCTGGACCGCGCTCGTGACGACGGGCGCCCACAAGCAGCGTCCGCTGTGGGCCTCCACGGGCGTGAAGGACCCGGCGTACAAGGACACGCTGTACGTGGACGAACTGGTCGCGCCGGGCACGGTCAACACCATGCCGGAGGCCACCCTCGACGCCACCGCCGAGCGCGGCGTCGTGCAGGGTGACACGGTGACCGGCGGTTACGCCCAGGCGCGGGCCGACCTCGCGGCCGTGGAGGCGCTCGGGATCCCGTACCACGAGGTCGTGAAGCAGTTGGAGGACGAGGGCGTGGCGAAGTTCCAGGTGGCCTGGCAGGAGCTGCTGGGCGCGGTCTCGACGTCCTTGAGCAGGAAGGGAGTTGACGGGGAATGAGCGACGAGGTTCTCACCGGGACGGGCTCCCTGGCGGACGCGGTCGAGGCCTATCGGGCCAACCCGCTCCGCGATCCCCGCGACCGCCGTCTGCCCCGCGTGGCGGGCCCCTCGGGTCTGGTCATCTTCGGGGTGACCGGTGACCTGTCCCGCAAGAAGCTGATGCCAGCCGTGTACGACCTGGCCAACCGCGGTCTGCTGCCGCCGGGTTTCTCGCTCGTGGGGTTCGCGCGCCGCGACTGGGAGGACCAGGACTTCGCGCAGGTGGTGCACGACGCGGTGCGCGACCACGCCCGTACGCCGTTCCGTGAGGAGGTCTGGACGCAGCTCGCCGAGGGCATGCGGTTCGTTCCCGGCGACTTCGACGACGACGACGCGTTCAAGCAACTGCGCGAGGCCGTCGACGAGTTGGACGCCTCCCGTGGGACCAGCGGCAACTTCGCCTTCTACCTCTCGGTACCGCCGAAGTTCTTCCCCAAGGTCGTGCAGCAGCTGAAGAAGCACGGCTTGGCGGACCCCCCGGAGGGCTCCTGGCGGCGTGGGGTCATCGAGAAGCCGTTCGGCCACGACCTGGCCAGCGCCCGCGAGCTGAACGCCATCGTGCACGAGGTGTTCGACCCGGAGCAGGTGTTCCGCATCGACCACTACCTCGGCAAGGAGACCGTCCAGAACATCCTGGCGCTCCGCTTCGCCAACCAGATGTACGAGCCGATCTGGAACAGGTCGTACGTCGACCACATCCAGATCACGATGGCGGAGGACATCGGTATCGGTGGCCGCGCCGGCTACTACGACGGCATCGGCTCGGCCCGTGACGTCATACAGAACCATCTGCTCCAGCTCCTGGCGCTGACCGCGATGGAGGAGCCCATCGCCTTCGACGCCGAGTCGCTGCTCACCGAGAAGCTCAAGGTCCTCAAGTCCGTGCGTCTGCCGGAGGACGTCGGGCTGCACACGGTGCGCGGTCAGTACGCGCCGGGCTGGCAGGGCGGCGAGAAGGTGCCCGGGTACCTCCAGGAGGAGGGCATCGACGCCAACTCGAAGACCGACACGTACGCGGCGGTCAAGCTGGAGGTCGACAACCGCCGCTGGGCGGGCGTCCCCTTCTACCTGCGCACGGGCAAGCGCCTGGGCCGGCGGGTCACCGAGATCGCGGTGGTCTTCCAGCGGGCGCCCCACTCCCCCTTCGACTCCACGGCCACCGAGGAGCTCGGCGAGAACGCGATCGTCATCCGCGTGCAACCGGACGAGGGGATGACCGTGCGCTTCGGTTCGAAGGTGCCGGGTACCTCGATGGAGATCCGGGACGTGTCGATGGACTTCGCGTACGGCGAGTCGTTCACGGAGTCCAGCCCGGAGGCGTACGAACGCCTGATCCTGGATGTACTGCTCGGCGACGCCAACCTCTTCCCCCGCCACCAGGAGGTGGAGGAGTCCTGGAAGATCCTCGACCCGATCGAGGAGTACTGGGACCGGCACGGCAGGCCCGCGCAGTACCCCTCGGGCACCTGGGGACCCGAGGAAGCCGACGAGATGCTCGCACGAGACGGACGGAGCTGGCGCAGGCCATGAAGATCGACCTCACCGACACCACGGCAAGCAAGATCAACAAGGCGCTCGTGCAGGGACGCCGGTCCATCGGCACCCCCGCCGTGGGCATGGTCCTCACGATGGTCATCGTGACCGACGAGGAGAACGCCTACGACTCGATCAAGGCCTCCGAGGAGGCCTCGCACGAGCACCCCTCGCGCACCCTGGTCGTCATCAAGCGGCACGCCCGGACCCCGCGCGACCGCACCACGTCCCGCCTGGACGCGGAGGTCCGCGTGGGCGCGGACGCGGGCACCGGCGAGACGGTCATCCTGCGGACGTACGGCGAGGTGTCCGACCACGCCGACTCCGTGGTCCTGCCGCTGCTGCTGCCCGACGCGCCGGTCGTCGTCTGGTGGCCGGTGAACGCGCCCGAGGTGCCCGCCAAGGACCCGCTCGGGGCGCTGGCCCAGCGCCGGATCACCGACCTGTACGCGGTCGACGACGCGCTCGCCACGCTGGAGCAGCGCCGCATCTCGTACGCGCCGGGTGACACCGACCTGGCGTGGACCCGGCTGACCCCCTGGCGTTCGATGCTGGCGGCGGCGCTCGACCAGGCCGGTGCGCAGATCACGTCCGCGGCCGTCGAGAGCGAGGCGGAGAACCCGAGCGCCGAGCTGCTGGCGCGCTGGCTGGAGGCGCGGCTGCGGGTGCCCGTCGAGCGGGTGGTCACCGGCGGACCGGTCGTGACCGGTGTCCGCCTCGGCACCGCACGGGGCGAGATCGTCATCGACCGCCCCGAGGGCCCGCTGGCCACGCTCACCCTGCCGGGCCAGCCGGCGCGCACCCTCGCCCTGAAGGTGCGCCCCACCTCCGAGCTGATCGCCGAGGAGCTGCGCCGCCTCGACGCCGACGAGATGTACGCCGTCGCCCTGCGCGGCGAGGGCACCAAGGAGACCGCCGCCCATGTCTGACACGCCCAAGCTCACCCTGCGCCCCGAGTGGACCGCACTGCAGGACCACCGCGCGGACGTGATGCTGCACCCGGACCTGCGCGAGCTGTTCGCGGCGGATCCGGGACGCGCCGAGCGCTACACCGTCCGCGTGGGCGACCTGCTCCTCGACTACTCCAAGCACCTGATCAACGACGAGACTCTCGCGCTCCTCCAGGAACTGGCCACCGCGACGGACGTGTTCGGCCTCCGGGACGCCATGTTCCGCGGCGAGAGGATCAACATCACGGAGAACCGGGCCGTCCTCCACACGGCCCTGCGCGCCCCGCGGGACGCCGTGATCGAGGTCGACGGCGAGAACGTGGTGCCGCGCGTGCACGCCGTGCTGGACAAGATGGGCGCGTTCGCCGAGCGGGTCCGCTCCGGTGACTGGACCGGCCACACCGGCAAGCGGATCAGGAACGTCGTCAACATCGGCATCGGCGGCTCGGATCTGGGCCCGGCGATGGCGTACGAGGCGCTGCGACCGTACACGGCGCGCGACCTGACGTTCCGTTTCGTGTCGAACGTGGACGGCGCCGACCTGCACGAGGCGGTGCGCGACCTGGACCCGGCGGAGACGCTGTTCATCGTCGCGTCCAAGACCTTCACGACGATCGAGACGATCACGAACGCGACGTCGGCCCGTTCCTGGCTGCTGGCCGGGCTGGGGGATGGGGGTACCTCCCGCTCGAGCGAAGTCGAGAGTGGGGGAGACAAGGCGGTGGCCAGGCACTTCGTGGCACTGTCGACGAACGCCGAGAAGGTGTCGGACTTCGGCATCGACACGGACAACATGTTCGAGTTCTGGGACTGGGTCGGCGGGCGGTACTCGTTCGACTCGGCGATCGGCCTGTCACTGGTGATCGCGATCGGCCCGGACCGCTTCCGGGAGATGCTGGAGGGCTTCAGGACCGTCGACGACCACTTCCGCAGCGCGCCGGCGGAGTCGAACGCGCCTTTGCTCCTGGGCCTGTTGGGGATCTGGTACGACAACTTCTTCGACGCGCAGTCGCACGCGGTGCTGCCGTACAGCCACTACCTGTCGAAGTTCACGGCGTACCTGCAGCAGCTGGACATGGAGTCCAACGGCAAGTCGGTGGACCGCGACGGGCATCCGGTGGAGTGGCAGACGGGCCAGGTGGTGTGGGGCACGCCGGGGACGAACGGCCAGCACGCGTACTACCAACTGCTGCACCAGGGCACGAAGCTGATCCCGGCCGACCTGATCGGCTTCGTACGCCCGGTGGAGGAACTGGGTCCCGAACTCGCCGCGCAGCACGACCTGTTGATGGCGAACATGTTCGCTCAGGGCCAGGCGCTCGCCTTCGGCAAGACGGCCGAGGAGGTACGGGCCGAGGGGGTGCCGGAGGAGCAGGTGGCGCACCGCACGTTCCGCGGCAGCCGTCCGACCACGACGATCCTGGCCACGGAGTTGTCCCCGTCGGTGCTGGGCCAGCTCATCGCCCTCTACGAGCACAAGGTGTTCGTGCAGGGAGCCGTCTGGAACATCGACTCCTTCGACCAGTGGGGCGTCGAGCTGGGCAAGGTCCTGGCCAAGCGTGTGGAACCGGCGCTGACGGAAGGCGCCGACGTCCCCGGTCTCGACGCCTCCACGGCCTCTCTGGTGGCCACCTACCGCAGTCTTCGCAACGTTCAGAGCATTCAGGGAGCAGTGAACTGACATGGCATCGATGCAGCTGGGTCTCATCGGCCTCGGCAAGATGGGCGGCAACATGCGCGAGCGGATCCGCCGCGCGGGCCACACCGTCATCGGCTACGACCGCAACCCCGACGTCTCCGACGTGAGCAGTCTCCAGGAACTCGTGAGCGGTCTCGAAGCGCCGCGGGTGGTGTGGGTGATGGTCCCCGCGGGCGGTCCCACGCAGTCGGTCGTCGACGAGCTGTGCGGTCTGCTCTCCCCCGGTGACACGGTCGTCGACGGCGGCAACTCGCGTTGGACGGACGACGAGAAGCACGCCGGGCAGCTGGCCGAGCGCGGGATCGGTTTCGTGGACGCGGGCGTGTCCGGTGGCGTGTGGGGCCTGGAGAACGGCTACGCGCTGATGGTCGGCGGAGACAAGGAGCACGTCGAGCGGCTCCACCCGATCTTCGAGGCGCTCAAGCCGGAGGGGCCGTACGGGTACGTCCACGCGGGCACGGTGGGCGCCGGGCACTTCGCGAAGATGGTCCACAACGGGATCGAGTACGCGATGATGCAGGCCTACGCCGAGGGCTGGGAGCTGTTGGAGCAGGTGGAGTCCGTGACCTCCGTCCGTGAGGTGTTCCGCTCCTGGCAGGAGGGAACGGTCATCCGTTCCTGGCTGCTGGACCTGGCGGTCAACGCGCTGGACGAGGACGAGCACCTTCAGAAGTTGCGGGGGTACGCGGAGGACTCCGGCGAGGGGCGCTGGACGGTGGAGGCCGCGATCGACCACTCCGTGCCGCTGCCGGCGATCACCGCGTCGCTGTTCGCCCGCTTTGCCTCCCGGCAGGACGACTCTCCCCAGATGAAGATGATCGCGGCGCTGCGGAACCAGTTCGGCGGCCACGCGGTCGAGTCGACGAAGTAGCTCCTCGCCCCCGCCCCTCGTCTCCGCCGCCCCTACCCGTCCCATCCTGTCCCTGGGGGCTCCGCCCTAGACCCCCGGGTGGGGGGGTGGTTGGGGTGGGTGGGTTGGTGCGGGTTGGGTGTGGCTGGTCGCGCAGTTCCCCGCGC